>CAMWSM010000020.1 GCA_947176915.1 uncultured Porphyromonadaceae bacterium | reverse complement strand
GTTATAATATAAACGGATAATCAAATGGAGATTATTGGCATATATCCCCCGGCTCTTTACGCGGTAAGATATTCAGGAGAGGCGCTGAATATTTACCGACTGACTATAAGGAATCTCACTGATGATGAATATCTGATAAAATTCTTCACTTCATTTAAGGAGGAAATCAGTCAGTATATAGTTGATGAGTTGGGATATGAACGTGATGACATTGAAGATTACGTAGTAGAGGCGAATGATCAAATCATAGACCTACGCGATGAACTTAAGCGCATAAGCAATGAGATTCGCTTGGGAATATGTCAGGATTTTGGAGGATACTTTCAACCTCATTCTTCAATTGATATTTCTATCCCTCCTGAAGGTGGTGGCGCGAGTGTAAAATATGGCGTGGATTATCTTCCGGTAAAATGTTATGGTATAGGTCATCCTTCATTAGTAAGGCTCTATGCCATAGAGTTTAGTTATGACTGCTACTTGATTATTTACGGAGGGATAAAGATAAAGAGATCAACAAATGATTGTCCGGCATTTGATGATAAAATGTCTGTAACGACACTGGAATCTGAATTAAGAAAACGGCTGTATAAAGTTTGTGAATTTCTTAAGGAAAACAGCATAGTTGACAGGCAGAGTTTGTTGGATTATATGGAGGAGGATCATGAAGAAGACTAATTCCAAGATATATCGAGATGAGGCAGTTCGAAAGAATGCCTTCCGGTCAAATGTAAATCTTGACAAGCTACGTGAAATAGTACAACCGGAAAGCGAAGAAGAACTGGCAATAGAGAACGATTTGGAGGAGAACGGAGAACTTTACAAGGCATCAATGAGGATAGCGATGAAAGTTCGTCGTGCGCTCCGTATATCCGGAATGACCCAGCTGGCACTTGCAGAGACATTAGGAATGGATCCGGCGGTTGTCAGCAAAAGTTTGAATGGAAAAGCCAATCTTGAACTAAAGACACTTGTCAAATTGGAGAAGGCTTTAGGCATAAATATAATTGACCGCTCTATCTCAAAACCTGTCAGTAAACCTACCTATAGCATTCAAGTATTCAGGGCAAAAAAAGATTTAAATATAACGCCGCCTGCTATCATAGGCAATAAAGAATGTGATGTAATATATCCGAAAATAAGGGGAGGTTATTCAGCACGACAGTCCTTAAATAAAAGGGTAGTGCTACAAAGAAAAATGGTCAGCCTCTCTTAAGGAATCATTGATTCATCGAGTATTTAATTTATTTTCAGTCATTATCAGATTTAAGCTAATGGAGAAAACAGTGAATTTTAGAATAGCGGATATTACCACATCACAGTTTGCTATATTTGAATCCGACTTTAACCCCGGAATAGGGGAGGTGGAGATGGATTCTAACTATTCATACGGCATAATTCCAGAGCAAAGATTGTTTATAAGCACTCTTTCCATATCATTTTATCAGAAAGAAAAAGTCATTATAAAAATTGAGACCAATCTTGCATTCGAACTTGATGAACAATCCTTCGCCTCATTCATCAAAGGAGACAAGTTTATCATGGAAACCGATAAACTTCGTGTATTCACCTCTCTTCTCTACGGAGCAACTCGGGGTATTTTGGCTGCCAAGTTGGAAAATACGCCCTTGAAGACAGTCATTCTTCCATTAGTGGATATTGACACCATCACGACCTATCCTCTGGAGATAAATTTGACCCAAAATGGTTGAGTTCAGACCGAAATATATTACTATCCGTAATGTGGTGGGATCAAGCAAAGTCTCACCCAACCCTCCGTATCCGTTTACAGGATGGATAAGATACTGGGAAGCGACATATCGTGAAATACACGACTTCAGCACACCAATCCGACCGGAATACACTTGTCCTTTCTGCAACACGTCCAAGCCTACATCCGATATAGTCGGAGGCCACGTGCAGAAAGTTGACGACGACGATAAGAGTTGGTACATCTTCCCGATTTGCAGCGGCTGTAACAAAGACAATGACAAGGAGACCCAAATCCCTTACGAATCACTGGATCTTCTTATTCCGGTCCCTTCGAATTTGATTGAATCCGAGGAAGACGAAGACAAGGAGGAATGAAAATCCAAACCTTATTATTTCCTTTGAAGGAATACGTTAAGGAATTAGATTAATGCCATCCGCTGATAACAAACGTATAGCCAAAAATACAATGTTCTTATATATAAGAATGTTGTTAAGTATAGGCGTTAATTTCTATACAGTTAGAGTGATATGGCAGGTTCTCGGGGTGGATAATTATGGTATCTATAACGTTGTTGGTGGCATAGTCCTGATGTTTGCTTTCCTACAGAATGCCATGATAGCTTCATCCCAAAGATTTATCTCTTTTGAGCTTGGGAAAGGAGTAACAGGTAATCTTCAAAAGGTTTTTTCACTCTCCCTCACTGTACATTTTCTTTTAGCTCTTATCATATTGGTGCTGGCAGAAACTATTGGTCTATGGTTTTTAAACTATAAGATGAATATACCCACCGATAGAATGATGGCAGCTAATTGGGTTTATCAATGTTCTATACTTGCATTTTGTGTGTCAGTAATAAGTGTTCCCTATTCAGCTTCTATAGTCGCACACGAACACATGAAGGCATACGGTTATTTTGGCATTATTGATGTCGTCCTTAGACTGCTAATAGTATTAGCCTTGATTGTAATTCCATTTGATAAATTGATTGTCTATGCTATTTTAGTTTTATGCGTCTCCTTGATTATGAGGCTAATAAATAGTCTTTATTGCCGCCGCTACTTCTCTTCCTGCCACTATAAATACTATAAGGATAAGCACTTGATTAAAGATATGCTTTCATTTGCCGGTTGGAGTTTTATTGGCAACATGGGATTTTCTGTAAGGGATCAGGGATTGAATATTTTAATAAATCTGTTTTTCAATGTTGCAGTAAATGCTGCAAAAGGAGTTGCAAGTCAGGTGGGTGGGGTTGTATATGGATTTGCAAGTAGTTTTCAGATGGCGATAAATCCTCAGATTACAAAACAATATGCTGCAGGAAACAAAGGAGAAATGATGAAATTGGTTTTTACCGGATGCAGGTTTTCCGTAATTCTCATGATGTTTATTGCAATTCCACTCGTAATGTCAGCGGAACCCGTTCTGAAAATATGGCTTGGCGATGTTGCGCCATTTACAGTCGGCTTCCTTCAGTTGAGTTTGACAATTGCATTGATTGATTCTATTGTTGGTCCCATAACGACAGCTCTACAAGCAATCGGAAAGATCAAAAAATTCCAGATTGTTATCTCCATTATTATGGTGCTGAATATTCCACTGGCTTGGATATGGTTACACTTTGGGGGCAGTCCATATTCAGTGATGTTTGTATCGATATTTACATCTCTAATTGCAATCTTAGCACGTCTTTTACTCCTTAAAGAACAATTAGACTATTCCTTAAGGCTATTTTTTTTCAAAGTTGTTCTTCCATTACTTCTGACCTTTGGGGTCGCTGCTCCCTGTGGATATTTCCTTTTTCCTTGTTTTCCTCATAATATATTCGGATTGTTGCTATATGGACTTTCCACAGTAAGTGTAACGGCATTCTCTGCTTTATTTATAGGACTCACCAGGAATGAGAGAGTATTGGTTAGACGTGGAATATCTAAATATCTACATATTTGATTTACAACATAGGGGTAATTTAACACCAACCTCTTATATTGATAAACGTTTCATGTGTTTACCATAATGAAAACAAAAGTGTTATATGTGCTAGTCAGTTCTGAAAATGACGTATATTTAGAACAGGCCTATGTTTCAATTTCATCTCTTCGTTTTCACATGGGTGATAATGTGGAGGTTAACTTATTGGTTGACAACATTACTTTTGCTGGTTTAATCGGCAAAAGAAAATTGATGGTTAAGGAAGTAGATAATATTATTACAGTGGAATTAGATTCTTCCTTTTCTCCTCAAAATAAATCCCGAATCCTAAAAACCACATGTCGTAACTATATCAAGGGGGATTTCTTTTTTATCGATTGTGATACCTTAATAACTAAATCATTAGCGTACATTAAGGTGCCGGATGCCGATATTGCAGCTTGCTATGATGCTCATACATTATTTTTTGAGAATCCCTACCGGGATATGTGTATTAAACATGGTAATAAAATAGGTGTAGATTTCTCTAAACAGAATGAATATTTCAATAGTGGTGTTTTGTTTGTGAAAGAATCATGCACCAGTTATTCTTTCTTTGAAAATTGGAATAAAAACTGGTTCAAAGGAAGAAATAATGGGGTATCTATGGATCAACCTGCCTTTAATAAGACTAATATAGAAATGGGATATCCCGTCAAAAGGTTGGAAGAAATATGTAATTGCCAATTGATCCATGGTATAAGATTTTTGAAGGATGCAATTATTGTACATTATTTATGCACAAATATCACGGCAAAAGATAATGCAGAACCATTTATTCTAAGAGATGCAGATGTTTTATATGAAATTAAGGAGAAGTTAAGGCTTCCTGAAAAGGTAATTGAATGTTTCACTGATGTATTCAAGGGTATACCCAATTTTACTACCCTTGTTTCCGGAAAGAATAATTTTATAATCAGGTCGGATTGCTATTATTTATTAAGCAGATTATATGGAAATAGTGTATATAATCTTATCAATAATTTTTGTAAGGTAATTAACAGACTCTGCAAGAAGAAATTAAAGAAGAAATGAAATATGACTACCTCATAGTAGGCGCCGGACTATTCGGTGCAGTCTTTGCACACCTTGCCCGAAAGCAAGGAAAACACTGTCTCGTGATTGATAAACGTCCTCATTCAGGAGGAAACATATATTGCGAGGAAATTGATGGAATAAACGTCCACAAGTATGGTGCACATATTTTCCATACTTCTGACAAAGAGGTATGGGATTTTGTAAATTCAATAGTTCCTTTCAATCGTTACACAAACTGCCCTGTCGCTCAAGCACCGAATGGAAAACTCTATAATCTTCCTTTCAACATGAACACATTTTATCAGATGTGGGGAGTCAAGACTCCGGAGGAAGCCCAGTCCAAACTTGATGAACAGCGCAGGGAGGCTGTGAAAAGAATGAAAGCAGAAGGCATCACCGAACCCCGCAATCTTGAGGAACAGGCTCTTTCTCTTATAGGAAAGGATATTTATGAGCAGCTCATAAAGGGCTATACTGAAAAACAGTGGGGAAGAAAGTGTGAGGATCTTCCGGAGTTCATAATTCGTCGCCTGCCGGTACGCACGACATTTGACAACAATTATTTCAACGATTCTTTCCAAGGCATTCCAATCGGAGGATATAATAAGCTTATTGATGGACTACTTGAAGGCATTGAAGTTAGACTAAATTCAGACTTCTTTGCTGATCGTAAGTATTGGGAATCTATAGCTGACAAAATTGTCTTTACAGGAAAAATTGACGAGTTCTATGATTACTGCTTCGGGAAGCTCGAATATCGGACAGTTCGTTTTGAAACCGAGGTTCTTGACAATCCCAACTGGCAAGGGAATGCAGTTGTCAACTATACATCCGCTGAAGTGCCCTTTACCCGTATCATTGAGCATAAGCATTTCGAGATGTTCGGAAACGCGGTCTATGAGAATCCAAAGACTGTTATCTCGCACGAATATTCTACGGAATGGAAGGAAGGAATGGAACCATTTTATCCTGTAAATGACAAGAGAAATCAAGAAATCTATTACCATTACAAAGAACTTGCGGATAAAGAAAAGAATATAATTTTTGGTGGTCGTCTTGCTGAATATAAATATTATGATATGGCACCTATTATTCGACAGGTAATTAATTTATTCTCCTAAGCATCTATGTCTCGTCATGCTTATCTCATACTCGCACATTCGGATCCGTATTGTTTAAAAACATTAGTCTCCTTAATTGATGATAAACGTAATGATATTTTTATAATACCGGACAAGAAATCTGATAGTTCGTTATATGAAGATATTAAAACTGTACATTCTGACATATACATACTTCAGGATAATAAGCGTATTGACGTCAGATGGGGCAGTTTATCTTTAGTAGAAGCAGAAATAGAAGGATTTAGAATGGTCATCGAACATGGGGAGTACAAATATGTACACCTACTGTCTGGACAGGATCTTCCCTTAAAGAGTCAGAATCATATTCACGACTATTTTAATTCTCTTCCTCCTGATACGAATTTAATAGGATTCGCTCAGGGTGAGTTTAATAAAAGAGATTTGGAGAACAAGACCAATTATCACCATTTCTTTTTGAATCACTATCGTCATCCTAACAAACTGCTTCGAGGAGGATTAAAAATTTTACGACAAACTGCCCTCAATATACAGAAGCTATTTAATGTAAAAAGGAAATGGGAAGTAAAGGTTTACAAAGGAAGTGAATGGGTATCAATAACCGGTGCCTTCGCCAAACATATAGTCCTAAGAGAGAAGGAGATATTGAATCTTTTTAAGGGAGTGCCTTGTGCAGATGAAATGTATAAGCAGACTATAATAATGAATTCTGATTTTAAGAATACCGTTTTTGATATAGAGAGAGATTTTGGGGGTGATACCAGATTAATTGATTGGGAAAGAGGTAAACCTTATGTATGGCACGATATGGATTTTTCCGAATTGATTAACTCATACGCTCTATTCGCCAGAAAATTTGATTCCAAAGTAGACATGCGTATAATTGATAGAATAAGAAAGCAGTTGATAGCTAATTGAGTGAGGAAAATTTATGAGGTTATCATTGATAAAGTTATCTTCATTTATAAATCCGGGAATCTACGAAACTTATAATAAATCTTATCAAAGAATTTTTTCAGAGATAAGTATTTTTATGGCGATTGCTCTGGCATTGGTATCCGCAGGACCATGGTTTTTCTGGGGAAATTTTTATCATGCTCTGTTTGGATTTCTTTTTGTCGCCTTCCGGTTACCCATAATCCGAACCAAATTTTCTTCTGATATAACCCCCATTCTATTTTGGTATGTTCTTTTTACCTTCTTCGTTTCAAAATTTCTTGTTGATCCTCCCGAAGAATCTTTTAGGAAATTCTTAGGTACAATGTTACCATTTTTGTTTCCTATTCTCTTTTACAAATCTGAACGAAAACTTTTTCTCAAAGGTTTAACTGATATATTCACATGGATGGCATT
Source organism: uncultured Porphyromonadaceae bacterium (assembly GCA_947176915.1). Taxonomy (GTDB): domain Bacteria; phylum Bacteroidota; class Bacteroidia; order Bacteroidales; family Muribaculaceae; genus Lepagella. The sequence goes on along the minus strand of CAMWSM010000020.1, from coordinate 31,157 downwards.
TATTGGATTGATCGGATTTGCCATAAAGATATTTTTCGTGGACTTGCCATATACAGAGATTGAGAATAAAAATCCATTTTATCCGAATTTCAAAAATTATTATTTTTTTATACTTCTGTATGACTTAGGATTTATGTCAAGGTTCCATGGAATGCTGACAGAGCCCGGTCACATGGGAATGTTTTGTGCACTACTTCTATATGTAAACGGATATACATGGAAGAATTGGAAGAATGTAGTTTTAACATTGTCTTTAATATGGTCTTTTTCTTTGGCAGGATATGTTTTGTATCTTGTAGGTCTATTACTTTATAAATTGGCAACAACTAAATCTATCACAAAAACCGTAATTAAGATTGTTGGAGTTCTCGCTTTATTAGTGGGGGGTGGAATACTATATTATTCACCAACTAACGATGATTTGGTGTCGGTTGCTATACTAAGTCGCTTAGCATTAGATGACAAGAAGGGTATTTCCGGAAATAATCGGAATACCGCCTCGTTTACAACTCAGTACGAACAATTCCGTAAATCTGAAGATTATATGTGCGGAATGTCAACAAAAAAATATAATAAGGCATTTGATGGAACCGCAAATAGTTCTTATAAAGTCTTTATAATGCTTAACGGCATTCTCTCTTTTATTTGTCTTATAGGTTTTATTCTGGCAAATAATTACGTTTATCCCTCTAAAATAAGTTTAGGATTCTCTCTATTGATAATCTTATCATTTTTTCAACGACCATATTTCTTGTGGGAGATCCAGTCTTTCATATTTATGTGCTTTGTACCTTTATGTTATAATAAAAATAAAAGAAAATTTTTAAGAAATTCATTTTAACTTAATCACATCTACACAATGAATAAAATTCTATCAATAATTATACCCTCCTACAATATGGAGGCATATTTGCCGCAATGTTTGGATTCGCTGTTGGTGGATACCCTTAAGGATGTAGAGGTTTTAGTCGTTAATGACGGAAGCAAGGATAAGACACTTGAAATTGCACAATCCTACCATCGCCGTTATCCTGATTCTATAAAGGTAATTGATAAAACGAACGGAAATTACGGCTCTTGCATTAATGCTGCCCTTAAGATGGCAACCGGGAAATATATTAAGGTGCTTGATGCTGATGATTCCTTTGAGAAAGATAATTTTAACTATTTTATCTCATTTTTAAAAAAACAGGATGCTGATCTTATTATATCGGATTATGTAATTGTGAATGAAAAGGGAGAGGTAACTTCAAAATATTCTTTCTGGGATCAAGGTGAGGGTATGGCAATATTTTTTAAGCAGTGTGTTGATGTCCTGTGCAACTCCCGCTTTCAAATGCATGCTGTTACTTATAGAAGAGATATTCTGTTGAGAATTAATTATAAACAACTTGAAGGAATATCTTATACGGATCAGCAATGGATGTATGAACCGATGAATGAGGTTAATACGATTGTTTTTTTTCCAAAAGTTATCTACAGATATTTAGTAGGACGAGAAGGACAAACGGTCAGTGAGGCGGTAAGTTATAAAAATCTTAATCAGACAATTCAAGTTGTCCTGAATATGCTTCAGTCATTTAATAGGATAAGCAAGACGACTGATAAACATCACCTGTACTATCTATTGAGTAGACTATCTCAGAAAATACCTTCGATTTATAGAATTGGATTGCTAAAGACAAAGGATAAAAAAATTGAGGAGGATGTATTTAAATTTGATCAGGATTTTGAGCGACTGAACTCCACTCTGTATGACAGATATGGTTGCGACAAGGTAGCTTTTTTCTCAATCCCTTATATATCCCATTGGAGAGAGAGGAGGCGTAAAGGGAAAGCAACCCCTTTAATTGATGTTTTGGGTAAAATAGTCAGGAAAATATACAAGATTCCAGACTGATTCTTTCATTGTAAAAGCAAAATTATCTATGCGAGTATTTCATGTCTGTAGCATTTACAAACCCTCTAACGGAATATATTTTGTATTGAAAAACCTGGGTCCTAAACAAAGGGAGTTAGGAAATGAGGTAAAAATTCTTAATATATATAGAAATGGCTATTATGACGCAGACATAGAATATTGCGAATATGAGGATTTTAAACATTTGATAACATCTAATCCACCTGATGTTGTAATTTTCCATGGAGTTTTCAATAAAAAAATAATAACTTTCTCGTCTCTTCTCAGGAAAAAGAGGATTCCTTATCTTATAGAACTCCATGGAGCCCTTTCGAGACAAAATATTAAAAAATCTCCGATTAAGAAATTTATTTATACCACACTATTCCTTAATTATATAATCAAGAAGGCTAAAGGAATAATCTATCTTAACAATAATGAGCTTTTAAACTCTACCATAACAAGGAGGAACAGTAACAGCATAATTATTCCTAATGGATGTGAAGAAGTTACAGAGATTTCCGAACACAAGAATAAAATATTAGAGTTGTTATTTATCGGAAGGCTTGACCGAGACCATAAAGGGCTTGATATAATGATTCCGGCAGTAAAAAAGGCTCATTCGAATGGAGTAAAATTCCATCTTTCCATATATGGAAGAGGATATAAGGATGAATTAGACTGGCTTAAGAAAGAATTAAAGGGATATGAGGGAGTAATTGATTTTTATGGAGAGGTGTTTGGAGTCAAGAAGCAGGAGGCCTTTCTGAAGGCTGACGTATTATTACTCACTTCCCGTTATGAAGGATTCCCAATTACCATTCTTGAAGCACTTGCTTATGGGGTTCCATGTATTGTAACACCATCTACAAATGTAGCAGATTTAATAAGCGGGAATAAGTGTGGTTGGGTAACTGATCTTTCTGTAGATGCTATTTCATCAACTATTAAGAAAGCAGCAGGGTATTCAAGAACGGAAATAATAAGGATGGCTGAAAATTGTATTCTAACCGCTGCGGATTATAATTGGGAGAAGATTGCAAAATTATCCCTTGATTTATATTCCTAGGTCAGTCGCAGAGAAATACGAGTCGAATAACTAAAAAAGAAAATGGATCCTAATCTTAAGCATCTTCAAAAGGTACTCCTTAAAGTTATGAGGCATATTGATGAGTTATGCCGAAAACATAATATAACTTACTATTTGAATGGAGGTAATGCAATAGGAGCTATTCGTCACAACGGCTTTATCCCTTGGGATGATGATTTGGACATAATGATGACTTCTTCAAATTATAAGAAATTTCTTTCTATATGTCGGAAAGAATTAGATCCAGAGATTTGGTACATTCAGGAGGCATGGGTCGATTGGCCGGGCTGTTTTACAAAGATACGCCTGAGAAACACATTCCTTGAGGACATAGGAGAATGGAATGGGATTCCCATGAAAAATAGGGGTATATTTATTGATGTATTTGAAATTGTAAATGCTCCAAAATCCAAATCTCTGAAAATTTTACAATATATAGGAGCAAAAATGCTGAATTCCTATGCTTTGCTCCATAAGGAATATAAGACAGATTCATTACTTAAGAAGATGGCTATCAAGTGTTCAAAGATAATGAAGAATCAGAGAATCTTTAATTTTGTGAAATCGTTCGTATACAGATATAATAAGAAAGAAACCCAAGAATACGGTAATTTCTTCGGTATGTCGCGATTCCATAATGCCTTTTACAATAAAGAGGTTTTTGGAGAGCCGGTTTATCATCAGTATGAGGATACCTTGTTACCGGTTCCAACAGATTATGACTTATATCTGACCAAGGCATTCGGTGATTATATGCAACTTCCTCCTGTTGAACAGCAAAAACCCGCGCATTCCTTACATGTGGATTTCGGTCCTTATTGACTTATCTCTCATTGCTTAAACTTTCTTTTTCCTATCTTTTCTTCTACAGTATTCAAGAAGCCCAGGATCTGCTTAACTAACAATCAAAAAACACACGATTATGTATTATTTAAATCCCAATATCAAGAACCTTCATCGTATCTTCGACCAAAACGAACGCAAGGATTATTTGAGACTTGACCTTAATGAGAATCCCGGTGGACTCCCCCAGGAAGTGATTGATGAAGTGTTGAGTGACGTAGGCCCTCAGTTGGTGGCACAATATCCTGAGACCCTACATTTCACTGAAGAACTGGCCAAATTTCTCCATACCGATATCAAACATCTATGCCTTGTGAACGGATCGGCAGAAGGCATACGCTATATTATTCAGGCATTCACTTCACCGCAAGGCAGAATAGTGGGAGTAGTACCCTCATATTTTATGTTTCAAGTGTATTCAGAAATGTACGGAAGGACGTTTATCAAGGTTCCATACGAAGCAGACCTTAGCATGAATGTAGATAACATAATCAATGAGATAACTCCCGAAACAGAACTGCTCATCTTGCTGAATCCCAATAATCCTATGGGTAATTGTTACACGGAAGAGGAGTTCAGGAGAATCTATGAGGCTGCCAAAGCAAATCAGGTTACACTTCTTATAGATGAGGCCTATCATTATTTCTATCCGGAGACATTCATTGAGTACGCGCTCAAGGATGAGCATGTTTTCGTAACGAGAACGTTTTCCAAACTGTTTTCCATGGCAGGTTGTCGTCTCGGTTATGTGGTAGGATGGCCTGAAGGTATAAGGATGGTGCAGAAACTTTGCACCCCACATAATACAAATGCCTTCGCATTGAAATTTGCGGAGAAGATTATCACAACCCCCTCCATCCTTGAAGATCTCATATCAAAATTTAAAGAGGGGAGAAGATACCTCATTGACACCCTGGACCGGAATGGTTACGAGCACAAAGGAGAGGCCGGAAACTTCCTTTTTATAAAGGTACGCACAGATGCCGACAAGATAGTGAGGAGGATGAAAGAGGAAAAAGGCATTCTTATTAAGTCGTATCCCGGTGTTGGAAATTTCGGAACGTGTCTTCGGGTATCGATCGGAGAAAAAAAGTATATGGAAAGATTCCTTGACGCTCTTTTTGAATTAGATAGATGATAATGCAAAATAATAAGAAAAGGTATGGTATCCTGAGCTGTAATATCTATTGCAATTTTACTAATTATGGATCAGCGTTGCAGACTTATGCCTTACAGAAAGCAATTGACAGTATATATCCTCAGAAAATTGAGGCTGTGGTAGTGGATTATTGTCCGGATGTGCTGAAAGAAGTGGATATTCTGAATCCATTGAAAATTATGTGGGATCAGGATGAAGAGTCACAATTAAACTGTCGCCTTTCATTAGATTCTATAAGAATCAATAAGGAGAAATTTGACAATTTCTTCAAAACCCGGTATAATTTATCTGCGCAAAAATATACTTCAAATACGCTTGACGATTGTCTTGAAAAAGAATCTCTTTCAGGATATGTGGTAGGGAGTGATACTGTTTTCTGTCTTGAGGAATTTAAACTTGACAACGGTTATTTTGCCAATTATGAGACCATGCGACATCATTCTGTCTCCTATGCTGCAAGTTTTGGCGATTCACGATTCGATGAGCATTCTTATGCGAAGTTGAATATACTGCTTAAGAATTTCAAAGCTCTCGGGATACGTGAATATGATATGATTCCTTATATAAAGGAGCATGTGTCTTGTCCTGTGGCGCGAACAATTGATCCTACCCTTCTGCTTACCAAGGAGGACTATGCGGAGATAACTGCTCCAAGAGAATATGAGGAACCTTACATGCTGATGTACACCCGTAGATATAATGAGGCTATGGAGAAATATGCTCGGGATTTGGCTGAGAGAAACGGATGGAAATTTGTGGAGATAAGTCTAAGGGCAACTAATGCTGATAAAGGTTCTGTAATGAGGTATGATGCCGGGGTTGAAGAATTTCTATCACTGATTAAACACAGTGAGATGGTTGTGACCAATTCCTTTCATGGAATGATTTTCTCAGTAATTTTTGAAAAGGATTTCGTAGCTTTTTCCAGAAATGAATGTGATACTAAAATATCGGAACTCCTTGAACTTTTCGGTATAGCAGACCGCCTAATGGTGAACGGCAAAGAGGATACCCCCTCTCAAATAGATTACGCCAAAGTGCATCAAAGAATCGGGACTGCCAGAATAGAAAGTCTTAATTTCTTGAAAAAGGAACTTTTAGAGTATATAAATGACTAACCAGCCGATTATAGGATTTTTAAGGACTGGCATCAAGTCAGAATGCATTGGTTGTGGAGCCTGTGCTCAGGTGTGTGCTCATGGTGCCTTGAAGATGTCAGAAGATCTGGAGGGATTCAGATATCCCGTCTTGGTTGAGGAACTGTGTGTTAATTGTGGATTATGTAACAAGGTATGTCCTGAAGAGAATGATATTTCAAAATATCATTTAAGGCAGAAGGCTTTTGGTGGCTATGCCAAAGATGAGGGAGTACGCTGCATGTCTACTTCGGGAGGAGCCTTTTCTTGTATAGTCGACACTTGGTGCAAGGATAACTATGTGATATTTGGGGCTACCGGTAACGGGATTGATGTATATCATTCACATATCACAGATAAGGCCGAAATTAAAAGGTTTCGTAAGTCAAAATACATCCAGAGTAAGATAAACGATACATACAAAGACGTAAGAATTTTTCTCAAAGAAGGGAAGAATGTTCTCTTTTCCGGTACTCCCTGTCAGATTGCAGGACTCAGGAAATACCTTGAACTGTACAGGGTTGATACTTCCTCTCTTTTAACTGTTGAAGTAGTATGCGAGGGAGTTCCCTCTCCACTTTATGTGAAAAAATTGGATGAAAGTCTATTGCGACACTATGGAGGCACCATTTCCAATCTTGACTATAGATTCAAGGATGGTAAGTTTGATTATATAGGGAGACCCTTTAGCCCTACCCGTAAAGGAAGATGGGATTTTGAAGTAATGCGGATACTTCTCAGCAATGGCAAGAAATTGAAGAAGGACAGGTGGTTCAATCCGTTCTGGAGCATCTGGCTCCAGCATCTGATGAACCGTCCCTCATGCTACGCTTGTCCTTATGCCACACAAAAGCGAGTTGCCGATGTTACATTAGGAGATTTGTGGGGGGTTCATATATATTGTCCGGAACTGTATGGTGGTAATGGAGGTTCTTCCGTAATCATAGCAAATACGCTGAAAGGTCGGGAGGCTTTGAGGGCAGCCTCTATAGGAATGGTTGGTCATGAGATTGAAATGGATGATGTGATAAGGTTTCAAGGACCATTGAGAAGATGTATTCCGATGAATCCGCAAAGGGAGGCATTTATGAAGGATCTTGAGGATAGGGATATTTCTATTGAGGAGATAAACAAAAAATGGGCAAATAGGCCATCTCTGAAATTGATTCTTTCAAAGTATATTTGGGGCAATCACCAGAAAGTTAGACTCTGGAACCTTAAGCATAAGTTTTCAGGAAAATGATAAAGGTTATTACTTACGGTACTTACGACCTGCTTCATTACGGTCATATCAAGCTTCTTGAAAGGGCTAAGGCCTTAGGCGATTATCTTATAGTGGGAGTGACTGCGGATGATTTCGACAGGACAAGAGGCAAAATAAATGTCCAGCAGTCACTCATGGAGCGGGTAGAGGCAGTCCGACAGACAGGCATCGCTGATGAGATAATCGTTGAGGAGTATGAGGGTCAAAAGATTGACGATATAAAGAAGTATGGTGCGGATATTTTTACCGTAGGATCGGATTGGAAAGGACATTTTGATTATCTGAATGAATTCTGTAAGGTAGTCTATCTGGATAGGACGCAGGGAATATCAAGTTCTGAGTTAAGGGCAGCTAAGAATGAGTTACGCTTAGGTATTATTGGGGAATCACCCATAATAAAGAAATTCATAAGGGAAAGTGAATTTGTAAATGGTGTAAAAATAGTTGGGATCTGTTCTTCAAATAAAAGTTGTGAGTCAGAGGTGGCCGAGAAGGTGAGTCTGATTACTGACGACTATGACCTTCTGCTTGATAGCGTTGATGCCGTCTATGTTGTTTCTCATCCCTCAAGACATTATTCCGATATTCGCACGTCTCTCTTAAAAGAAAAGCATGTGCTTTGCGAATCACCAATATCTTTAAGCATGGAAGAGACTAAAGAACTTTATTCTTTGGCTCATAAAAAAGGATTGATATTGATTGACGCCGTTAAGACAGCTTACTCCACAGCTTATTCACGAATGATTTTACTTGCGAAAGGGGGTAAAATCGGAGAGATAGTCTCCGTAGACTCCACCTGCACGAGTCTTCGTAATGTGGATTATTCCAACACTGATCAACTTGGGAAGGTATGGAACAGCATCACCTCTTGGGGTCCCACGGCGTTGCTCCCGGTCTTTCAGTTGCTTGGCGTAGAGAATAAATTTATGAGGATAATAACCAGGATGGGTAATAAAATACATTCCTACGATGAATTCACAAAAATCACTTTGGAATATCAAGGGTCAGTGGCATCGGTCAAGGTAGGTAAGGGTGTGAAGAGTGAAGGTGAGCTCATTATATCTGGTACAAAGGGATATATTTACGTCCCTGCTCCTTGGTGGAAAACAGAATATTTTGAAATCAGATACGAGAATGAAAGCGAGAATAAGAGGTATTTTTATCAATTGGATGGGGAAGGAATTAGAAACGAAATCGTTTCGTTCCTTCGTCTGATTGAGCACAAGGGAGCCAGTATAATTTCTGAAAGTTTGTCAATAGCAATATCTCAGGTAATGGAAGATTTCTACAATGGTAATAATGTAGTAAATCTTGTTTCCGGTAAGGACAATTGATAGTATCTATTACTTATAATTTTTTAAAAACTTTTTCTATCAAAATTTTTATCGATTGAACTCCGACCAAAAGTAACCTTATTAAGTTCTTATAATTCATCCGTAAGGAATAAGGAAATTTGCATGAAAGCTTAATAAAAATTTTTCTCTAAAGATTATTTCCCACATAAAAATTCTATGTTGCTCCGGATTGACCTCTCTTTACATAAAGGAGTATTAGAGTATATTTGGGAGATCGTATAGGAGTTTAAAACCCGTTCAGGTCCTATGGTAAACGATACCTATTGTCCTCTTGTATCAGTTATAATACCGGCATTTAATGCTGAAATTTCAATAAAGGAGACTATTGAATCTGTATTGAATCAATCTTACAGAAATTGGGAAGTTTTAGTTATTGACGACTCATCCACTGATAATACAGTTAATATAGTCAAAAAATATGCTGAGAAGAACGAAAATATTAGAATTTTCCAAACAGATCACCCTTCCGGTTCGCCCGCATTGCCACGCAATATCGGCATTGAAAATGCCCGTGGTAAATATATTGCATTTTTAGATGCAGACGACATTTGGTTGCAAGATAAGCTCAGTATTCAGGTTGCTTTCCTTGAAAAGAAAGAAGTTGACTTAGTTTATTCTTACTATGAGAAAATTGATAACAATGGAAATCGAGACAATAGGATTGTTAAGACAAAAAAAATATCTACATATTCCAGTTTACTACATTCCAACTCTATCCCTTGTCTTACTTCGATCATATCAAGGAAGGCTATTGGAGAAACACGTTTTAAGAATATTCCTCAGGAAGATTTCTGTTTTTGGCTTGATATTCTGAAAAAAGGCTATCAAGCTTTTAATGTATGCAAGGTGACAGCTCTTTATAGAGAAACGAGTTTGTCTCGTTCCTCGAACAAGATGGATATGTTCAGAGGCTACTGGAACGTGATAAGAAATGAGCAGAATGTCAATCTATTCACTGGTGTAGGATATATGGTAAGTTACACGATTTTGGGGGTGATAAAATATCTCAAATAAAATCTTCAAGACAATTATGAAAATAGCAATGATAGGTGCAAGCGGTTTCGTTGGCACAAGGCTTATCGATCTCCTACGGGAGGAGCCGAAGAAATATGAATGTAAGAATATTGATCTCCTTCCAAGCCATTTCTTTAACGATATTACAACCATAGGGGATGTACGGGAACAGGATCAGATAGATCGTGAGCTGAAAGGTTATGACCTCGTTATTCTTCTCGCTGCTCAACACCGCGATGATGTGTCTCCCATATCCCTATATTATGATACCAATGTTGGAGGTATGGAAGTAACACTGAAAGCTATGGAGAAGAACGGCATCAAGCGCATAATTTTCTTCTCTTCCGTTGCAGTGTATGGGCTAAACAAGAGGAATCCTGACGAGAATCATCCTGCTGATCCGTTCAATCATTACGGAAAATCAAAATGGCAGGCGGAAGAGATGCTCCAGAAGTGGTATGATTCCCATCCTGACTGGAATATCGATATAATTCGCCCTACAGTAATTTTCGGTGAACGCAATCGTGGAAATGTATATAACCTCTTGAAGCAGATTTCCTCCGGTAAATTCCTGATGGTAGGGAAAGGTGAGAATAGGAAATCAATGGCATACGTAGGTAATGTGGTTGCATTCGTAAAGTTTATGATTGATAATGTCAAGGAGGGTTACAATGTATTCAACTATATCGACAAGCCTGACAATAATATGAATCAGCTTGTCGCTCATGTGTCTAAAGTTTTGAATAAACATATCCCTGCTACCCATTTCCCGTATTGGCTCGGAATGATAGGGGGACATTGTTTTGATATTCTTGCTAAGCTTACCGGGAAAAAGCTTACCGTCTCATCGGTCCGTGTAAAGAAATTCTGTGCCACCACTGAATTTGATGCTAAGAAAGTTCATTCTTCAGGATTCAAGGCTCCTTTCACTCTTGGTGAGGGTTTAGCACGTACTCTCGAATTTGAATTCGTTCATCCCAGAACAGACAATATTCAATTTATCTCTGAATAAAGATTTTCGTAAAGCATTATACTACGCTTAATTCCACACATAATTATCTTTTCCCTGACCCTGTTAACGAGAGCCTTAGGTTCTCGTTAACTTTTCTACTTCCATTCTCACATTTTAATAATATTTTTTATCAAAAACAACGTATGGAAGCACCGTATCTTTTTCTTTTGGAGTGGAGGTGATTTTCTGATTATTATTCGGAGCGGGGAGCAATTTTTGCACCCGCTTCTCGTTTTAATTAATACAACATCTAACTTAATTTTTACTTGTCCACTGATACTAATCTGATGACTCCCCAACTCGTTTTTGCTTTTATTGATAAGAAATTCCGTTGTCTTGAAAATATCGGAATCAATTTCTCTCCATTTCTGAATATTGCGTATGATCAGGTCAGGAAGGTGATTAAAATTGACCCTACTCCTGTCCCTGCGGATTTCTTCCCGAAAAACATCACGGGAGTTACGACTATCGTGGGTAAAAACGGTACGGGAAAATCAACCATCCTTCAGTGGTTGGGGGAAAGGATCATACCTGGTCTGGCTGCTTCTCATCTTGACGGTATAATTATTGAGAAAGTAGATTTATGGGAAAAAGATATTCAGAAATCCAAGTTAATGGTCTGGAGTGATGTTGAGATCAAGGATATTGAAAATAACTCCGGCATTGACATAGAGATTAGAAATTCAATTTCCGGAAAGGATATTAATCTTTCTCTCGGCATTCCGTTGATCTTTAGTTCGGGTCATTTTGATGTGCCACATCCCAATTCCCCTTTTGATAATGAGTGGATGGGCATGATTAATATTTCGGATAAACTTATGCTGGTGGAGGATTTGAAGAATTATTCCGGTCAAGATGCTATCAGAGGCAATTTCCCTCTGAACGATTATATCAATGCCTACGCCATTCAGAATCAGTTGCGAATCTCCCGTCTGATAATGGATCCTGTTTTCCATGCCTTAGACGGGGAAAAAGGTGTGGCAGAGGTTAACTTCCCAAAGTATATCGGGTTTAGTGCCAATGTTGCTGCTCATAATAACATTGAAAGCAAGTTCAATTCAATTTCCGATAGACTCAGACGAGAGGATAGGATGATTTCCCAGGAGCAATTTGAGTATTGGGGAGAGTTGAAAAATTTCGCTCACAACAGGGAGTTTGATAAGATGGAAAGTAAGGATGACAAGGCTCTGCTTAGTGAAATCCTTTATTGCTCGCTACGCAGCTTTTTCTATAATTTCGGCCTGCCGACGACAGGCGTTCCTTTCTCCGAAAGACTGAGTCTCCTCAAATTGGTAAAGGAGGACTATCATAATTTTCAGGGTGATACATATAGCTGGTGCAACCATATTATAGATAAAATTGACAGGGAATACACCGGAGTATTTCGAGAAGATGGTAGGGAGGTAAGTTTTAGAAATCTATATTGTGAGTTTTTCCTTCAGTTGAGATGTGTCATCGAATTTCTAAGAACTGAGCTTTCCTGGAAAGAGGGTGTGCCTTATCTCTATGTGTTGGATAATAACTCCGGCGACATTTTTAAACGAGTGGAGATCTTCATGGGTTCTGATCTGTTTCTGACCGAGCGGTTCTTTAATCTCTCTTTCTCCCACTATCCCCCTCGAAATGGAAAGATGATTCAGATTCAGCTCAGTTCCGGAGAATTGGGTCTGCTTAACCTTTTTTCCAGGATAAAATCAGCATGGGGTCAGGATATGCCGGGAAATAACACTCTGAAGCCTGCTCTCATCATTCTTGATGAGGTTGAGATGAGTTTCCATCCCGAATGGCAGCGTCGCTTCATAAGCCGATTGCTTGCTTTCATGCAGTTGTTGGCTTCAGGAGAGAATAAGGCTCAGATAATCTATACCACACATTCCCCAATCACTCTGTCAGACATGCCGAAAGAGTGCGTCAATATGCTTGATCGGAAGGAGGAAAACACAATCGCAGTGGCAGCAGGTGAAAAACAACAGACCTTCGGTGCCAATGTGTTTGAACTTTATGGAGATTCTTTTTTTATGGAGAACGGCTTGATCGGGGAGTTTGCTTTGGAGAAAATAAAGGAGCTTTCAAAAGGGGTGGAGGATTTTGTCTCTACCAAGGATAGAAGAAATGAGGATGAGAATATTCGCGTTAGAAGTGCCCTTTTGAAGAGGATAAATATGATTGGCGATAGGAGAATAAAGGGATACTTTATGTCGCGTCTTGACCTTTCTCCCAAAGACCTGGAGATTGAGATGCTAAAGCGAGAAATTGCCGAACTTAAAGCCCGTAAATAAGATGAAAGGAATTGATTTAAAATTGCCTCGGTTGGGTGCGGACGGTAGAGAGCGCGCCTGGTGTGATATTGAAAAGGAATTTCTGGCTCTTTTCAAGAAAGGAATCAAGAGACGTCTCTCAAAGATTACCATAAAAAAATCATATCCTGAACTGAAGTCGTTTCATACACATCTTCTCCGGAATATGGATGAGGTTCTGATTGGGAAACCGGAGGTCTTGCCTGTATGGATACGTTATTGGACGTTTATCCTTAAGAATCTCAGGTCAAATTCCTCGAAGAAGAGATCTCCCAGAGCAATAGAGAAGAATATTTCCTCATATATGATGAAACTTACGAATGCGTTCGCCTATAAGAGGTCGAGGAATGAGGGATTAAACAAGATTGCAGTCATGATAAATGTAAAGACTTGTCTTTACTGCAATCAGAACTATACTATTGTAGTCGGAAATAGTCCTGATGACAAGGGAAATATTGTCTTGGATGGCTCTCAGGCGTTTATCGAATTTGACCATTTTTTCGATAAATCCTCATTTCCTTTCTTGAGCATGTCGTTATATAATCTGATACCGGCATGTGCACAGTGTAATCATAAGAAGAGCAATAACCCTTATTCACTCAGCCTTCATCCGTATTGGGGTGATTACGCTTCCCAACTTACTTTTAAAATCAAAGATCCTGATGCATTAACCAATCCGAAGTTCATGAAAATAGATTTGATGGAGGTTGAGATTGATGATGGGGGAAATGCAGAATTGGGTAGGCTGATGAGGAATCTTGCCATTAAGGAGCGATATAGCCGGCATTTAGATATTGTAAGGGAAATTGAGATAGCAAAGTATCTCCAGCCTTATTATGAAAAGATTCTTTCCGGTTCTTTTATGGGCGAAACAGGATGTAACTTGGAAATATTTGATTCAGAATCGCTAAGACGTTATCTGTATGGTTTCTATAATGATGAGAAGGATATTAATAAACGTCCTTTATCAAAATTCTCACAGGATATGTTCAGACAGTTCTGATATATCCCGCTTCTTTGAGCATTAACCTCTTGCTGTAGTAAATGTTAAGTCGTAAATTCATAAAGCAGCCATAAATTAGTGAGATTAGATTCTACGTATAATCGTAGTCCATCGCGACGGTGAATAAAAGAATGGTTGCTTTAAGCAACCCCCGTATCGCAGGCTTTTTCTCATAATTTATTGCTCCTTTCCTTTTTTTATCCTATTTTTGCAATAGAATTAAATATTTTATGCAGATAATACTCCTTTCAGGCGGTTCGGGCTCTCGCCTCTGGCCCCTTTCCAATGATGCCCGGTCTAAACAGTTTCTTCGTCTCCTTCCGGTGGAGGGGAGCGAGGAGAGAGAATCCATGGTGCAGCGTGTGGTACGTCAGATCAGGGAGGCTCGACTTGATGCTCCCGTTACGGTGGCAACTGCCGTAACTCAGCAGGATTCAATCATATCTCAGCTTGGAAACGATGTCAATATCGTTACCGAACCTTCACGTCGCGACACTTTCCCTGCCATTTGTCTTGCGTCAGAGTATTTGGCAAAAGTGAAGAATTGTCCGGAAGATGAGGTTGTTGTGGTTATGCCTTGTGATCCCTATACGGAAGAGGGATATTTTAATACTATCTATGAGATGCGGAAGTGTGTGGAAGAAAATGTTGCCGATCTTATTCTGATGGGCATTCTTCCAACATATCCCTCTGCTAAATATGGTTATGTCGTTCCCGGAAATCCTTTAGGGGAAAAGGTATTGAAAGTGGCTCGATTTACGGAGAAGCCGGACGTGCCCACAGCCGAGAAACTGATAGAGGAGGGAGCATTCTGGAATGGGGGTGTGTTTGCTTTCCGACTCGGTTATCTCACTAAAATAGCAGAGAAATATGTCGATTATCCCACTTTTGAGGAAATAAGGGAACATTATTCTGATTTCCCGAAAATATCTTTTGATTATCAGGTGGCTGAAAAGGCTGCCTCGGTTGCTGTCGTTCCTTTCAAAGGGAACTGGCGCGATCTCGGCACATGGAATACACTCACCGATGAATTACGCCATCATACCTACGGCAATGTAACTGTAGACGGCACAGGGGTGAACACACATATCATAAATGAACTTGATATTCCTGTAATGTGCATCGGCACTGAAAATCTCGTTGTGGCTGCATCCCCTGACGGTATTCTTGTCTCGGAGAAGAGCCGTAGTGAAGACATCAAACGGTTTGCCGACACACTAAAAAGGCGTCCCATGTATGAAGAACGCCGGTGGGGTTTCTATAAGGTGATTGACTATATTCAGTTTTCCGATAAATTCTGCGCCCTGACCAAGCAGCTTACCCTGAATCCGGGTTGCTCTATCAGCTATCAGGAACATAGCTGCCGTGATGAGGTGTGGACTTTTATCGACGGAGAGGGTGAACTCGTGCTTGATGATGTAAGGCAACCCGTAAAACGTGGTGATACGATCCGCATCCTTAAAGGGCAGCGCCATGCCTTGCGTGCCATAACTTCTCTTACCTTTATCGAGGTGCAGAGCGGAACGGAACTTGTGGAGACTGATATTAGGCGATTCCCGTATAGTTGGGAAGAGAGTTAAGGGAGTTAAGGGGTTAAGAGTTAAGGATTAAGATGTTAAGGTGTTAAGGATTAAGGATTAAGATGTTAAGATGTTAAGAAATAAGAGTTAAGATGTTAAGATGTTAAGGATTAAGAGGTAAGGAAAGTTAAGGGATTCGTAAGGGTTTATATTAGCAGGAGATATACATAGATAATAATAAGGGATTCACGGCAAATGTGAATCCCTTATTATTTTAACTTTTATTTCTTATATCTTAACTCTTCGTCCTTAACACCTTAACATCTTAACATCTTAACATCCTAACATCTTAACTTCATTAAAGGCTCATGCGATATGCCTTGTAGGTGAGGCGGTCTGCTCTGCGCTGACGGCGGCGACGTGCTGCGTTCAGGATTATTGCCTTGCGGAGAAGGAAATCTGCTGAATAGCGTCCTGTACCGAGAAGAAAGAACGCCAGGGAGGCGAAGCAGCAGAGAAGCGACTGCATATCGAAAACTCCGGCAGAAATGGAAAGGAAAGACATAAATCCAAATCCCGCTACTGCAGCTATCATTGCAAAACGAGTGAAAAGTCCTAAAGCAAGCATGCTTCCTATTGTAATTTCAACGGCTGCATAAAGGGTGGAGTCATAACCTGCAAGCGGAGAATAGATCTCTCCCGCAAGGATGAACGCTCCGGAAACTATGAGCAACGCTGCGAAGCAGAGACGGAGGAGAAGCATTGTACGGCTGTTGCGTACAACTCCCGGAGTAGAGCAAGCGAAAGCCATATTTAGCCATGTCTTTTTGCTGATCGAAGGAGCTTCTACGTTCACTTTGCGAGCTATGCGTACTGCAAGTTCGGGATGAAGTGCTCCAAGGGTGCTCTGTGCGGGATCAACCGAAATTATTTCTGCTGCTGTTGCGTTCATAAGGAATCGAGTTTTGAGATTTGGGTTTAAAGAAAAGATCGTCGTTTAGAATTTTTGTTATTGGAGTGAAGCTTTTTGATTAGTATCATTAAGCTTACCTATTTTCAACAGAAGATGGTAGGAATTTGTTTGGTGGTTTACGTTTTTTTTTGAAATTTTTTATAAAAATATTATCTTTGATGACATAATCAGAAGGTAGTATTATTATCCGTCTATAATTTTTCGGAATTTTATATTAATATGCAACGAATCGGCAAACTTTATTTCCGTTATGGAACGATGGGTTCGGCAAAAACTGCTCTTTTGCTAACCAATGCCTATAATTTCGAGGAGCGTGGAATCGCATATCTCTGCTTTAAACCCGTAACTGATACGCGTGAGGCAAAGAATGTCATCCGCAGCCGTATCGGCATCGAAAGGGAATGCAAGTGGATTTATCCTGAAACCGATCTTTATGCCACTATCTCCCGTATGTACGACTCCGGGGGAATGATGCCCGGATGGATGCTTGTAGACGAGGCTCAGTTCCTTACCGCACGTCAGGTTGATGAACTTGCGAGGGTAGTAGACGATTTCGGGTGTAACGTCATCTGCTACGGCCTACGCACCGATTTCCAGACCAAACTGTTCGAAGGCTCACGCCGCCTTTTCGAGATTGCCGATTCGATAGAGGAGGTCAAATCTACGTGTACATGCGGCAGGAAAACGATTGTTAACGCACGTATAGATATGGAGGGACGTATCGTTACGGAGGGTGCTCAGGTGGAGATTGGAGGCAACGACAGATATGTTGCCATTTGCCGGAAATGCGGGCGTGAAAGGGGAGGAGAGAAGTATTGAGAAAAGGGTTTTAGGTCATAACAAAGAGTCAAGTCATACCATGTTAAACAAGAAGCTGAGAGATGAAATTACCGCGCTCGTAAAGCGTGAAGTGGTTCCGGCAGTAGGATGCACGGAACCTGTTGCAGTCGCCTTATGTGTGGCTAAAGCAAAAGAGGTCTTGGGAACAGTGCCTCATTCGGTTGAGGTCCGGTTGAGCGCCAATGTGTTGAAAAATGCAATGGGGGTTGGAATCCCCGGTACGGGCATGATCGGGCTTCCTATCGCCATAGCGCTCGGAGCCATAGTCGGGAGATCTGAAGATGGACTTGAAGTGCTCGGAAGGGTAACGCCAGAAGATGTAGAAGCTGGAAAACGGTTTATAGATCAAGGACGAATCTCAATATCCCTTGCAGAGAATGCGCCGTCAGTGCTCCATATTGAGGTGAAGATGAGCGATGATGAGGGAAACGAAGCAGAGGCGGTGATTTCACGCACTCATACAGGCTTTGTCCTTGTTAAAAGAGGAGGAGAGATAATATTTGAAGAAGACCGGTGTGGTGGAGAGGAGGTAGCGTCGAACAACGAGAGTGACTGCCGGCTCGATATGGCTACCGTGGTGGAATATGCACTTACATCTCCCCTGAGTGAGATAGAATTTATTCTTGATGCCCGTAAGCTTAATTTGGCGGCTGCCGAATGTGCCTTGGAGGGTAACTACGGACATTCCCTCGGCAGCTCAATCAGAAGCGGACTCGGTCTGCGGTTATTCGGAGACAGTCCTTTGGAACATATCATCAGTTTTACCTCTGCAGCTTGTGATGCAAGAATGGGGGGTGCGAAAATTCCCGTGATGTCAAATTCAGGAAGCGGGAACCAGGGAATATGCGCGACAATGCCTGTGGTGAGCTACGCCCGCGATTGTGGAGCGACGGAGGAGCAGACTGCGCGAGCCCTGATGATGAGCCACCTTACAAGCATATATATCAAGCAGAGTCTTGGACGATTGTCTGCCCTTTGCGGATGTGTGGTGGCTTCTACGGGAGCCTCCGCAGGCCTTACCTATCTGTTGGGTGGAAATTATGAGGAAATCTGTGCCGCCGTTAAAAACATGATAGCTAATCTCACGGGGATGATATGCGATGGAGCGAAGCCGTCATGCTCCTTGAAGATATCCTCCGGAGTGTCTACCGCCCTGATGTCAGCAATGCTTGCCATGAACGGCAAATGTGTTACGGAAGCAGAGGGTATCATCAGTGATGATGTCGACATTTCCATCCGCAACCTTACCTCGATAGGCAGGGAAGCGATGCGTGAGACTGACCGTCTCGTTCTCGAAATAATGACCGGGAAGTGAGGCTGCCGCCTATTTCCCTACAAAAAAGTAAAGAGGATGAAATTCCACCATATAGGGAGACGCGATTCTCCGGGGCTTGTTGCTCAGATAATAATAGAAAGAGAATTGCGTGTCCCAGGTGGGAATATCCGTAATGCGGGTTTCTCCTGAAGGCACATCACACACTACATTCACTTTCCTCTTATGGAGCATTCTTCCCTTCATGTCTTTATAGATAATTTCGATTAAGGCTTTTTTAAGATCGGCTGCCGACTCATTGATGACATGGAACGTCTCTCTTCGGGAGGTGGCTTGTTTATCATATCCGGCAAACTTTATGCTTGAAGGGATGAACCGGATTATTGAATCCACATCTTTGCCGATAAATACTATTGAATCCGCAGATAGTTTTTGCCATTTCTTCCCCCTGTCGTCAATTGAGTCTGTTTTTATAGTTTTCCGGTTGCTCTTTGTGGATGCGGATTTCTCCGTAGCCACTTTGAGACGCTGCCGAATCTTTTTCCCGTCTGCCTTTTGGGTAAAAATGAGGATGAGCGCCATGGCAACCGCAAAAATTCCGAGCACTCTCCATCCGGCATATATAAGGTGATATGCAATGCCTTTTTTCTTCATAAGCGACACGAGATTAAAGATAACGGGGTTTAAGACGCGAAGATCCGTTGCCGTCATACGAAGGGTAGAGCTTTATCATTCCCGGCGCAGGACGTTTAGGATCGTTTCCTGTGCCAACCGATATTCCGAATCTCACCAAAGATCTCCAGAGGGTAGGGAGCAGAGAATTGGGATTAAGATTTATTCTGAGATTGAACTTTGATTTATCCCGTGACAGTATCATCGAATCATGTTCCTTGGAAAGGGTTGCCATGCATTCCTTCGATTTCCCTAATCCCCCTTTTTTATTTTCATGATTAAAGGAGATGACATATTTTGTTGATTCGGCAGACGATTTCATTGTGCCGATTACACTTCCCGGAATTATCCTGCAATCTGTAGATTCTATTGCCATAATCTGATAGGCAGGGAGTGACGGATTTCCCGATTCCGGAATCCTTCTTATTAGCACCGTTACATTATCATCCGGAAAATACCATATCCCTTCAACGTTATCAAGAGGAGACTCCTTGCATAAATCTCTGGCAGCCTCTATGTCATAGACAGGAGGGAGAAGGCTGTCGGCAAATAGGGGCAGCGAATTGAATAAGACAGCAAGAACCATCACAGCCAAAGATGATATCCTTGTCCGGATGGTTCTGTTTTTTATAGATGCTTTTATTTTCAAATCCTGAATAAAAGGAAAAATTAAGGTTTGGTGCTGAAAGTGTAGCTTAAGCCAAAGCTGAGAATCTCACGGAGCTGGAAATGTTTCCATTTAGGGTCAAGTTCCGTTGAGGAATCAAAGCGGAGGTGGGCGAAAATCTGGGTGGAGAGAAACCTGTTGATTTCAAAATTGATTGTATTCTCCCAGTCCGACAGGAAGTAAGTGTAGTCGGTGAAGATGAACACTCGGGTCTTATAGGTGATATTCGGGGTTATCGCCCAAAGCATATTGAATTCACCGTTGCTACCAAATTCACTTCTTGATTTTCTTGTCGGCTCAATATTATATAGAGTGTGATCGATCTTATCCGTTATGCACGTCTTGAGATTATAGGAGAGGGGTGAAATAGTAGCGGTAAGCTGAAGGGTCTTCAGCTTATTCTGGTGAGAGTATGACATACCGAGACCGACATTAAGATCACCCGGCGACAAGAAGGAAGCTGTGCGTACATTGGAATTCTTCTCATAGTTTTTTAATATCTGAGTCTTGAAAAGAGCATTCAATGAATAGAACCATTTCTTGAAAGCCTTCACGCCGGTATTGAGATTATACTGAAGAAGATCTTCTGAAATGGAATAGCGATGCACCTCATCTTGTGGCGTAGAGTATAGTCCGAGCTTATATTGAAGATTGCTCTGGAAGAGAAGGTTAGGATGATACACCTGATTGAGCTGAACGTTCCAATTAAAGTTGAACAGCAGCGAGAGATGATTGTTTCCGCCTTGATACCAGTTGCTCGACACGTAGGCTTGCGAGAAATGCAATGATGCCCCGAAATTGTGAAGCCAATGCTTTTTTCTTAGATCTTCGTCAGGGATTATTGCCTTGTCAAGGTCTATGCTCGGAAGCTGAAGCCGGCGAATATATCCTGCGAATGTTACGTCATCCTCAAGAAGCCTCGGAGGAACAGGAAGATCCCAGTAGGAATAGTCGATTGTGGAGGGATCGTTCACCATTGTGGAATACATGAAATCCTCCTGTATTCGGAAAGAGGTCAAAGCATCCCGCAGCCATTTGGGAGTTACGTCTGCACTCATTATATACAACGGCTCCTGCAGAGCGGGCAAAGAGTCGGTAAGTTCAAATTCTTGCGCCGAGATTTGTGTTGAATCAGTTCGTAGGGCAATATCTTGCTCAGAGAAATCAATCCGGGTTGAACCGTTATTCTGATTCACTAAAACCTCATTCCCGTCTATTACTTTTGCCACAGAGGTATAGGGGGGGATAGTGAGATTGTTTGATTTACGGACAAGACTTTTATACCCCAAGAACACCCACGGACCAAGCGTTTTGTTTACGAGGGTTGGTTTGAAGTCCGGTTGTTCGGGAAGGGAAGCGAGAATTTCATCAACGTCTCTCACTCGAAGCTCCTCCGCACGAATAGCTGCTATGCTGTCGGCTTTTGCGATAGAATCAGCTTTGGCATCAAACTGTGTCGTTTGGGGAGCAGCTACCCGTCGGAATTTTGGCTGTGCGAAAGCCGAATCATTTGAAGCCGCCAACATCAAGGCAGCCATAGAAAGGATAAGCGGGAATCGTGCCATAAGGTTATATAATTGGTAATTGGTGATCTATTATTTCCCTTTCCGGATGAGGTTGTCATAATCGGGGGAATTTATGAGCCTTAGAGCTTCAAGGAAGATAGGATCGTGCAGGTTATAGACCTTGAAATAGGTGGCATTATCATAAATATCCCTTCCTATAAGCCCTTTTATAATCATAGAGAAGAGGGGAGCGCTCGTGGTCGCCTCTTTTTCATTAAACTCCACTCCATCCTTGGTTGCCATATCATAAAGCTCTCCCAACATTTCGTCTGACACTTCAAAACCTTTCAGAAAGGCATTGTCATCCGGGAAACGTGATTTGATTTCTGTCCGGTGATTGTCAACATAGTTGATCGAATAACGGTTGAGCACACCCTTTGCCACTACATTCCGGTAGTATTTAGTAAATTCTGTAGTGTCGAGCGGCACGAACTTATCCGGATATATTCCTCCGCCTCCGTAGATTGGACGCTTGTGTCTGAGTGTTTCAACCTTAAGGGAGTCAATATATTTTATTGAATCGGCATGCATCAGCTCGCCATGATTGAAACGCTCAAGGATATCTTCATTATATGCTTTTTGATTCCCTTTTTCATACTGCTTCTGAATATCGCGTCCGGTGGGCGTATAGTAATGAGCTATTGTCAGACGCATCATAGAGCCGTCAGGAAATTGGAAAGGACGTTGCACGAGTCCCTTGCCAAACGTGCGTCTTCCTACAATCAGACCCCTGTCCCAATCCTGAAGCGCACCGGCAGTGATCTCGGATGCGGAGGCGGAATACTGGTTAGCCATTACTACTATACGTCCCTTGTCAAACAGAGGTTTCAAGCCGGAAGGGGTTGTATTATGATTCTGACGAGCTGAGTTGGTTCCTTCGGTATATACGGCAAGGGTTCCTGCGGGAAGAAATTCACCAAGTATTTCAACAGCCGCGTTAAGATAGCCTCCACCGTTGTCAACAAGGTCAAGGATAAGATTCTTCATTCCCGATTTTTTCAAATCTTTAAGTGCTGTCTGCACCTCATGTGCGGTTTCAGCGGAAAACCGGTTTATGCGTATATATCCTGTCTTGTCGTCAACCATGTAGGCTGCGTCAACACTATAAATAGGAATGTCGGCGCGGGTGATCGTAAAATCAATAGTGTCGCGTGTTCCGTTCTGCTGACGAAGCACTTTAACGTTGACATCTGTACCCTTCGGACCACGCAGCTTTTTCATGATCTGTGTATTTTTCATTCCTACTCCCGCTATGACCGTGTCATTTACTGCGATTATACGGTCGCCGGCAAGTATCCCTACCCGTTCGGATGGTCCTCCGGAAACAGTCTGGATGACGTAAAGCGTGTCGCGGTTCATGTTGAAAGTGATGCCTATGCCGCTGAAATTCCCGGTGAGTGGCTCACTCAGTTCCTTTGTTTCCTCTGCATTGGAATATTGAGAGTGTGGATCCAGTCCTTCAAGCATTCCGCGTATGCCATCTTCAACGAGTTTGTTTTCATTTACGGAATCTATGTAGAACTGAGAAATCATAGCCTCAGCCATACGCAGTTTCTGATTTTGGCTCATATAATTCTGAGCCTTGGAAATGCCTGAAACGGTAAGGAGCAAAGACGCTCCGATAAATATTAGTATTTTTTTCATTTTCTAAGTCTGATTGGGAATGCACCCGAGATATATTCTTCAGGATTGATTCCGTTATGAATAAGTTCCCTCACCATCGAACTCGTGATGAAGGAGAGTTGGGGGAGGGAATAGAGGAGCACAGTCTCTATTCCTGCAAGAGCACGGTTGGTGTCGGCAAGGTTTCTCTCATATTCAAAGTCGAGAGCTGACCGGACACCGCGAAGCAGGAATTGAGCTCCGATTTTTTTTGCAAAATCAACGGTGAGTCCTGTGAAGGCTTCCACGGAAACATTTTCAGAGTCCTCCCAATAGCCGGAGATTGCCTTGACGCGTTCTTCGACGCTCCATTCCCCTTTTTTATTCTCATTGTAGCCAATTCCGATTACAATTGAATCAAAGAGCTCCAGTCCCCTCTCCACTATCGACCGATGGCCGATAGTAAAAGGATCGAAACTGCCTGCGAAAAGTGCTGTTCTCTTTTTCATATCTCTGAATCGTCTTCAAGCACAAGATTGTCGATGATGAAATTCTGGCGTTCCATAGTGTTTTTGCCCATATAGAACTCCAGAAGTTTATCTACCGTATCCTCACGCTTAAGCTGAACAGGGTCCAGTCGCATGTCGGGACCGATAAACTCGGCAAATTCCACATCATTGATTTCACCAAGCCCCTTGAATCGGGTTATCTCGGCATTATTCCCGAACTTCGCTATAGCAGCTTCTCTCTCCTCGTCCGTATAGCAATAGTAGGTATCCTTCTCACCATTTTCATCATTACCCTTTTTCTTTCTTTTCTTAGACTTGTTGCGGCGGGTGGCATTTTTGTCGCGCACACGGAAAAGAGGTGTCTGGAGAATGTAGACGTGTCCTTTCTTCACAAGGTCGGGAAAAAACATAAGAAAGAAAGTAATGACAAGAAGGCGAATGTGCATGCCGTCGACATCGGCATCAGTGGCAATAATCACTTTGTTGTAGCGCAGACCCTCAATGCCGTCTTCGATATTCAGGGCAGCCTGAAGCAGATTGAATTCATCATTCTTATACACCACCTCCTGAGTCATTCCGTATGAGTTAAGAGGTTTTCCTCTGAGTGAGAAGACTGCCTGAGTCTCGGCATTTCTCACTTTGGTGATTGTGCCGGAAGCGGAATCTCCCTCTGTAATGAATATTGAGGATTCATCACGCCGATCTTCAGTCTTAGCATTCTGTTTCAAAGGATCGTTATAATGGATTCGGCAATCACGCAGTTTGCGGTTGTGGAGACTCACCTTTTTTGCCTTTTCACGGGCAAGCTTGGCTACTCCTGCCATAGACTTACGCTCCTTTTCGCTTCTCGCAATTTTCTTAAGCATGGTGTCGGCTATCTCGGGATTCTTATGGAGATAGTCGTCAAGGGCTTTTTTAATAAAATCGCCGACAAACTTATTTACGGTTACCGGAGAGTCGGGGGCAATTTCCTTGCTTCCCAGTTTTGTCTTTGTCTGGCTCTCAAACATAGGCTCCTGAATGCGCACGCTGACAGCGCCGACAAGCCCGTTGCGGATATCGGAAAATTCATAGCCTTTGCCGGAAAAATCCTTTATTGTGCGGCTGACATGCTCACGGAATGCCGATAGGTGTGTGCCACCTTGTGTCGTGTGCTGTCCGTTGACAAAAGAATAATATTCCTCCCCATATTGGTCGGTGTGAGTCAGCACCACCTCAATATCCTCTCCCTGAAGATGAATGATAGGGTAGAGGGGTTCGGCAGTCATATTCTCTTTCAGGAGATCAAGCAGTCCATGACGTGAGAGATATTTTTTTCCGTTAAAAAATATCTGGAGCCCGACATTCAGATAGGTATAATTGTTAACCATCGTATCCACAAATTCCATATTGAATTTGAAATCGCGGAAAAGTTGATTGTCAGGCTTAAATCTCACCATAGTGCCGTTGGGTTCTTTGGTTGCCACCGGCTCTGACTGTGAAACGAGGTTACCCTGATGAAATTCGACAGTTACTTTCTGACCATCCCTTACACTCGAAACGGTGCATGAGGTTGAAAGCGCGTTGACCGCCTTAAGACCGACACCATTCAGGCCTACTGACTTTTTGAAGTTTTTATCGTCGAACTTGCCTCCGGTATTTATTTCAGAAGCCACTTCCCTTACTTTACCGAGCGGGATGCCACGACCATAATCGCGTATTTCAACTTCTCCCTCCTCTTCCGAGATGGTTATGTCAATACGTTTGCCGGCACCCATATTAAATTCATCGATGGAGTTGTCGACAACCTCTTTTATCAGCACGTATATGCCGTCTTCAGCATGTGTACCATCTCCGAGCTTGCCTATATACATGCCGGGTCGGCGGCGGATATGTTCGTTCCAGTCAAGATGCTGGATGGCATCATCATCGTAGGAGCCGGTTTCTGGCGGCTCAGGCATAATTCTTTCCGCTTCTACGAGGGTATCGTCGGAATCGGTCGGCTCCAAAGATTCAGAGTCGGAAAAATTATCGCTATCCGGAGAAGTGCCGGAGAAATCGTCAAATCGAAAAAGGTCGTTATTGTCAGTCATAATGTCTGGTCAGCGTTGATGATTGCGGGAGGGTACGCCCATGCAAAGTTACGAAAAAGATTTTAAAAATGGAAACCGAAATTTTTAATGAACCTCCGTTTTAACAGGAAAGTTACGGACCCTTCTTCAAATCCTTTCAATATTGCCATTTTCATTCTTCGGTCAGCCGATTATAACGGTAGGAGAGTGGGTCTCAGTTATTAATACAATCTTCAATGAATATAAAGGCAGGGTTGATCTTATGCGGGAAATTGTCTCATATCTGCTGGTAACGCTGATTTATTTAAGCAGAATACGTAAAACACTCTTATGATTCGGTCGGAAATAAACTTTGTTTTACGCATATAACAAGCTGATATTCTAATTTTGCCAATAAAAAGCCGAACAATTACTATGAATATATCTTAATTATCGGAGCTACCTCCGGAATTGGCCAAAAACTGTGGAAGCATTATTCCTCAACAGGGAATAAGGTTTCCATCATGGGGCATAGATATGATGTGATGAACGAAATGACAATGGTGGCAAAATAACTGAAATATGCCCCGGACTTATAGATACACTCTAACCGGTGGTTGTAATATACACTGAATATAGTTCGAATAAGAGCTTCTCATCATAATTAATTCTCTATCAGAATAGGGGTACTCTATCGTTAAGTTGACATGTAAAGAGAGTCAACTTTTTTACCCTACAATATCCTAAATTTAGATTTCTTAACAAATCAATCTCGTCTATTTTGACGATATATCGTCCTTTTGGATAGAAGCATCAATAACAGGAAAGAATGTTTAAAAAGACAAAATACGATACAATAAGCGAGCTTATCGAGAGTAATCTTGATTACCTCGTGAGTTTTGCATTTTTTCGTTTAGGCAACCGCGTGGAGGCAGAAGATCTTGTGCACGATGCTATTCTCAGGTTTCTTGAAAAGAATAAAAATGATATCAAGCCCGAAAGTATTAGGCAATATCTTTTCAGAATCGTTCATAATCTCTGTAGTGACAGAATACGAACAGGAACAAAAGAATTGAATCTAAATGATGATATGGAAATCGAGGACAAAGCGGAAGATATTCTTGATCTGGAAGAAGCTGATAGAATCAACGTGTGTCTTGAATCTCTTCCGTGTCATGAATCTGAGATTATAAGAATGAAAGTAATAGATAATCTCTCATTTGTTGAGATCAGTAAAATTCTTTACATTCCACAATCCACAGTAAAATCCAGATTTAAATCCGGGTTAGATAAATTAAGAAAACTGGTTATTAACAAAAAAATGTCATAGCATGGAAGATTATAACGAAATAATAAAGTATTTGGAGCCTCGCCGTGACATAAAGGCTTCAGATGAACTTCGCAAGAAAGTGCGGAACTCAATTAAAAGAGACTATCGGATCCGGATAGCAAGAAAATGGCTATTGGGAGGAATAAGCTTCAGTGCTGTAGCTGCATTGTTTCTGCTCGTTTTGATTCCTTCAGGAGTATCTGCAAAAGAAATCTTATGGGAAGCGATTGATGCTTTGCGTAACTCTGAAAATATAGAAATGACTGTAGAAGTCAGGACTCGTCCTGTTGAGAATTTTCGGTATATTAATGTGAATGATGATTTTGTCACACACCATATTGATATTGAATCAACGGATTCTTTATTTAGATGGAAAGTCGACAAAGGAGAGAGAATTGCCGAAAGTAACGGAACGGATACTTATACTTGGTTGCCTTCCTTGAATTTAGGCTGGCATATAGTTGGAGATGATAAGGATAACATTTTGGGATATTTAGGAAATTTCCTGACACCACGAAAAATATTGGAAAAGGAGTTTGAAGACTGCTTAAGCAATAAGAATGCAGAGTATAAGGTAGTTAAAAATGGAACGGATATTATTCTTACCGTTCATTCTTCTCCACAAGGAAACTTTGATAATCCCTATATGCTAAACTCGTCAATTGCAGAATCCGAAACAATACGCAGATACGTCATTGACAGCGATTCAAAGCGATTAAGAAGGGCTTCGGTCAATGTAATTGCAAATAATAGGGAAATCGAGGTACTCAAAGTTACTTCCATTGATTATGACTCTCAGAGAAAAGAGATTTATAAAGTTGACCCCAACATTAGATTTTTCAATATAGAAATGCAACCCATCGGGTTAATTGGTCTTAGTGCGGAAGAAGCAGCCTCCACAATTCTGAATGCGTTCGCTGACTGGAATGACAGCATTCTCACTAAGGTATTTATACCGGAAGTCTCCGAAACTGCATATCGCGAGAGATTTCAGGGTTCAACGCTCATATCCGTTGGAAGATCTTTCAAATCCGGCTATAACAATTCTACTTTTGTTCCTTACTCTTTAAAACTTAAAGACGGAACTACACAATGTCACAACATTGCCCTGCAGAAGACAGAATATGGAGGGTGGATAGTGGTCGGAGGTTTATAACTCTGTAATAACTCATAAATACAATATTATGTCATTAAAATCTTTAATGGCAGGGCTATTGCTCTGTCCATGCCTCAACACCCTTTTTGCAGCGTCACTGTCTTATACAGGCATTGTAAAAGATGAAGCCGGAAGTCCTGTGGAATTTGCCAATGTAACTTTATTGGCTCGGAATGACTCCACTTTTGTGGATGGAACTGTGACTGACCGGACAGGAGAGTTTGCCATTTCAAGCAAGGAAATTCCGGTATTCCTTAAAATATCCTTTATGGGTTTTGAAGACAAGATCATAGACAATCCCGAAGAAAACTTGGGAGACATTATCCTTACTCCCGCATCTTATATTCTCGGTGAGGTCGTGGTGAAAGGATCCCGCCCAATGGCCAAATTGAAAGGCGATGGCGTGCAGGTGCCAATCTCCGGAACATATCTTGCCAATACAGGCACCGCTCTGGAAGTGCTCGCCAAAATGCCTTTTGTTACAAAAAATGGTACTGATATTGAAGTACTCGGTAAAGGAACTCCCATCATATACATAAATGGCAGACAAGTTCGTGATATGTCGGAACTTGATCAGCTTGCATCAACTCAGATAAAAAACGTTGATGTCGTTACCAATCCGGGGGCGAGATATGCTTCAAATGTCAACTCCGTAATAAGGATAACAACGGTAGCTCCGATTGGCGAAGGCTTCTCGTTCAACGACCGTACAACAATCGGATATAAGCACTATGCTTATCTGTTTGAACAGGTAAACTTCAACTGGCGGAAAAATGGTTTTGATCTGTTCGGTACGCTGAATTATGAGAATTACAGGGAGCGTCCGGGTATCTCCAACGCTACAACACAATACTTCAAATCGGGCATTGTGAAGCAAAACAGTTTTGGGAAAGATTTTGCCAAATACCCCGTCTATCAAGGTAAGGTCGGTCTGAACTACACCACCACATCCCATTATTTCGGCTTCTACTATGATTTCTCATTCAAGCCTTCCACTTTAACAGGGAATTCTTTGACAGACCGTTATGTTAACGATGTGTTCTCAGAAACTCTTGAAAATATATCTGAGACTGATCGTTATGACCGTCAGCACTTAGTGAGTGCCTATTACTCAGGCAAGATTGGCAAATTTAACCTCTCTGCCAATATTGATGCTTTATGGCAGAACAATGACAGCCATAGTGCAGAGAATGAAGTATCCTCTGCCAATGAAGAGCGAAAATTTCTAACCTTCAATGATGTAAGCAACCGACTTCTCGCAGGTAATATAACGGCATCAACCCCTTTATGGAAAGGCGAATTGAGATTTGGTACGGAAGTAAACAACATACACCGGACGGACAGATATACAGGAAATGCAGAATTTATCTTAGATAGCGATATAAAGATTGGCGAAACCACGACTGCTATGTTTGCTGAAACCGATCAGACATTTGATGTTGTTTCTGCCGGAGTGGGGATTAGATGGGAATATACCGATTCCAAATACTGGCAGGAAGGGAAATTAAGTGATGATCAGAGCCGTAAGTATCAAAATCTTGCACCGTCTGCCAATATCTCTTTTCCGATTGGCAGTGTAAGGACTAATTTAGCTTATATGAGAAAGATCACCCGGCCTGCTTTCGCGCAACTGAGTTCCGCTGTAAAGTACATCGACCGATACAGATATGAATCTGGAAATCCCAATCTGAAGCCAATCTACCGTGATTATGTTTCCGCATCCGTATCATGGAAAGACCTTGTTGTTGAAATTGAATACTATTCGACCAAGAACTACTTTATGTGGCAGACCTCCGAATATCCCGGAGAGGGTGACGTTACTATGCTGACAATGGTAAATATGCCACGATTCAACACCTACGGAGCTTACTTAAATTATTCTCCTACATTCTTCGGAGTGTGGCATCCTTCCTTTATGGCCGGTATAGATATCCAGGATTTCAAGTTAACTCATGCTGATAAGATTATCAATTTGAATAAGCCTTTAGGTATTTTCAGATTCAATAATGCAATTCATTTGCCGTGGGATATTTGGCTGAATGTGGACTTTTCCGCTAGGACATCAGGAAACGGAGATAATTTCTACATGAAATCTTATTGGCAGTGCAACCTCGGATTATATAAATCTTTTGCACACGATACTTGGAGCGTAAAGCTGCAACTCAACGATGTTTTCGACACTTGGAGGCAGGACATCATATCTTACGATGCCCTTAGTACGATGGCTGTAAAAAAGATATTTGATACCCGCGACCTATCATTGACAATAAGATACAACTTCAATTCCGCACGTTCACGTTATAAAGGTCGTGGTGCCGGTAATTCTGATAAGAACAGATTTTGAAAACAAATATATTCATGTAAGGACGGAAGCTCTCGGCAGCGATGCCGGGTGCTTCTCATTATTACATAGACATTCTTGTTCCGGAATGGGGTACATAGTTGTGGAGTAATTATCTGATAGCCAGATTTTACTAATTGGGATATTGGAAAATTGTTCCCAAATTGTTCCCAAGCTTTATTCAATCACCCTGCGGCTGTTAGGTTGCTGAAACTAAGGGCAAATTTCGTTAGATTTATGAGGAAGTCGTCACGACTTCAAGGTGAGATTAGCGGCTGTCGGTGGTATCTTAGGGTTTCAAAGTGAACCCTAACATAGCCCTTGGGACGAAACCGAAGCGTTCTGTTTTAATTCAAATACAAAATCACAAATTTTTTGTTAATCCCCCTATTCAGAGGGAGAAAAACATAAAATTTAGTAAAATTATAATAGGAATAACAATTAAACGGCAAACATTTCATTTAGAAGTGAAATGTTTGTCGCACCTTTGCGTTATAATAATATAGCCAATAAAACTACTATGAGTGAAGTTGAACTCTATCTTATCGGGGACACAAGAACTTACGAGGAGGATTCTAAGCTAAAAGCTTATGTACTCACATTGCA
>CAMWSM010000019.1 GCA_947176915.1 uncultured Porphyromonadaceae bacterium | reverse complement strand
GTGGTGCCACCAGGAATCGAACCGGGGACACAAGGATTTTCAGTCCTTTGCTCTACCAACTGAGCTATGGCACCGTTTACTTGGGGATTCGCTGTCTCTTCAGCGTTGTTGTTTCCCGTTTGCGAGTGCAAAGTTAGACATTATTTCTTATTCTACCAAATATTTTCTCACTTTTTTTAATCGTTTTAGCCTGTTTTGTTTTATATATCTACTAATCAATAATTTACAAAACACATTTTATTCCATAGTTTTGAATAGGCCAAAATAAAACAGACTATGATTATCCCAAAGCCCTCTAGATATTCTCAGCAAAGCCCCAAGCAATCCTTACCATAGCCCTCTCGATATTCTCAGCAAAGCCACAAAATTACAATATACGATTATCCTGTATCATTTCCGGCGCCGGAACCGTCCCAGCAGATATCCCAACGCATCATTAAGTTCAGGAAAACGAAACATCCATATCACAACTACATAAAACCCTCCTCCTAAAACAACCTCAACACAAAGCCTCAGTATAGGAGTGTCTACCATCTCTCCCGCTAAATAGCATACCACTGCCATACACAACGATGCTATCATAAAAGGCAATAAATCCCCTACCATTCTCCACAGAGGATAACCGATCGCCTTAGCGGTCATGGCAACCACTAAAATATAAGTGGCACACGACGCCCACAACTGGCCCCATACCAGCGTCTCCACCCTCCGGCTCCCTATCGTGATGACGATGGCAAGCAAAATAGCCGCATCCTTTATAACCTCGATAGTAAACAATTTCTTCCCATAACCCTTCGATAAAAGATAATTGCCATAAAGAGAAACAAGCACCACCGGTATACCTCTCACAGTCAATATCATGAAAAGAGGTATGGCTGCATCCCATTTATGCCCGAAAAGGGTATGGAAAAGGGGTTCGCCAACTGCCGCTAATCCTATCAACGCCGGAAATAGGATAAAACCCGTAAACCTGTTAATCTTCCTCACATAACGGAGAAAATCTTCCGACACATCCTGAACCCTTGAAAGCAAAGGCACAAAACTTGCGGTCAACACTTGGGAAAGTGATGCACTGCCCATCTTGCTCCATTTATCCGCCTGGGTGTATACGCCCAACGAACGGAGAGAATAAAAAGCTCCTATCACGAATGAATAAAGAGTGAGGAAGAGGGTGTTGAGCATTGACGACGAAAACACACTCAACCCTATTCTCCACACACGGCGAAGAGATTCACGCTTTATGAAACAACATGGATGCCATCTCCCGGTAGCCCAAAGAATACCGGTCTTAACCCCGGCAAGAGTTACCGACTGCCACACCAATGCCCAGGCTCCAAATCCGCCTAAAGCAAGTCCTACTCCTACCCCTCCTCCGGTGATTTGCGCCACGACATTGCTCACGGCAATCATCTTGACATCCATACGTTTCATAAGGCGATTGGTCTGCACAATGGCAAGAGCGTTCAAGACAAACGTAAGAAACATCACCTTTGAGAGTGGTATCAACCTGCGGTCGCCTTGAAATATATCGGCTATAAGGGGCGCTCCAAACCATAAGATCCAATAAATCCCCACGCTTACCACAAAGTTAAACCAAAACACTGTAGAATAATCCTCCTCCGTCGGGTCTTTCCTCTGCAATAACGCCGCTCCAAAGCCGCTATCGGCAAAAATTATGGCAAACGACTGAAACACAAGCAACGCTCCCACAAGACCAAAATCCTCCTGCGACACTACATTGGCAAGCACGACCCCCACCACTCCGTAGAGCACCTGCGAGGCAAGCCGATCGATAGTGTTCCATTTAAGCGTGCGTGCCGTGCGCAATTTCAGCGACGGCTCTTCACACGTTTTCCCCTCTTCATTCATCCTCTACACCATTCTCTTCCTGATAATCCTCCTCAACATTTATATCCCCTCTGCCCCCGTCGTCATCAGGCAGGCGGAACACCTTTCCCCCTCCTATCTTTTTAATGACCGGTTCCCCTTTATAATAAATCTTTGTTGAACCTATTCCCCTGATGTTTAGCAAATCACGCGGCCAACACCCTATAGAGCCGCTTCCCAATATCTTACACTGAACCTTCTCCGCCTCCAGCCGGTCTGCCGCTATCATGCCTGTCCCGACCATCTTGAAGACCGCCTCCCTGCATCTCCCGGAAAGGCTGACAGTGCCGTTTCCGGTTGCAAGAGCCGCATCCACCTTATTGGCTTTAAGATTCTCAACAGTCAGCTTCCCGTTACCGATCTGAGTAGCCTTAAAGACAGCACAGGGAGCCGGATTCTCTATCCTGAGAGTAAAGTCGGAGGAATTTTCCGCAAGTGTCAGAAAATCGGAATAGACATACAGCACCGGGAGATCAGGATTACCCACATCCTCCGTTGAGACCTGAATGCGCAGCTGCCCATCCTTGGGAGTCACTATGAAGGCATCTGCAAACTCTTTCCTGCCACGATACTGTATGAAACCTGTTGAGTCAGGCAGACAGCGATACACGACATTGACATTATCCGTGACTCGCAGCTTGTCAAACTGCCCAACCTCCACCTTATATGTCTGAACCTCCTGGCCGCTCATTCCCAACGCAGCCAATATTCCAAAAACAATAAAGACAATCTTTCTCATCGAAAATAATTTAGTTATTATAAGGCCACCCTCATTTTATCCGAAATATTTATCCTCTATTTCACGGAAAATCTGTTCTAATTCATCGGCAGTCTCTGCCCTCAGCATCCTTATCCTTATATGGCGGAAATCAGGCAAGCCCTTGAACAAGGGGGTGGCAGCCAGATGGCGCCGGATATGAAGTATCCCCCTGTACTCATCGATTCTGTCAATACTCTCACGAATCTGACGCCGGAGAAGCGCGAATTTCTCGGCATCTTCCACCTTTACCGGAGCTCCTCTCATAAATGAATCCACCTCCTTGAAAATCCATGGAGCGCCGATAGCGCCCCTTCCTATCATCACCCCATCCACTCCATACTCCTCAAAGGCTTTTCTGCAACCCTCCGGAGTGGTTATGTCGCCATTCCCTATTACGGGAATCTCCATCCGTGAATCCCCCTTCAATTCTCCGATAAGAGTCCAATCCGCCTGACCGGTGTACATCTGCGAGCGAGTCCTACCATGCACTGTCAGAGCCTTTATGCCGCAATCCTGAAGCCTCGGGCCTAAATCGCGGATTATCTTATTCTCGCAATCCCAGCCAAGACGCGTCTTGACAGTAACGGGAAGCGACACGCTCTTAACCACTGCCTCGGTTATGGCAAGCATCTTGGGAATATCGCGCAGCATTCCCGCTCCCGCTCCCTTACCTGCCACTTTCTTCACCGGGCATCCGAAATTTATATCAATAAGATCCGGCTGAGCCGCCTCCACCATCTTGGCAGCCTCCACCATAGGCTCCACATCCCTGCCGTAGATCTGTATCGCTACCGGACGCTCCCTCTCGTCTATATGCAGCTTACGCGCAGTAGAGGCTATATTCCTTACCAAAGCCTCCGCCGATACAAATTCCGTATAGACCATTCGCGCACCCTGCTCCCGACAGATAAGCCGGAAGGAGGGATCCGTTACATCCTCCATCGGAGCAAGCATCACCGGACGCTCGCCAAGATCTATATTTCCTATCTTCATATATCAAATTAATGTAAGAGTGGAACATTTCGCAGGCACTATCATTTCCGCAGCCATTCTCATATCCTCCGAAGTAACAGCCATTATCCCCTCCATCTGTGTGCGCACATCCCTAAGCTCGCCGGTAAAAAGCAATCCACGAGCCATTGTCATTATTCTCCCCTCCTTGCGTTCGGACGACACAACAAGCTGTCCGCGATATTGCCTCTTGATCTTATCAAACATTCTGTCAGACAACCTTGACATGGCAGCCTTTTCAAGTTCGGAGGCTATTATCTTCCGGCATTTATCCACATTCGAGGGATCCGTGCCGAAATATATCATAAAAAGACCGGCATTAGACATTAGGCTGAGATTACTCTCCACGGCATACACCAGCCCCCTCTTTTCCCTAAGCTCCCTGTTAAGGCGAGTGTTCATCCCGGGTCCTCCGAGATAATTGTTAAGCAGGTAGAAAGCATAACGCCTCGGATCATTTCTCCCTATGATTCGCGCCCCGACAATCGTATTCGCCTGATGTGTCCCGAAATCCTCCGTCAGCGAGAATTTTTCCATTTCCGACGGCACATTCCTGTCATGAGGCACTACGGGAAAATGCAACCCTCCGAAATGTCTCTCTGCAATTTTCAAAAATTTATCCGGATCAACAGGCGAGCAACAATAAAGCACCATATTGCAGGGCGTATAGAAACTATCGAGAAAACCGCGACAATCCTCCGGAGTCAGACCCTTAACGCTCTCAGGCGTTCCCAATATATTATGGGCAAGACCCGACCCCTTATAGGCAAGATCCTCAAACCTGTCGAACACCGACTCAGAGGGAGAATCAAGATAACTGTTTATCTCCTCGATCACCACTCCTTTCTCCATCTCTATCTCATCCTTAGGGAAACGGCTGTTCCTTACAATGTCAGCCAGCAACTCAGCCGCCCGGTCCTCATAGCCTGCCGGTGCGCCTGTATATATCATAGTCTCCTCTTTCGACGTGTAAGCATTAAGATCTCCCCCCACCGACTCCATCCTTTCCGAAATCTGCCAACCTTTCCTGCGCTCGGTTCCTTTAAAAACCGTATGTTCCACAAAATGAGCCAGTCCCTCCTTATCCTTACGCTCATCACGGCTCCCGGCGTTGACGGCAACACCGACGTAACTCACAAGGCTATCCGTCTGCCAGCATAACACTCTCATCCCGTTTCCAAGAGTGAACACCGTATAGGGTTTTGTCATATTTTCTACCTGTTGAAAGTTTCTACCTGTTGAATGCGCAAAATTAATAAAAAATTCCGTAAATTTGCAATCTGTGAATCTTTCACAACTTTCAAAATCAACTTCATCTCATGCGAAAACTCATTTCAATTTTTATACTCCTGACTTTCATTCCTATTTTTTCCTGTTCCCGTCAGGAATCTGCTTCCCTCCGTCCGGGCAATCCACGCGATCAGCTGAAAGCTCTTGACCACACTTTGGACAACATAGATATATATAGGAATAAAAAACGTCTCATAATAGATTCTCTGCAAGCCCAAACGCACACACTGACCGATTCTATTGAAATTTGGAAAACTCTGCTTGAACTCTCCTCCCAATATAGGTTGCTTAATGCCGATTCCGCCGTTATAGCAGCCCAGCACGCCATATTTTTCTCACCCTCCTCACTTTCCGCCGACGAGCGCCTGCACACAAAGCTAACCTTCATTCAGGCGTTGAGCACCAGCGGACTTTTCTACGCAGCTCTCACGTCACTGGATTCCATCCACCCTGAACACGTATCGCCGGAAATGAAAAATGAATACTGGAACACTATCCGCATGGCTTATTCATACGCCTCCTCACAGGCCCAGGGAATGGATAAATATGTAAATATACTTCAGCTGCGTCAGAATGCTGCTAAAGACAGTTTGCTTAAACATCTCCCCGACACGGACATCATGTATCGATTCCTATATTGCTCCGACCTTGTCGATTCCTCCGACTGGCAGCGTGCCGAAATAATGCTCTCCCGTTTCTTGAAAGAGGTTCCGGTGTCTGACAATTTCCATGGAATGCTGGCATATCAGTTAGCGCAGGCTTACAAAAAACAGGGCAATTTCGACGAGTATGTCAATTATCTCGCAATTGCTGCTCAAAGTGACATTCAGGCCAATGTCAAAGAGGGACTCGCCCTGCAGGAACTCGCACGCTGGCTGTATCAGCAAGGCGAGCACGAACGCGCAAACCGATATATCTCCCAGTCTTTGGACGACGCCATCAGCGGAAATGTCCGTATGCGCACGGCGGCAATATCAAATATAGCATCCCTGATAGAAGCTACCAACCGGAAAGAGTTGAAAAAATCTCATACGTCAATGACGATTTATGCCATCACCTCAACAGTGCTTTTCATCCTCACCGCCCTCCTCGCCTACATCTTCCTGCGCTCTACCCGCAGAATACGCGCCAACGAGAAAAAGCTCTCCTCTTCCACCAAGAAACTTGAAGCATATATCGGCAACTTCATCGCCCTATGCTCCAACTATTCCAGCCGCCTTGAAAGCCTGACCAAACTCGTGGGAAGAAAAATTGCCGCCGGACAGACTGACGACCTACTCAAGATGATCAACTCCGGAAAAATCAATGATCAAGATGCCGACACCTTCTATTCCCTCGTCGACAAGGCGCTTCTTGATCTCTATCCCGACTTCGTGGAAAGCATCAACACCCTCCTCGAACCTGACAAAAAGATTGAGCTCAAACCGGGCGAGCTCCTTAATCCCGAACTGCGAATTTATGTGTTCATTCGTCTGGGAATTACTCAGAGCACTAAGATCGCTCAGATTCTCCAATACTCCGTCAACACCGTCTACACCTATCGCAACCGTATGCGCAACCGTGCCATAGATCGTGATAATTTTGAAGAACAAGTGGCAAATCTTGGCACAAGAGTAACCTGGATTGATAATCTTCCTGATTGATTCCACCTTAATTTACCATATTTCACATTATATATTATCTATATTATAAAATTTTAATTTCTTGATTATCAATTGTAAAATTTTATATTAGTTTATATTTACACTCAGTTGCACATTATATCGTTTGGAAAGAGTATTTTTTGTTACTAATTTTGCATCGTCAGAAAGAAGAAAGAGATTCTCAATCTGATCTGGCAAAATATGGCAAGAAAGTTT
This sequence comes from uncultured Porphyromonadaceae bacterium, assembly GCA_947176915.1. Taxonomy (GTDB): domain Bacteria; phylum Bacteroidota; class Bacteroidia; order Bacteroidales; family Muribaculaceae; genus Lepagella. The sequence goes on along the minus strand of CAMWSM010000019.1, from coordinate 32,156 downwards.
CATGACTCATAGGTTATATTTATAAGGTAAATTCATTATCCTGCAAGTTTAAAATTCTTGAGGAAAAAGGTTTTTAGGTTATTTTATGGAGCAGCCAAGCAGGGTAGCCTGCTTGAAAAGATATAGATTAAATAAATCGTTTATGTTAGGTTTGTAGAAATAATTTTGATTCGCAATGCGGCAGAGATCTTGTGAAAGAGCTCTGCTTTTTTTATCTCCTTTTTTATTATTTTTAACAAGTTTTCGCACAAACGCCCTCTTTCTTTGTTATAGTTCATATACCCATTCTTTCCACGGGTGTCATTCCATTTCAAATTCTCCCAAGGTCAGACAATACATATTATGGAAATTTCTGAAAACAACAGCTTCACCGCGTTTCCACGCTTTGCATCATGGATAAAGCCATTCAATCAATGGAGAGTGGCGCATGTCCCCGATCATATTTTCCTGATCTTTCTTGCTATTTTGGTTGGGGTGCTATGCGGATTTGCCGCTTTTGCTTTCAAATGGCTCATTGCTAAGGTGGCATCCTTGTTTCTTCCCCACATATCCGATCATGCAATCAATTGGTGGATTATCCTTCCTCCCATTGGAGGCATACTCCTTGCCGGAATATTCACCCGCTACATAGTGCGCACCAACCTCTCTCACGGTGTCGGCCAGCTAATCAAAGATCTCAAGCACAAGCAATATCGCCTCCGCCACAACATCTCGTTTTCACCCATAATAGGAGGCTCCATCACTCTCGGCATGGGTGGTTCAGCCGGTGCTGAAGGACCAATCGCATATACGGGAGCTGCTATAGGAAGCAACATCGGGCAGCTTCTCGGGCTTTCTCCTCGCATCCTGAAGATACTGATAGGATGCGGCACAAGCGCCGGTATTGCCGGAATATTCTCCGCTCCTATCGGCGGACTGATGTTTGCCCTCGAACTTGTAGGCATAGAGCTCAGCATTCCCGCTGTCCTTGCCGCCACTGTTTCATGCCTGTCATCCTATCTCACAATATTTACTCTTCACGGCGGACACTCCGATCTCACCTTCACCCCGCTCGACAACTATTCTATGGATATGCTCCCGCTCGTAGCATTGCTGGGAGTGTTCTGCGGACTTTATGCCGTCTACTACTCCTATATTGCCGCACGTCTCGACACCTTTTATAAGAAAATATCAAATCCTTGGATTCGCAACCTCATAGGAGGCATGGCAATAGGGGTGATTCTCCTTATGTTCCCTGCCATGTACGGTGTCGGCTATCCTATCCTGGGCAATGTGATAAACGGCAATTGCATTGCTATTGCCAAAGGAAGCATACTTGAAAACGTCCTGAGCGGTCAGCAGACGCTGATGCTCGTGGCTGCCGCAATCCTGTTGTGCAAATGCTGGGCGGTAGCCTCTACAAACAGTAGCGGAGGCGTAGGAGGTGATTTTGCGCCAACGCTTTATGCCGGAGGCATGGCGGGCTTCCTCTTTGCCTCGATATGCAATACATATTTCTCCACCGACCTTCCCGTCGGAGTGTTTGCCTATCTGGGCATGGCAGGAGCCATGTCAGGCATAATCGAAGCGCCGCTGATGACAATCTTCATAACAATGGAGATGACCCAGACCTACGAGTTCGCCCTCCCCGTAACCATCTGCACCTTTATATCCTATATTGTTGTCAAAGGCGTCGCCCTACTATCCGAGGAGCACGTACCCCTCATACGCCATCATCTATGGTTCCGCAACGGACACCCCGAGCGCACCGTAAACAGCAGCAAATAGCAAAGCAAAAGGGCAGCCGGCTCGAAAGCCACTGCCCTTTCATAAAATAAGCAAAGTGTTTTATTATTTTATGGAGTAGATATTTCTGAATTATTTGCCGAGACGTGCATTTTCACGAGCGATATAGGCATCGATATCAAGACCGTTTCCAAAACTGAATTCCTGATATTCATTCTTTATCTGCATATAGCAGTCAAGTGCCTTCTCATACTTCTTCTGCTCGTCATAAACGTTAGCCTCCTTAAGAAGCACTCTCGGCACGATCTGAGGATTACGGTCAGCTTTCTTAACAGCCTTGCCGTAATATGAAAGAGCCTCGTCATACTTTTTCATATTCACATAGCAGTCGCCCGTGAGAGCCAAAGCATTAGCCTCAAGCACCGGATCAGCACATGAGAACTGCTTCAGATATTTGACAGCCTCCTCATATTTACCCTCATTATACAATGCCTCGCCTGCACTGAGGGCTGCCAGTTTGCCTGCCTGATTTCCACTATATTTATCAGCTACAGCCTTATATTGCGCGGCAGCTACCGAATCATTGCCCATTGCGGAAAGCTCCACCTTGCTATAAGCCTCAAACGCATCATTAAGACGGGGGTTGCGATAGATGAAGAAGTAGCTCATCACAAAGACACCGACCAATACAATCGCTCCGAGTGTCCAATAAATATATTTCTTGTTATTTGCAATCTTGTCGCCCGCTGCCGTTAGCTGCGAGTTCATTTTATCGATTGCGCTCTCATCCTGCGGATTCTGATTCTGGGATGCCATCTCTTTTCTTTATATGTTACTTTGTTTTGGTAACGTTTCTGTTTACTTGGTTAATTCAAGACGCGAAATTACGCAAAATATATTGCACTCGCAATTTTTTTTCCGTTTTTTTATCTAAATACTCCCGATTTATGCTAAATTCGCACCATTATTTCATTCATATATCCTTTCATGCCCAATAATCAATCCTTAAACCTCGACCAACGTCAGACTCTGCGTCTCTCAGCTCAGCAACTTCGCTTTGTGAAATTGCTGGAGTTTAACGAGCCCGAGATTGAGGAGGCTGTGGAAAAGGAACTCGATGATAATCCTGCCCTGCAGGTCAGCGAGGATTCCGCGACGAATCACAACGATTTCTCAAACATCCCTTATATACCGCCAGGAAACTCTTCCGGTGATTATTCCCATTATGACTTCACCCCTCCCGACACCGGAGAATCGCTCTACGACTCCCTGATCACACAGTTGCGTGAGCGCAACCTCTCGCCCGTGGTGGAACAGACAGCGGAATACATTATAGGAAACCTCGACCCTAACGGCTACCTCCTCCGTCCCCTCTCCGCCGTCCTGACGGATATGGAAGTCTCCACCGGAATCTCTCCATCACCACAAGAAGGGGAAAAAGCGCTCGAAGTGGTCAAGGATCTTGAGCCTTACGGCATGGGAGCTGCCAATCTCCGCGAGACCCTCCTCATTCAACTCCGCCATCTTCCCGAAAGCGAAGTCAGAAATGACGCTCTCGCAATAATTGAAGACCAGTTTGATGCCCTCGCAATGCGTCATACCCACCGCATCATCTCCGCCCTAAAGCTTAACGAGTCAAGAGTGCATGACGCAATCGACCTCATATCCTCGCTCAACCCCAAACCGGGAGCCGCGCTCTCCTCCGAAACTTTCTCTAACAATGTCATTATCCCCGACATAACGCTTTCCGAAGAGGATGGAGAGTTTTCGCTGTCAACCGGCAACCGTCTACCCGACCTGGTCATATCCCGCACATTTTCCGAAGCTATGAAAGAGCTGGAAAGGAAAGAAAAAAAGGATGAGAAAAAAGAGGGTGAGTTTATCGCTAGCCGGTATAACGACGCAAGAGACTTCATTCGCATACTACGCCAGCGTCAGGACACTCTTCTGAATGTCATGGGGGCTATCCTTAAAATACAGGAAGACTATTTCCGCACCCAGGATGTCTATCGGCTCAAGCCTATGATGATAAAGGATATAGCTTCGCTCACCGGATATGACCTTTCCGTTATATCTCGTGCAACGACCAATAAATACCTCTCCACCCCATGGGGCATATTCCCTCTTCGATTTTTCTTCAGCGATTCCATCGGCGAGGAGAGCGAAGATGGAGCCACCACCCTCACCAATCGAAAAGTGGAGGCGGAGATAACGGCCCTTGTTGAAAAAGAGGATAAGCGCCATCCCCTGAGTGATGAAAAAATACGGGCTGAAATGCTGAAGCGTGGCTATGACATATCCAGAAGAACCGTGGCTAAGTATCGCGACCGTATCGGCATCCCCGTAGCACGATTGAGGAAAGACCTGTGATTTAATTTATCCCTTAATTGTGTTTCAATAAGATTTTTATTACTTTTGCACTTCCAAATCCACCCCCTGCCCTTCCCTTCAGGGAAATGCCCGCAGGGACGAAACATTCAAGCCAAGTCTATTTTTTAAAGAATGAAACTACTACTAAAGATTATCCCCCTCGCATTAATGCTGGGCATCTTTTTCCCTTCGCATGCAGTAACTCAGAAGGAAATGGATCAGGCAAGAGCACTTGCGACAAAAGCCTATCTTCGTTTCGCCAACGACGGGTCGGGATACCTCGATCAGATCTCTCCCCAATCAATGGCAGACCTTGAAAAACAACTCAAGGCAAAAGAGAAGGAAAACATCAAGGCCTTCAAAAGCATTCCCGTTCCATCAGGCTATGAATCCTGGACCAAGGAACAATTAGTGGAATACTGGGGAAAGGCTTTCTCAACAAGCGGGCTTTTGGAAAAAGGGCGTGCCGGACGGGCAAGAGCAAAGAAATACATCGGAGAGATGACCGTCTCCGCTCCCGCGAAGCCTGCTGAAAAACCGCAGCCGGAGGAAAAGCCTGCACCCGCGCAAAAAGAGATTAAAGAGGAGCCCGCACCCGCAAAAGCCGAGACTCCCGGCGGCTCGCCAACAATAGCGGAGGTCGACAGCATGCAAGCCACTCTTGACAAAGCGGAGGCTATTGTAGAGTCCGGAATAAGCGCGGTAGAACCGGATCCTCAGGTTAGCAAAGTGAAAGATCATTCCGCTGTCTACATCATTATTCTCATAGTTCTCGTGGCTGCGGTCATAGCATTGGTGGTCTTTGCCTCAAATGTTATGAAGCGTAATGCCGCTGCAGCAAGAAAAAAACCACAGGATAACAACTCCTCGGCGATAGCTGCCTCCGACAATGCAACACTCCTCGAAGCGCAACTGAAAGAGAAATACTCCGAAGCCCTGGCTGCCAAAAACCGTGAGATTACCAATCTGGGGCGCCAGCTGGAATCCGCGCTCGCACAAAGCAGCACCATGCGCAAAGAGATAGATAGCCTCAAGGCAGAAATTCTCGGACTCCGCAGTCGGCTCGCAAGTGCCACTCGCCAGCCTGCTCCGGAACAGCGTCAGGCTGCCGTTGCCCCGGCTCCACAGCCGGCTCCACAGCCCGGGGCTGCTCAACCTGCTCCCCCACAGCAGCCCCTGCGCACAATCTACCTCGGGAAAGTAAATGCAAAAGGGATTTTCATACGTGCCGACCGTAATCTTAGCGTCGGAAATTCAATCTATCGTCTCGACACCACCGACGGCTTCTCAGGGACATTCCGTGTGGTCAGCGATCCTACCGTATGCGAAATGGCACTCCTCACCCCGCGTGAGAGCCTTGCAGGAGGTTGCACCGGCGAAGACCTTGAAAATACAGCCGGATTCTCAAAGATCGTTACAGACTCCGCCGGCACTGCCATTCTCGACAATAAATGTTGGCGCGTTAGCCGGAAAGCAAAAATTCACTACGAATAAATAAATTTTGATAAAAAGAGCTTAAAAAATTGCGCATTAAAAAAAATAGCACTACCTTTGCAGCGCAAAAGAGGAAAATGACCAACATTCCCCCTCTTTGAGGCCCTGATGGCGGAATTGGTAGACGCGTTGGTCTCAAACACCAATGGTGCGAGCCGTGCCGGTTCGAGCCCGGCTCAGGGCACGAGGGAGAAGAATTATCTTCTCCCTTTTTTATTATAATAGTGCTCTGTTAATTCTCTTTTTAACTTAAATCTGTTAAATTATGAGAATTTTCCACTTTTTTTGAAAAAATTTCCCGATTTCTATTGCGGATTGAGAAAAAAGTGCTAACTTTGCACCGTTTTTGATAGCAAAAAAATTGTTTTATTATTTTAAATTTAAAGAGAAATGAAAAAAGTAGTTCTTTCACTTGCTGTACTTTTCAGCATGGCTATGGTATCTTGTGGTGGCAACAAAGCAGCTGAGGCTCAGGATTCTGATTCTGTAGTAGCTGTTGAGGAGACTGTTGTTGAGGAGGTTGCTGTTGATTCAGCTGCTGCTCCCGCTGCTGACTCTGCTGCTGCTCCCGCTGCTGACTCTGTTAAAGCTTAATAGTTCAGATAGCCAATAAGACAAAAAGTTTATGATTGACCGGAACTCTTGGAGTTTCGGTCTTTCTCTTTTTTTGACCTTTTCCCTTTTTATTGTAACTTTGCACTTCAAAGCCATAATCGGCTTCTATATCCAATGAATAAGAACCAAAAGATTATCCTTTACGGAGGCATCGCTGCTGTCCTTTGTCTTGTCGGCCTCGTGGTCGCGCTAATCGTTATAAATGCCAACAGAACCGAGCAGGTGAATCAGGCGAGGGAGGAGACCGAGAATCTTCGGCTCGCCAACGATCGTCTCATCCTCCAGAATGAATTCAACCAGCTCAACGCTGACTTTTCCCAGTATGAAGACCAGCAGATCTACCTCAAGAATGACTCCCTCGTCCAGAAATATAATGAGGCGAGACTAAAGGTGGAGGGGCTCCTTTCAGAACTTAATCAGGAGAAGAAAAGCAATGCTGCCAACCGCCAGCGAATCAAGCAGCTTGAAAGCGAAATTGCAACTCTTAAAAATATAGTGAAGCATTATCTCGAAGAGATAAAACGTCTCGGTGAGGAAAATGAGGGGCTTAAGAAAGAGATTCAGGCTGTTACTGAGAAAAACCAGCAGCTCTCAACTCAGGTTACGCAAGCCACAACTCAGAATGCCGAGCTAACCCAGACGGTTAAGCTTGCAAAAAAACTAAATATAACAGGCCTCTCTCTCACGGCTCTTAACAAAAAAGGTAAATCTGAGAAAAACATCACCAAAGCTCGTCAGCTTTCCATCCACTTCACCGTCAGTCCCAACAATACAGCATCTGCCGGTATGAAGGATTTCTACGTGCGCATCCTTACTCCCGAAGGCTCACTTCTCGGAGGTGGCGGCACTTTCCAGATGGATGGTCAGGCTGTAGCTGCCACGGCACACCGTCAGGTGGAGTATGCCAATGAAGAGATGGGGGTAACCATCTACTGGGATGTCAACACAACCCTCACCCCCGGCGACTATCTCGTTGAAGTATTTGCCGACGGCTACCGACTCGCATCCCGTCATTTCACGATGAAGAAGTAAGTTAGGTATTAGGTGATTAGGTGATTAGGTGTTAGGTGTTAGGTGTTAGGTATTAGGTATTAGGCGTTAGGCCCGAGGCGTTCGGCGTTAGGCGTTAGGCTCGAGGTATAAATTAGAAGAGGGACTGCAAGAATTTGCAATCCCTCTTCTCTTATTTTGTACCTAATACCTCGGGCCTTAAGCCTAATGCCTAATACCTAAAGCCTACAGCCTCACCTTAACGCTCTTTCCTCCGCAATTTACAATGTAGAGACCGGAAGGCAATGAAACATTGAAATTACCTTCACCATGAGCGACCTTCATTCCCGCTGCATTCCATACATCAACCGGAGAAGAGGCATTCACCACGTAAAGTGAGCCGCCATTGCAATATACGCCCCAATCAGCAGAATCCCCAACAACACTTCCAACACTTGACTCAACGCTCTTGTTGGCAATAACAACATATCCGTTAGCAGGAAGAGTTACTGTCTTATTTGCATAGTCGATCACCGGATCAGTAGCTCCCCAGTTGGACAGTATCTGATAATCCGAAGCATTATCGCTGCGGAAAGCCACTGTAGAGGTAAGTTGAGTGTTTACACTTGAGTTTATCAACACATAGAGTTCCTTATTACCATAGAATGATGTGGCATATAGCAGATTCTTTGGAGTAGACGACGGATAATTATAAGGCGAATTGAAATTGAGGCTATAGTCTGCATCCGGACCGAATAACTCGGGGTTTGCAAGACGGATATGGATCAATTCACGATAACGGTCAACCAAACCACCGTTGGCAGGATTATCCATGAGTGCCCAATTCACAATCTTATTGCCTGTGTCATTGTCCGAACCCTTTTTAGTGCTCTGAGCGTTACCCATCTCGGAGAACTGCCAGATCATGTGTGAGCCCGGCACCATAAGCATCTGTACGGCAGCCCCGGCAAGACGGAAACAGGAATTCTCACGATTACCTTTGATAATACCTTCTACACCATACATGTCCTGTTTGTAGGCAAGACGCTCCTCATCATGACTTTCAAGATAGGAAACAGTTGAGCCCACACTGCGACTTGCTTTGGGTGCCCACATAGTGTTAAGGTTGCTCTTCCAGCCCATAGCAAACTCACAACCGTTATAATTGTTGTTAAACCAGTTGAGCTCACCATCGGTAGCCATCTCATTCTCCTCCTTGGCATCTCCGAGAAGCTCATTGATGAAATATGCATCAGGGTTCACCTCGCGCATAGCATCATGCAGACGCTTCATACGATTGACACGGCTTTGATTAAACCTGTTAGTTCGGCTGTCTAAACTTCCTGAGCCGGCGTATGAACTGTTATCGCCAAGACCTTTCACGAGGTCAAAACGGAAACCATCTACCTTATACTCCGTCAGCCAATATTTGAGCATATCGTGCCATTGCTGCTGCACAAGAGGATATTCCTGCTTCCAGTCGTTCAACACACTGTAGGCATGTGGGGCCTCCTTATTGTAGAAAGGATTGCTGCCTACTGCATAGAGCTGATACCACGGATGCAGTCCGGCGCTCTGATTGAATACTACGTCAAGAATGACTGCAATGCCGTTTTCATGGCAGATGTCGATAAATTCCTTATAATCCTGAGCTGTACCGTAAGCCTTATCTATTGCGAAATAGAAGTTAGGATTATAACCCCATGAAAGGTTACCGTCGAATTCATTGATAGGAAGAAGCTCCACCGCGTTGATGCCTAAGGATTTAAGATAAGGTATTTTCCCTATTGCCTTGCGCACGGTGCCATCGCCGAGTGCCTTCCCTTCAGTTCCTGTGAAATCGCGGAAAAGAAGTTCATAGATTACGAGATCATCCTTAGGAGCACCCTTGAAATCCTTTACTTTCCATTCATACTCACCGAAGTTATCCTGGAACACGGCAAGACATACATTCTTTACCTTATCCTCAGGATATGCAGGCATATCGGGATATACTTCGGGAGAAATCCATTTGTCATTATTTGGATCCAGGACAAGACGTGCGTAAGGATCACCGACGTTCTTATAACTTGTGCCGTTGTTTACCATATAATAGTAAAGCACCGGTTCGTTCACCGGAACACCGCTCACTGTCTTGGTGAAATAACGGAAAGAACCCTCTCCGTCTGCCGGACCGTCAACATAATCCATCACGGCAGCCTGCGAAACCTTATAATCATTCCAGGAACCCACGAGAATCACTGTCTCTTTCTCCGGAGCAGCGAAACAGAATGTTACTGTTCCGTCTGCGTTACGGAATGCTCCCATCGGGGGAACAGTCTGTGAAGATGCCGGTTGAGAAACGGTAGGCACACAATAAAATGCCGTGCTGCTTACTGTTTCTCCATTAGCTGTAGCATAAGCCGTAACGGTGAAATCACCCGTTGTTGAGAATGTGAAAACACCCTCCACTTTCGTATTAGCTGCTACATTCTTTTGATTCACAATTTCAGTGTCATTCACTGTGATACGAAGATCAGCTTCCTGATTGGCCTGTGCCCTGAATTTCACATCTTTATCAAGACGCACGATATTCGAGCCCCATGATGAAGATAGTTCTACAGTCAGACCCTCTGCTTTGGCTGTGCCTATTCCGAGCACGACGGCCAAAAGCATCATCCATAACGTAAGATAGTTTTTTACCATAGATTTTAAAGTATATGTTAATAAAATATTTATTCCTCGTCAGGCACGTATGTCTCCTCCCTCATGTGAGAATATTCCTCCCAACCGGCATCCTCCTCAGCCTCTATCAGAAAAGGAATAGTCGGCAGATTCTCCAATGCCTTGTTAAAGACTATTGAGAAAATCTTGAGATTCTTTGTGTAGAAGACCCAGTCCCGGCTTCCATCTCCCGTATAAATTCCCGTCATAACAGCCACCTTATCCTTTTTCAAGGCATCCGTCAAGGCATCTGTTACCTCCTCCATCAGCCTTGCATCCTCCTCCTCCGGCATTCCGTCAGCAAGAGCATTATATTTCCAGCTCACGTCTATACGATAGATATACTTCCCGCTCTCACGGAATTTATCTATTCCGTCATGACCGGTTACTATTATCGTCTTTCCACTCTCACCCTCCGCGGGATAAGACCACCACTTCATATTTAATTGAATTTTGAAAATTGAAATTTGAAAATTATAATACTTATTATTTCCCCTTAGTCATCAAATTTCTCTTCTTGGTTTTTATAATTGAAACCAAAAGAGCATTTAATTCAGACGCATCCTTATCTAAAGAATCATATTCTTTCCCATAAAGAATCCCTACTCTATGAAGTAATGTAAGCCAATATCGTGTTTCCTTACATTCTTTTAGAGCAATCGATAGTTTTGATACGAAATCCATACCACTCTGAGCATCTAACGCCTCGGTAATATTCGCCCCAATACTTGTTCCACTACGCATTATTTGCTTAGACATGATATATTCACCCCTATCTTTAAGACAAGAATATAACTTCACAATTCTGATTGCAAAATTAAGACTTTTATTATACAAAACATTATCTCTCATCCACAATCAGAATACAATTTTCAATTTATAAACTTTATCCACAACCAACTATCACAATTTTCAATTTTCAAATTTCAATTTTCAATTTATCGTTACGAGAGTTGCGCCAAATCCGTATTCGCGGAAAGAGGCATCCTGAATCTCAGCCTTCGGATACTCCTTCTTCAGAAGTTCAAGCACTGCCTTCCGCAATACGCCCTCCCCTTTTCCATGTATGAAAACTATCTTCTGCCCCTTGCGCAGAGCATTAGCTTTCATATATTTCCTTACCGTGTCAAGCTGAAGTCCGAGCATATCCTTAGGCTCCATTCCGACCGTTGAATCAATTAATTCCCCTATATGAAGATCCACTTCGATGAGAGGCAAAAGTTTATGAGGATTATCCGCCGGATTCTGTTTCCTCTTCTCGCGCTTATCCACCTTGTACTTGTTAGACAATTCATCCAAAGAGGCTTTATCAGGTTTCCCTCCCTGCATAGCCGACTGTAATTCAACTGTATTAACCTCCAAAGGCTTCACTGCGACACCATCAACGACGAGCGGCACCTCAATAACCGGAGTCTCGAAATATAATCCCGGACGGAAACAATGATACTTATGAAACTTTGTCAGATCCAGATTACGCATCACACTGACGGGAGCCTGCAAAGTGAAGGACTTCTCCTTCTTGAGAGCAATACACTGAAACACTATGCGCTCATACTTCGAGATCTCCTCTTGTGTAAGCACTGCAAGGTCAAGCAATTCATTAGGGGGAACGGTTCCTCCATTCACTAATGTCCAGCCTCTCTCCTCGCTTGAACGGCGCAGAAAAGTAAACTCAAGCTGATAGTTTGAATCGTTCACAATCACAGCCGTGAATCGCGACTTATCAAGATTCTTGACATCCGAAGGCTCGAAAGCCAAAGTGATGTTGAGACGCTCCCCGTGAGGAGTCTCCTCTATCGGAAGAGCCGGCTGCGGTTTAGGCAACTCTGTCTCCCTCTTCGTTGGCTTCGGTGTCGGAGCAGGCTTCTTCCCCTCGTCATACGCCGACTGATCGAACATAAGCCGAGAATTCTTTTGCTTAGGTTCATGTCCCGCAGGCAGCACCACCACAACCTCCTTCAGCAGCACCGGTGTCTCGAAGCCATCCTCATCAACGTATGCGATATTCCCCTCTATTCTTGTTATCTTTCCGCCCCCTGTACTACTCAGGAAGCGCACTGTATCTCCAACTTTCGCCATATCAATTTTCGATTTCTTTATTGAATTCCTCATCCACCTTCTTCTCGCGTGCTTCGTACGCATCAACGATACGCTGCACAAGCGGATGACGAACTATATCCTTCTTGCCGTATTCTATAATTCCGATCCCTTCAACACCGCGAAGTATTCTCAACGACTGAAGCAAACCGCTCTGAACCGTGCGGGGAAGGTCAATCTGAGTCGCATCTCCCGTTATGATCATACGGCTGTTGACACCCAGACGGGTGAGGAACATCTTCATCTGATGCTTGGTTGTGTTTTGCGCCTCATCAAGGATTATCACGGCATCATTCAACGTTCTTCCGCGCATAAAAGCCAGCGGAGCAATCTGAATCGTGTCATTCTCCATATATTCCTTCAGCTTAAGCTGGGGAATCATATCCTCAAGCGCATCATAGAGCGGACGAAGATAAGGATCGATTTTATCCTTCATGTCTCCCGGAAGAAATCCGAGTTTCTCCCCTGCCTCTACTGCTGGACGGGATAGGATTATCCTTTTACAGGTCTTATTTTTCAAAGCTGCGACAGCGAGTGCTATGGCAATATAAGTTTTTCCCGTTCCCGCCGGACCAAGGGCAAACGTAAGATCATTATGCGAGAAACTCTTCACCATCTTCGCCTGATTTGCATTGCGAGGCGATATAGGTCTGCCGGATTGTCCGAAAATTATCACCCCTTCGGAATTTACCGCTTTCGGGGGCTCCCCCTTCACGATATCTATTATGACATCCTCGGAAAGCTTGTTATACTTGGCAGCATAATCCTCGATCAACTTTACCTTCCTCTCAAATTCAGCAGTTTCTCCCTCCTCTCCTATCACCTTGATGACATTGCCGCGAGCAGCCATCCGCAACTTCGGGAAGAGATTGCGAATAAGATTGATATTATTATTATTGACTCCGTAGAAAGTCTGTGGGTCAACTCTATCTATTATTACTATTCTTTCGTTCATGTTATGTAGGCTTTAGGCTTTAGGCCTTAGGCCTTAGGTGTTCAATTCATTTTTTATTCTATACCTGATTAAGCTATTTAGCATTTTGCTGATTTCGGTAATTTTCTCTCCAACTCCGGATAAGGTTGATGCATCCATATAGTTTAACCGTCGGCATATCTCCAATTGGGTTTCCAATTCAAACAACGAGCCTCTTGATATGGAAAGAAATTTGATAAATTCCTTATCAGTATGTCTTCCATGTCCCTCCGCAATATTTGAAGGTATAGAAACAGCTGCCCGTCTCATTTGATCTGATAAACCATATCTTTCTTCTCCTGGAAGTAATTTTACAAGATCATAGACCTCAGCAACTAATTCTATTGATTTCACCCATACCTTTAAATCTTTATATTTGCTACTGGACATTTCACGTAAATATTTATCATCTACCCTAATCCCTAACACCTATCCCCTCCGGCCTAATGCCTAATGCCTAATGCCTAAAGCCTCTACCCCACACTCCCCTCCAGAGTTATCTGGAGAAGTTTCTGAGCCTCAACTGCAAACTCCATCGGAAGCTTATTCATCACCTCCTTGGCATATCCATTTACAATCAATGCGACAGCCTCTTCGGTAGGAATACCCCGCTGACGGCAATAGAAAAGTTGCTCCTCGTTTATTTTGGAGGTAGTGGCCTCATGCTCCACCGTTGAAGAGGAATTTCTCACGTCAATATAAGGGAAGGTATGTGCCCCGCATTCATTACCCATCAAGAGAGAATCACATTGAGTATAATTTCTGCATCCCGTGGCTTTCTCCGCAACCCTTACGAGTCCTCGGTAGGAATTCTGGCTTTTCCCCGCAGAAATGCCCTTGCTGACAATCGTACTTCGCGAATTGCGTCCCACATGAATCATCTTCGTGCCGGTGTCAGCCTGCTGATAGTTGTTTGTTACAGCTACTGAATAAAACTCTCCCACACTTTCATCCCCCTTCAATATGCAGGAAGGATACTTCCACGTAATTGCAGAGCCAGTCTCGACCTGAGTCCAGGAAATTTTTGAACGATGGCCTCTGCACAATCCTCGTTTAGTAACGAAATTGTAGATGCCCCCTTTCCCCTCCTTATCGCCGGCATACCAGTTTTGCACCGTACTGTATTTCACTTCGCTCCTCTCCTCGCAGATAATCTCAACTATGGCGGCATGGAGCTGATTTTCATCACGCATAGGGGCGGTGCAACCTTCCAGATAGCTCACGTAGGCATCATCGTCAGCCACTATCAGCGTGCGTTCAAACTGTCCCGTGCCGGAGGCATTGATACGGAAATAGGTGCTCAACTCCATAGGGCAACGGACACCCTTAGGAATATAGACGAAAGACCCGTCGGAAAATACTGCTGAATTAAGAGCCGCAAAGAAATTATCCCTATAGCTAACCACACTCCCTAAATATTTCTTGACCAGATCCGGATAATCTTTTACAGCCTCAGAGAATGAACAGAAAATCACACCAAGCTCCGCAAGCTTCTCCCTGTGAGTGGTCTTTACGCTTACAGAATCCATCACGGCATCCACCGCCACTCCTGCAAGCTGCTTCTGTTCCTCAAGGGATATGCCGAGTTTATTGAATGTCTTTATTAGTTCCGGGTCAACTTCGTCAAGACTCTTCTTAAGCTCCTTCTTCTTGGGAGCCGCATAATAAGAGATTGCCTGATAATCTATCTCCGGGATATTCAGATGCGCCCAATGAGGCATCGGCAGTGTCTGCCAGTAGCGAAAGGCTTTCAACCGGAAGTCAAGCAACCATGCAGGCTCATCCTTCACCTTTGATATGAAACGTATCACATCCTCATTAAGACCGGGAGGCACAATCTCTGTCTCAATGTCACTCGTGAAGCCATACTTATATTCCGAATTTGTGGCTTCATTTATCACCTTGTCGCTATCAGCCTTGGCAGCGGCAAGCTGCTCTATTTTTTCCTGCCTTACGGCTTCCTTCTCTTCGTTTTTCATACTCTTAAAACAAACACGTTGGCAAAGCGTTTATCCACGGATTGAATTTCACGCTCCCCTTAACGACGCGTCATCTTTTATCCTACAAAAATAGTTAAATAAATTGAGATAAGAAAACAAATTGAAATTATCTTTCCCTACCCGTTCCTCCTTTTTTCGTAATGCTTGGGAGGGGATTGCTCCATAATGCTTGGGAGGGGATTGCTCCGCAATCCCGCTACGTAATAAGAAGGTAATCCTTTTTATTCAGTAAATTTGCCGACGCAGCGGGATTGCGGAGCAATCCCCTCCCAAGCATTAATAACCCCAGGCATTACATCCCGGGAGCAATCTCCTTGAATGAATCCAGTTTGCCAAGCCAATAATTCCTGACATCGCTCCAGCGATAATAAGGTCCGCTCACAGGCTCCCCGGGCAAGGAAACTTCCCTTTCATTTATCATCGCCTTGACGAGGATATCATTCTTATCCCCATTCTCAGCACGATAAAACACCAGCTGGAAATTACCCGCCATCGGAATAATGTCATAATCTCTCCACGCAAGGCTGTCGAGCTGCTCCAGATCATTGATCTCCCTTCCATAATCGCCGAGCTCCATCAGCACTATCGCATTAAGAAGAATACCGTCATGTCCGTAACGTAGGTTGGCTGAAGGTCGTTCAGACACTGCTGCTGAATCCGTGCGGTCAATAATACGGCGCAGAAGATTGCGTTGCACGTATGGAAGGCGATGTTTTGTCAGTTCAGTGTCGCCACCATGTATAAACCAGAAAGCGTTGCCACCCTTCCAAATCTCCTCCAATTCCTCGTTGCTGAATACCTCCTCAAGTAGCCAAGGTTGGCCGGAATGGCTCTGAGTATTGGCAAGCACCCAATAGAGATAAGGCATAATTCCGGGAGCGACGCTATCAGCTGCGAATTTAGGATCGGTTACGAGACGGTTGAGATAATCATTCCCTATGTCATGCTTCTTCTTGAAATCCTTTACCACCGTCTCCTCAGCCTTATCCTTAATAGGCCACGCCGGTTTGTCATCATAATTCATAAACCACATATCGGCATAACTTGCATCCTTAGTCGGCTTCACATCCGGAGCCACCGATTTAATCCCCTCGAGGGCATTAGCCATGGAGAGAATGCAACGGATCACAACCGTAGCCTTTGCATCTATATCGGCATTTCCGTTAAAGATTTCAGGATAATTCTCAGCCATACGTCTGCCTATGGCCTGATGCTGCACGGCTCCTTTATCTGATAATTCACCGAGCCTCTGATGGGATGCCTGCTCTATCTCACGCAACGCGGCAAGGGTTCTCTCCCCGAGCGGAGTCAGTTTGCCATTCCTTTCCGCGCTCTCAAGACGCAACACCGGAGTGAGATAATCATTCCCCCCGATAAGCCACCGGCTTCCATGTCTGCCGTAATGTTCAAGATGGAAAGGCTTGTAGCCTTCCGGAGCCGGCGTTTGAGCCGGAGGCTGATTTTCCACAAATGGATAAGCCATCAGGTTGCCCGACAGCTGATACGCGCTGCGCTCCTCGGCAACTCCGTTGAAAGCCGACATCACCGCCAGCATCAACCCCAAAACAAAATTTCTCTTCATGATAATTGATTTTTAGAAATAGTAACCACTTTTTGGTCGGAGAATAGCATCTGCTTGCAATACCAACAGCCACAAGCAACGACACAAACAGGATGCCAAAGGCATCTGTAACTATACCCAATCCTTTTATATAATTTCCCGGATTAGTTTTTTTCTTCTATTTTTAATAGAAATACAAAAATAATGAGTAAGGTTGTGTTACCTAAGCCTTTGGCTTAGGTTTAATAAGAATTTACCCTTAATCAATAATTTGAAATCTTCCTCTTTTCAAAGAATCTGCAATCCATCTTGCTTCAGCATTCAATTGCAATGATTCACTTCTACTGACGAGATGCGGACCAATCCCTATATCCTCTTTCCCCAATAACAACAATTTTCCTTGGGAACATAAGGCAAAATCTGCCCCTTTCGCATGCCATCTCTCTCCAATTCCATATTCTATCAATTTGATTACATTCGCTCCCTCAACTAAAAGCTCCTTCATCAAATCCTTTTCTAACGGATGAATGAATGGAGAAATGATAACACCGCCACATCTTGCAATCTCACGTCCGGAATAAACTATCTTATCCCATTCTCCATCCCCGTACTTGCTGCTCCATCTCACAGTCATTATCCAGGGATCACTCATCAAACCTAAATTGCCATAACAAGAAAATATTATTCCCCCTATACTTACCTTACATTTATTAAAGAAATCCTTCTGGCTCCTTCGGATTAATGCTCTTCTTGGATTATCTTCCACATATTTGAAAAGATTATTCAACATACCTTTTCTGGTAAGGATCCTGTCGTGGAAACCGGGATTAAAGACTGAGATACGATCATATTTATAATCCGGATAAGATTCAAAAAATCTTTTAGTGACGTTTCCCTTAAAGAAACCTATAATTCCTCCAAGTCCTATCTTAATGGATTGTTTTATCCAAATAACAATATGGATATGATCCGGCATGATCACCCATCTTCTTACTGCAACAGAAGGATACTGATGCTCAATGTTCATCAATTCCTTTAGTATAATTTTTCCACATTCCGACAACTCAACCTGGGGAATAATCACTCTATCTGCACCTATGTTTTTCAATGATGAGAATTTAAGATTTAATAAATCGTTTCGATTGATAGTGATCATATAGAAGCAAGGAGCATGATAATCATGCCAATTTGCTCGTTTATTATTCCTATGCTTGGACAATTTCCAATACCAGGCATCCGATTTATACTTCTCCATCATTGTCATGGCTCAATATTTGAATCTATCAAAAAAGCCGCTTCCGGCTTGGAAGCGGCTTTTCTTATTTCAGATTCTGATTATTAACGAACCACTTTAGAAACTTTGTTGCCCTTAACTACGATGAATACACCGTTCTCAGGATTAGCAACGCGGATGCCCTGGAGGTTGTAGTAAACAGGAGCTGCATTCTCCTCAACTTCTACACCCTTAACGCCGGTAAGAGCAGCAGTTACCCATTCAGGAACATTCTCACCATTAGTAGTATCGAAATATACGTAAGCTACACCGTCAAGATCAAGATTCAACCAGATTGTTCCGTCAAATTCCTCTTCGAGAGTGATGTTAGCAGGATTACCACCGTTGAATACTTCAGTCTCAGTATCAGCCATAATAGCCTCACCATCACCGCCGCAGTTTACTTTATTCCAAGCATCGTCAGCAAATTTGAAAGCCTCGCCTGCAGCGATAGGAGCAGGAACAGTCAGAGAGAAAACAGTCTCAGGAACCACTTCCGTCATCTGCCATGCCTCATCAACACCCCAACCATTCATATCACCACGAACATATACAGCGGGGAAAGAAGTATCAACCTCACCCTTTGCCTTAACAGTGATTGTAGAGAGATCACCTGCTACAGTTACGGTATAGTCAGCTGAACCGGCTGTTACAAGATTTGCATCACCTGCCACGAGAGTTGCAGCAACACCATCCTCAAGAGCAGCTCCGCCTTCAACACACAAAGCACCGGCATTGAATGCATCCCAATCACCATTTGCAGTAGAAATCTTGAACTGAGTCAGACCTTCAAGCTCGAGAGTATATACACCGTCAGCGTATACAAACTCTACAGCACTTTCAGGAGCCCATGCCGGATCAAATGCCGGACCTGCACCTGTTGCGTAAAGGGGAGCACCATTCTGTGCGAAAGCTGTAGCTGCCATGAAAGCTGCAGCTGCAAAAGCGTAAAATTTCTTCATTCTGAAGTAGATTTTAAGTTAGTTAATATTTGAATTAATTTATCTCTTAGTTAAGTCTTTTCCTTCTCATCACTTCGAAGGGCATTCTCCAAGGCTTTTCATGCAAGATTCCAATGGTATGCACCATTGCCTTTTATGCTCCGCAAAGTTAATAAGTAATTTTAATTTTACAAAATTTTTATTACTTTTTTCAAAAAAATTCCCGACCGTTATTTAAACGGCCGGGAATCCTTTATCTGATATAAAACCAATTTATCAGTTTACTTCTTCTTAAGAGTAAGAACGTAAGGCTGAACTGAGAAATCTACGGTAATGTCATAGTTACCCTCTTCAACCTCAAGGTTGCCACCCTTCATAGTGATGTTGTAAACATGCTCACCTTCAGTATCAGCCACCTTAGTGCCGCCGAAGTCAATCTCCCATGCATGGTTAGCATTGAGCTTGAATTCAGGACCTACATGAATGTCAGTGCCTGTCCAGATCTTGAGATCCTTTGAAGGAGTAAGGTCTACCACATTCTCAGGCTCATTGCTCCAACCGTTTGCACTGCCGATTACAGAGAGTGTCTCGATTGCGGAGAGTGAGTAAGTGAGCTGAACGAGGTTCACGTCTACCCAGTAGAGGTGGTTGCCTCTTACAGGAGTCTTGATCTGAGCAGCGCTCGGGTCATTTGTAAGAAGACCGGTCATCACGAGACCATCTTCACTTACAACTGCCTCCTCCTCTTCGCTCTGACGGAAGAGAGGCTCAGCCTTCTTATCCGGCTTAGCGCCGAGGAACCACTGGTTGTTGATAGCGGCAACGCCTGAATAGTTGATGTAGTTTGTAGTGTAAAGAAGCATCAACTTATCAGCAGCTGTTGAACCGGAGAAGGGATAAAGCACCTCAAACGCATAGTTCACACTGTAGGAATCCTCCTCCATATTGACAGTGATCAGGACATCGCCTGTTATAGAGATGTGGCCTACACCGTAATCAGTGCTGAGTTTTCCGCTCATGCCGTCAGCAGCAGGATTTGCACCATAAAGAGATGCTGCAGAACCGGCTGATATAGCAGACTGAGGAGCAATCTTGAAGAAATATCCGTCAGGAGCCGGAGACTCGATCTTGATCGCGAATTCAGGATTATCGTAAGCTGATACATCTGAACCTGCTGTATTATTCATCTGAATAGCAGCGCCCATGTTAGGTGTACCATCCAATGCACACGGAACGAGATAATAAGCGTCTTCAATCACCTTCGTAGCGTCAAAGGTAGTTACATTGAGTGCCTCTGTAAGATAATAATTGTTGACGCCACCGAGACGTAAACGAGTATTCCCTCTGACAGCGTAAGCGGCAAGACGTGAATTTACGTCGTAAGTACCGGGCTTTTTGGTGATTACACTCTGAATAGCTCCGTTGAGAAGGTCAGGGTTTACGGTAACGGCATCACCATCAATAACTGTGGAAAGAGTAGTTGTCTTAGAGAAGGTGCCGTCATTGCCTACCTCCATATCTACTTCGAGAGTATATCCTTCAGGGAAGTTCTCAAAAGTGGTGATATTGGCAACGGTTACATACTGGTTGGCTTCATTCGCCGCAGTGAGGCTGATAGCCTGGCTGTTCGGAGCCATCACGAGATTGGAATTCTCGAAATAAGCTTCCGGATCGGTATTGGTCTGACCGGGAGGGTTCGGCAGATCGAAGTCATCGCAAGCAGCCAAAGCCAGCGTCAGAGCCAATGCTGAAAATAATTTTATCTTTTTCATTGCTGTTGTTTCTGTTTAAATTAACGAGACGAAGGCGGGGAAGTGGGAAGTCCGCGCTTCCCCGTCTCCGAAAAGACATTAATTGAATTCAGGATCGCGACCTACGAATGTTACATCGTACTCACCGGCCTTGTAGAATATCTTGAGGTTCGGAACGTCAACCACGATAGTAATCGGAGCCTTTTCAGTCACGAATACACCCCAGTTGCCAAGACCCTGATTAACGATCTCACCGGAGTAACCAACTTCCCACTTGTCTGTTGTCGGCAAGCAGTAGAAGTCTGCCTCGTTTGAACCAAGTGAGTAAGTATTGGTCCAGCCAGCAAGTTCAGTGAAGAAGCGGAACTGAGCACAAGCATCAGGATTACCGGCATTATAGGAACCCTCAGGGTTATCATCAGTCGGTTTAAATTTATCATCATCAGCATTCTTCGGAACGAGGTTGAATGTGCCGACATAAAGTTTTTCGCCGATCATATCCTCGGGCTCATAGAGCGACCAGTTATTCATATAGTCATTAAGGTTAGCTGAGCTCGGAGCTGTAAAGCCGTTAGCCTTGCCTGTGTCGATATTTTCAATATCACCGCAAATATAGATCCAGCCCGGTTTCTTCTCTGCATAGTTGATCATCACTTTATTGTAGCTTACAGTGTTGGAGCTTACAATGCGTGAACCTTCGATTGAAGGAATCTCGCATACAGCTTTCAGATAAACCTTATACTCATTATTGTAAATGCCACGGTCAACGAAATCTGCATAATCCTCTACGTTGAGGAGCTGATTGACTGCCACACCAAGCTCGTAGGTCTTGATAGCCATAGAAGCGGATGTGCTGTTCTCGTTGGGAAGTGAGATCCAATCCTCAATAGGAGCATCCGGATTGAGAGAAACGAGAGCAGAATACTCACAGATTGCTGAATAGCCATAGTCAGGCTGTGAGCAGAAAAGGTTGAATGTCTCGGCATCAGTCATCTCTGCAGCGCAGCGGAATGCCTGATTCTGAAGAGCCGGCTCATTAACCGTGAAGGTTGTCGGCGCATGGTATTTGGGTTCGTCCTCCTGCTTGCAGGAAGAAACCCCGAGCAGCAATGCCACCATTGCGAATATAATCGATATCTTTTTCATATTGGATTTTCAGAAAATTTGATTTAGATTAATAACCGGTGGTCTGCTGGAATGAAGATGCAACCATTGTACGAGTCGGGATAGGATAGAGTTTAGTGTATTCAGGAAGGTTAGTACCATTCTGGATACCACCCTTCCATTCCCAAGTGTAACCGGTGCACCACTGATTCCAACGGATAAGGTCAGTACGACGTACATTCTCCTGATAGAGCTCGCGGCAACGTTCGTCGCGGAGATCCTGCATTGAGAGACGAGCCCAGAAGTGAGATTCATCACCTGCCGGATCACCATATGCACGCTGACGGATATAGTTTACATATTGAAGAGCCTCAGCCTCAGAGCCGCCACCACCCTGAAGGATAGCCTCAGCTGCTGTAAGATAGATTTCAGCAAGACGGATAGCTGCATAGTCGCCTGATGCCATAGAGATGTTTGTAGGAGAAGCAGCTGCGTCGATAGTGCCATCTTCATTGTATGCCCAGTTAGAGTATTTCGGACAGAGGTAACCATTTTTACCCCAGTCGTCACCTACGATAGAAACATTGTCGGCAGTGAAACCGTGAGCGGAGGTCTGCCAGAGGCTGACACGGCGGTCGTTGCTGACTGACATGTCAACGTCTTCCCATTCAAACTTACGAACGAAAGACTTACGGGCAACCATACACTTCCAACCGTTACCATAGTTATACCAATCCTGTGCTACGTAGCCATTCTGAGTTGGGTTGAAAGAATAGGGAACACCATTTACAATCTCGTTGACAAGAGTCTGCCAAGCATCCTTTTTAGACTCGGCTGCCTCGTTATAAGTCTTAAGATCTTTTTCATACTGCTCGGGGTCTGCCACGTAAGTGTAGAGAATCTTGCCAGCCTCAGTATCTTCATACTGGCCATTGAGTGCAGGATTCTGAGTCGGTTTGCCCATAGTAACCTGCACGGCATTTGTACCGATCCAACCTGCGATAAGGAAGTTAGCACCTGAATAACCGGTAAGGTTGATATTATCACCAGCGATACTCCAGATGATCTCGTTCACATCGCTGCCCGGGTTACCAATCACATACTTCTTGTTGTTAGCGCCGAAAAGAGCGTTGTAGCTGCGAGCTAGACCGTTTCCATAATAGCCACCTTTACCGAGACGGTCGATGACATTCTTACAGTGCTGATAGCATTTAGCATAGTCAGCCTTACCGGCGAACACTTCACCATTCAGATAAATCTTGGCAAGGATAGACTCAGCGGCATCAAGACCAACGAAACCGTAGAGAGGAGTCTGATTAGCACCGTAAGCTGCCACGACATCCTCAAGCTGAGAAGTCACGAGATTGTAAACCTCCGCACGGGGACGCTGTGTAGGCTCGGCCCCGACGGGAGTTGTCTCGTCAGCATAAGGCACATTGTCATAGAAAGAGAGCATGTAGTAGTAGCAAGCTCCCCAGAGGGTCTTTGCCTGAAGGCGATAGTTGGCAGCCTTTGCAGCGTCAACTTCACCGAACTCACCATTGTCAAGAGCCTGGATAAACTGGTTGCTGAGGGTGATGTTGATGATAAGGCGAGAGTAGAAACCATAGAGACAGCCGATGTTTGCATTGAATGTGCCATAGTTGAACACGCCGTAATCAGCAGGGTCCCAGATCCAGGAAGCCTCGTCTGTAGGAATCTCCTCAGCGATGAACATAGCACGCTGGAAAGCAGCCATACCACCATCGAAACCGCTCACGGGGGAGTTGCCATTTGCACCGTAAGTTGCGAACTGGAGATAAAGGTCGGCGAAGACGTTATCTATTTTGCCATTTGCATCGGTGATTTCGCTCGGGTCGCGGGGCTGAAGGTCAAGGTCGCCGGTACAAGCGGTAGTACCGAAGAGAGTTGCCGCAACTCCCAAGCTAAGGAATATATTTTTTAAATTTTTCATATTAATGTTCTATTCTTCAGATTATGGAAAGATTAGAATGTTACCACAAGACCGAGTGATGTTGTGATTGGACGGGGATACGGATCGCTCTGAACACCACCGAACTCCTCAGGATCGATACCTGTGAACTTGGTTATTACGAAAGGATTCTGAACAGCTGCGAACAGACGAATCATTGTTGTGCCTTTGAAAACATCGTGGAATGTATATCCGAGTGTGATGTTGTCGCAACGTACGAAGCTTGCGTTCTCTACGAAGTAGCTTGAAAGAGGAAGCTGCTGTGCGCTTGAAGCATCCTTGAAGAGGAAGCCGTCAGCAAGGAGGTTGCCAAGCTGATACTGTGCGGCAGAGACGCTGTAGATACGGCTGTTTGAATATTTCAGGTTGTTGTAAACGTAGTTGCCGAAGTTAGCACGGAGTGAGATGCCGAGATCCCAGTTCTTCCAAGAGAAATTGTTGTTCCAAGTAGCAGTCACTTTGGGATCCTTGCTGTGATACATGATGAGGTCGTCATCATTGATAAGGCCATCCTGGTTCTGGTCAACATATTGACCTTCGAGAGGATTGCCGTTCTGGTCGTAAACCTGCTCGTAAACCTTGAAAGTAAACGCAGGCTGACCTACGATATGCCATCCGAGATTACCGCCTGTACCGGAAGGAAGACCGATAGCTGAGATAGCAGAATCGGATCCTGAGCCCTGGAGTTTTGTAATCTTGTTCTTGTTCCAAGCAACATTCACGCTGGTGTTCCAAGTGAAGTCGTCTGTCATGACAGGCTTGGCACCTACAGTAACCTCGACACCGAGGTTTTCCATATCACCGATGTTGCGCCACTGATAGTTTGAAGTATTGGTAGCGGCAGTCGGAACGTATGAGAGAAGGTCGCGGGTCTTGCGGAGATACCAGTCGGCTGCAAGAGTGATGCGGTTATTCATGAAGCCCATGTCAAGGCCGACGTTCCAAGTGGTTGTTGTCTCCCACTTGAGGTCAGCGTTGTATGACTGGGGATAGTAAGGATTGATCCAGTTGTAGCTGCCATCAGGATTAATCGGGTTAGTCGGGTTAAGATAAGAGAAGCCGAGCTGATAGGAGTCTGTATAGATCGGGAGATAACCGAAATACTGACCTATATCCTGCTGACCTGTCTCACCCCAGCCGAGACGGAGCTTGAAGTCGTTGAGCCAGCCGCGGGTGTTCTCCATAAATGACATATTGTTGATCTTCCAACCAAGAGCAAGCGCGGGGAAGAGACCCCAACGGTTGTCTTTTGAGAAACGTGAAGAACCGTCATCACGGAGAGTGAAGGTAAGGAGGTAAGTGTCGTCGAAGATATAGTTGATACGTCCGAAGAATGATACGAGCTGGTTAATGTTACCCCAACGGCTCATAGGAGCATCCTCGTAAGCGTGACCGATATGGCTCTCTGATGCAGGATTGGGAGTGATTGAATAGATACCGCCGGCGAAACCGAGGTTATAGCCAAGGGTATTGATCAAAGTCTGGCTGCGGCCATGATAGTCAAAACGCTGCCAGTCGTAACCGAGAGTTACGTCAACGTTAGATTTTGCTGCCTCAAAATCCTTCTTATAGTTGATGAAGAATGAGAGGTTGGTGTTGCGCTGGAGTTCATACCATGTGTAGTGAGTGCCGGCACCATCCTTATAGTTGCTTCTCCACGCCATGATAGAGTTGGGATCAACGTCAGTATGGGAATCATTCTTGGAAACCTGATAACCGAGGTTGAGGTTGAAGTGGAGTTCGGGTAGCCAGTGGAGAGAATAATCGATAGCGATGTTACCGGTAGAGTTGAGGGTCTTGCCTATGCTCTTCTGGTTTTCGAGAAGCTGAAGGGGGTTCTCGGAAGCATTCTCCTCAGGAGCACCTGTAGTCTGAAGGATATTGTAATATCCGTTGAACGCCATCGGCATATCAGGAGAAGCCATCGCATAATTAGTATATACGGGATAAACAGGAGCCATACCTACAGCACCACCTACAACACCGGCAGCATTACCTGTCTTAACGTATGAACCCTGTGCGTTAAGCTGAACAGAGAGATGATCGTCAAGGAACTTCGGAGTAAGGTTGAAACCTACTGTTGTACGTTCCATTGAAGAGGTTTTGATGATACCCTGGTTGTTGGTGTAAGAAGCATTCACACGATAGGGGAGGAAACCTGCAGAACCACCAACGCTGAGTGAGTAATCCTGAGAGAAAGCAGTGCGGAGCACCTGTTTCTGCCAGTCAGTGTCATAAAGGTTGTAAGCTGTACCTGCCTGAGTGCCGAGCTCGGGGTTGATAGGATTTGAATAAAGCATTTCCTTTGCACGGTCGTTACCATACTGCTCGATGAGACCTACATATTCGCTTGTCTTCATCATCTTGAGGGTCTTGCGGGCAGTGTTCACGTGGAAGTTGGCAGCAAAGTTTACCTGCGGACGTCCGCTCTTGCCTTTCTTGGTTGTGATGATGATGACACCGTTAGATGCGCGCGAACCGTAAATAGCGGTTGCGGAAGCATCCTTAAGGATGGTCATGCTCTCGATGTTGTTGGGGTTGAGCATGGTCAGGGCGTTTGTGCCGCCTGCGTTGCTCTGGTTGCTCTGAGGCACACCGTCAATGACGATAAGAGGGTCATTGGACGCTGACAGTGAGGAACCGCCACGAATACGGATGTTTGCGTTGCCGGTAGGATCACCACCGGAGGTTGTTACAACCACACCCGGGCTGGCGCCTACGAGAAGGTCCTGTGCTGAAGTCGAGATACCGGCGTCGATGTCATCCGGAGTTACGACTGCCACCGAACCTGTGGCATCAGATTTCTTTACACTACCATAACCGATTACGACAGCCGCCTCAAGGGTGGTGGCGTTTTCTTTCATGGTCACCTTGATGTTAGTCTGGCCGTTGACTGCTACCTCCATAGGATCATAGCCGATGTAACTTATCACCAAAGTCGCGTTCGGAGCGACATTAAGGACGAAGTTACCATCAATGTCTGTCGACGTACCATTCGATGTGCCTTTTTCCATTACGGTGGCACCAATCAGAGCATCACCCAGTTCATCATCCACGTAGCCGTGAACAGTGATCTTCTGAGCGAATCCGGGAAGCGCAAGGCTAAGCACTAACGCGAGTGTCAGCCATAACTTCCTGTTCAGATGAAAACAGATGTTCTTCATGCAAGAATTGGAAAAATTTAGTTGATATTGAGTTTTAACTTCTTTCTATTCATAGTGGGCGGATTGCCAATGAGGATCAGACGATTAGAAATGCTCATCAGCGTCATCCATCTGCTGCTTCGCGTCTTTAGACAATGTAGGGGGAAACTTCTTCTCGAGCTTTCCATGGCTTTGTCGGCAAACACATCGCAAAAGTAAGAATTTATTTATTTTCGTTAAGGCATTTTAACACCGTTAACAATGTTAATTAACAATATTAACACCAAAACATGTTATGCAACATATTTTACAATAAATATCTCATTTTTTCTATTTACCTCAAATTTTTAGTCTGTTTTGATTCCATTGCCTTATCCCAAAATCCCGGTTTTATTATATCTTTTGCAACGAATTTTATAGTGAAGGAGCGCTTAGAAACTTAAATTTTATATTATTTTAGTTATAATATGTTAATTACGAAAGGAATTTATCACCCTTCTTCTCACTGACCGGACATTAAATATTATCATTATCAGGGTCAGCAACAGCCCGACGGCAGGAGCAAACCACCATCCCCCTTTCTCTGCCCCAAGTCCTTCAAGAGCTCCTGTATAGCTGAGACGCAGACATTCGCTGCATCCGACTGCAAGCAGATACGCCAGAACCGACACTCCGACTACTATCCGGATATATGGCGCAGCCACATCTTTAACAGGACATCCTAACATCAGGAGGGAATGAAGCTTGTCACGATTTTTCTCCATCAGAAGCGACATAGAAAGAAGCAGGATAAAGAACGAGAGGAGAGTTATGACAATGCCCACGGCAAGAACGATCCCAACTACAACTTTCAGCAGATAGGAGGCGGAGGATCCTGTCTTGTCGCCCGCCACCTCCAGGGAATGTTCATCAAGATATTTCTTTATCGCCACATCTCCGGGACTGTTGACATCTACGATGAGGCGGGAAGGACTCTCCGACTTACCCGAACCTAATTCCCGGCGGCTCCATTCCATAAAGGAGTCAGGGACAAGGATGGTGTTAAGACGGTTTGAATAACCTACCACTCTGCCTTGCATGACCTTGCGGCGCAGACCGTCTTCCGAGGTGAGTGTAAGCTGCAAAGGGATTCCGCTCATGATGCTCTCCGACATCTGAGGCAATCCGGCTGAATTGGCAAAACCGAAGTTATAAAGAGTGAGATAGTCTTTGGAAATTATCAACGGCACAATCTCTTCCCCCGGGCGGTAATTCCACGCGCTTCCTCCGGCATCGACAAAACCATCAGGTATGGACTCAAAGAACAGGAGCGTCGACATCCCTCTTCCCCCTTGATTGACCGAAGCCATAACTCGATAGTCGGCTGAGGAAAACTCACCGACATCTCTTACCCAGGGCTGCCCCTTGAGGTCGGCTATCTCTTCTCGCGAAAAGTCTGAACTCCCTCGGTCCCACGTATTGGCAGAAGTTACCTTCTTATTGATCACAAGGAAATCGCTTTTCACAAAACTGTCCTCGCTTGTGAAAAGAGAGGAGGCATCTTCGTAAAACTGCAATCCTCCCACAATTATCGCAAGTCCGATGAAATTAGAAAGCAGGAAGCCGGCTATTCGTGCCGGTGAGGTATTTTTACGTAACAGTTTCCCTATCATGGATATTAATATTTTAATTCCGGAGATTCTCTTTTGGCATTATAACTTCAGCGACAAGGCATCTTCCATAAGAAGCGGATTTCCTACGGAAGTGGAGATAACTCCGGCTCCCTGACGTCTCGCCTCCTCCATAATCATGCGTGCGGCTATGCGGTTGTTCTCCTCATCGAGATGGCTAACGGGTTCATCGAGAAGAATAAAGTCGAAAGGCTGGCAGATCGCTCTTATAAGCCCCACTCTCTGCTGCTGGCCCACCGACATCCTCCCGACAGGATAGTCACGACGAGAATCTATTCCCAATATATGAAGCCATTCCTCGATGCGCCCTTTCTCTACATATCCCGTAAGTGAATTTTTCAACTCTATGTTCTGCAGAGCGGTCAATTCGGGGAATAGGGAGAGTTCCTGCGGAAGATAGGCGAGGCTTTCACGACGCAATTTCTGCCATTGGTCGATTTTTAGACTCTCCGTGTCATTGCCGTCAAAAAGAAGCCTTCCCTCGAAATCGCGGCGCGCCCCATATATAAAGGAGCACATCGACGACTTCCCTCCCCCACTTGCAGCCTCTACAAGATAGAAGCATCCTCTCCGGAAGGTCAGGGTGCTTTTCCATACCTCTGAAAAAGGGATGCTCTCCGCGGAAAACACACGCGGAAGCATCCCCTCGAGAGTTATTTCTTTTATCATCATCTCTATGGAATCATCTTGAAGAGAAATCCTTCAATACGTTAAGAAGGATATTCTTTGAAGTGTCTTTTCCATCAACCTGAATTTCCAGACGCAGTCCCCCTCCGTCAGGGATAAGAAGCATAGCCGCAGCCTTATAGTTCTTACTGTTGGCGGAAAGCGAGTATTGACCTCCTAACCATGCCCCTTTAAGTGAAGATGCCATCTCTTCCACATTCAAATCTCCTGACACCTTCCCTTTGCTGAACATAACTGAATTTCCTTCCTTCTTGGTGGAGCCGAACTGTGAAAGGAAATTCATCACTTCAGGGGTGGGATTGCCATCGGTCTGAACAATGCCGCTCAACGGAGTCTCACCGTTCTCCCTGACTCCTGCCGCAACTGCAACTGTGCCGTCCACGCATGCAAGGGGCTTCAGATAACTGTCGAACATCCCTCCTCCGAATGAAGACACCATCTTCTCAACTTTTTTTGTAAAATCCTTGCTTATGTTAGCGGCAACTACAACATCGGCAGTTCCGCCAAGACCCTTCACAACGTCGGCGTCAATCTTCTTTGTAGGCAGAAGGAACTTGGCAGTTTCCCCTTTGTCGTTGAGCACCTTTATCTTCGCCTTAAGCTTCCCTTTCTCGAAGTCAACGGAAAGCGCCATGCTGACAGGATTATCGAACAGAGCGCCTACCACCATATTATATTGAGCCATCTCTCCAAAAGAAAGAAACGACTTAGCCAGAGTGCTTATGTCGCCCCATGTAACGACATCACTCTCCATTTCCACGAGTGGATTGGAAACATTTTTTGTAAGGAAATTCTGATTCTCGCTGAGAGTGGCATAGTTTTTTATAGCCTTTGCATCTATGGTCGTAGAATTGGAGGAAATCCACATCTGGGCTCCATATATGGCAATATTACCGCATACTTTCACCCCCCCTTCAGCTTCAGAAAATTTTCCTCCGGTCTGTTCCTCCACAAAAGAGATGAACTTGTCAGTATCGGCAAGCATAGCGGTTGCGTAAGTGCTGTAAGCATCAATAAAGGCAACCATTCCTTGAGGATCAACGCCGCTGTCGCTGTTCAGGAACACCCGGAGCATCTCACCCTTTGACCCCGGCTGCTTGACGCTCGCAAGCCAGTTCTCCAACTCTTTTCCGGCCTTTATAGAGGAGCCGTTGACTTCACAATCAGCTTTCTCAAGAACGGTCTTCAGATTTACGCCGACGACCGCGCCGGCTGAAGATGGAACTGTGGCAAGAAGAGACGACACGTCGGATGATTCTTTCTTACAAGATGTCAACGTGGTTAACACTACTGCTATCAGACATAACATAGCCTTTATGCCATGCCTGAAGAATAAATTTTTACTTGTCATATATTTATTGTCTTTTTTATTTCGGGCATCACTTGGAGAATATTCCTCCTTAATTAAATAACAATTAAATAACGCCACACATAAGAGTGTAGCGCACAAAGTTAATTAAATTTTTTATCTTATCCCAAAATATTTTGTCTCCTCATATTATTTAACTATCTTCGCAGTCTAATAATTAGCTCTTTTTTGCTCCGGAGTGGTTTCTGCCAGGAAACATTCGGAGTCCTGACAAACCTTAAATTTAACAGAAATGAACCAGATTTCACAACGTATCCAGGCTCTCTCCCCTTCCGCTACTCTTGCTATGTCTCAAAAGAGTGCCGAACTGAAGGCATCAGGCGTAGATGTCATCAATATGTCGGTAGGCGAGCCTGACTTCGACACTCCTCATTTCATTAAGGAGGCTGCTAAAAAAGCAATCGACGAGAATTATTCACGTTATACTCCCGTGCCGGGCTATCTCTCTCTCAGAAAAGCAATCTGCGGAAAATTGCTCCGCGAAAACAAGATCGAATTTGCTCCCGAACAGATTGTGGTCGGCACCGGCGCAAAGCAGGAACTCTGCAACGTGCTTCTCGCCTGTATCAATCCGGGGGATGAGGTGATAATACCTGTACCCGCTTGGGTGAGCTATGTAGAAATGGTGAAACTTGCCGAAGGGGTTACCGTGCAGGTATATGCCGGCGTGGAGCAGGATTTCAAAATCACTCCGGAGCAGCTCGAAAAGGCGATCACTCCGAAGACCCGCATGATCATGCTCAACTCCCCTTCCAATCCTACCGGAAGCATCTACAGCTACGAAGAACTGAAAGGACTGGCAGATGTGCTTGCGAAATATCCCGACATAATAATTCTCGCTGATGAAATCTACGAACATATCAATTTCGTAGGCGAGGTTCACAGCATTTCTGAATTTGAGAATGTCCGCGATCGCGTTGTAATAATAAATGGTGTCTCAAAAGCATACGCAATGACCGGATGGCGTATAGGTTTCATGGCCGGTCCGCTTCCCATCGCCAAGGCCGTAACAAAACTTCAGGGACAATACACTTCCGGCACCTCTTCTATAGCCCAAAAAGCTGCCGAGGCTGCCTACGAAGGTTCGCTTGATTGTGTTGAGGAGATGAGAAAGGCTTTCGAACGCCGTCGCGATCTCATCGTAAGTCTTGCAAAGGAGATGCCCGGATGGATAACCAACGAACCTCAGGGGGCATTCTATCTTTTCCCGGAAGTCTCATCATATATCGGCAAGAAAGCAGGCGACCGTGAAATAAAGAACAGCGGCGACTATGTAATGTATCTTCTTGAGGAGGCTCACGTGGCATGTGTCGACGGCGAGGCATTCTGCGCTCCCGGCTATATGCGCCTGAGCTATGCCACAAGCGACGATAATATCCGCGAAGCAATGCGCCGCATAAAGGAAGCAAGCGCCAAGCTCATCTAAATGGAAAATTTCCTCCAACAGACCAGTCGGACTTGTCAGACAAGTCTGACTGGTCTGACTGGTCTGACCAATATCCGAAGTTTTGGAAAACTTCGGATATTTTTTCAAAAAATTTAACTAAATAATTTGGATTTATATTTTTTTCTTATTAACTTTGCATCGCATTTGGGAGAATAATCATTTCTCAGTGCTTGGGCGAATACCAGAGTGGCCAAATGGGGCAGACTGTAAATCTGCTGGCTTATGCCTTCGGTGGTTCGAATCCATCTTCGCCCACACGACATCAATTATT
>CAMWSM010000018.1 GCA_947176915.1 uncultured Porphyromonadaceae bacterium | reverse complement strand
GTTACTATATTATATACTTCAACTTATCGCAAGGTGTAGTTGAGTTAATGCTTACGCTCATTCCTTCTGCACGGAATAAGACCATAGTTCCATTCCTCTTTCTTAAAACAGCTCCTGCAGATAAGAATAACACTTTATTAGCAGAACTCGATGGTAAAATCATGCTTCCGGAAGATATTATCGGATTGTCGTAAACAGCACTCCGCAAATAGCTGAACAAAATAAACATGAGGAGGATTGCATTCACAATCCTCCTCATGTTTATTTTAACACTTTGGCTGTCAGGTTGCCATAAGCAGTTCTTTAATCAATACTCCTTCCACGGGGTGATGGAAATGTCGTCGGTCTTCTTGTTGATGAAAGCCTTCACGTATGCTCCCGCAAGACGGGCGTTGGTGAGCAAAGGAATGTTGTGATCAATTGCCCAACGACGGATGCGGTAACCGTTTGTTAGCTCCCTCTTGGTATGATTCTTCGGGATGTTTATGACAAGGTCTACCTTGTGTCCGGCAATAAGGTCGAGCACATTATCCCCCTCCTCATCAGGCCAGCATACAGCCTTCGCCTCAATGCCGTTGCTGTTGAGGAATTTCGCAGTTCCCTCGGTAGCATAAATCTTATAGCCGTTCTCATCGAGAAGACGACATGCCTCGAGCATGTCAACCTTGCCGCGAACATCTCCTGAACTTACCAGCACTGCATTCTCGGGCACATGATGGCCAACGGAAATCATAGCGTTGAGAAGAGCCTCGTCGAAGTCCTTTCCGAGGCAACCTACCTCACCTGTGGATGACATATCCACGCCAAGGACAGGGTCTGCCTTATGAAGACGTGCGAAAGAGAACTGCGATGCCTTCACGCCAATGTAGTCTATATCGAAAGTGGAGGTATCAACTTTCTCAACTTTTTCTCCAAGCATGATGCGGGTTGCCGTCTCAATAAAGTTCTTCTTAAGTACCTTGCTCACGAAGGGGAATGAACGGGAAGCGCGGAGATTACACTCTATTACCTTCACATAATTATCCTTGGCAAGGAACTGGATGTTGAACGGACCGGAAATATTAAGTTCCTTCGCAATCTGTGCACTGATGCGCTTGATGCGACGTGCTGTCGCCATATAAATCTTCTGTGCAGGGAAAACAAGAGTAGCGTCTCCGGAGTGAACGCCGGCAAATTCCACATGCTCGGAAATCGCATATTCAACAATTTCTCCGTTTCTTGCCACAGCATCAAATTCTATCTCTTTGGCATTCTGCATAAACTCAGATACAACCACAGGATATTCCTTTGATACCTTCGCTGCTTCGGAAAGGAAGCGATGCATCTGCTCGTAATCATAGCAAACATTCATTGCTGCACCGGAAAGCACGTAACTCGGACGAATCAGAACGGGGAAACCAACCTCCTTCACGAAATTATCTATATCTTCCGTAGTGGTCAACTCCTTCCAGCGGGGTTGATCGATGCCAAGCTGATCAAGCATTGCAGAGAATTTATGACGGTTCTCCGCACGGTCTATCGAGATGGGAGATGTGCCCAAAATAGGAACATGACGGCGATAAAGCTTCATTGCGAGGTTATTGGGGATCTGACCTCCTACGCTGACAATCACACCTCTCGGAGTTTCAAGGTCAAGGATGTCGAGAACCCTTTCAAAACTCAACTCATCGAAGTACAGACGGTCGCATTTATCATAATCAGTTGATACTGTCTCCGGATTATAATTGATCATTATTGACTTATAACCCAATTTGCGACATGTCTCAGCTGCATTCACCGAACACCAGTCAAATTCAACCGAACTTCCGATCCTATACGCACCAGAACCCAAGACAACTATATTATTGCCGGCGTTCATATCGTAAGGAATGGAATTTTCCTCCGCTCCATACGTTACATAAAGATAATTGGTCAGTTCAGGATATTCTGATGCAACTGTATTGATGCGTCTTACGGCAGGCACAACATCCATACTCTTACGGTGATTACGCACCCTGAGCATTTCCTGCTCCATATTTCCCTCCGGATTCTCTACGAAACGCGCGATCTGGAAGTCTGAGAAGCCGAGTCGCTTGGCTTCCTTCATAACCTCTTTGGGGAGATCCTCTATATTTTCATAGCTTTCGAGCACCTTCTTATATTCTACGATATTGTTCAGGCGTTCAATAAACCATTTGTCAATTTTAGTCAGCTCCTCTATACGGTCTATGGAGTAGCCCTCCTCAAGAGCCTGTGCTATAGCGAAAATACGGGTATCGGTAGGATGAGAAAGCGCTTTGTCAAGATCATCGAATTTCAAATCATTATTTCCGACAAAACCATGCATCCCCTGACCTATCATACGCAGACCTTTCTGGATAATCTCTTCAAAGCTCTTGCCTATTGACATTATCTCGCCTACTGACTTCATGGAGGAGCCTATCTCACGATCAACACCTACGAATTTACTCAGGTCCCAACGCGGAATCTTGACAATCATGTAATCCACCGAAGGTGCCACGTATGCAGAATTGGGGGTACCCATTTCACCGATCTGGTCAAGAGTATAACCAAGAGCAAGCTTAGCCGCTACAAAAGCCAGTGGATAGCCTGATGCTTTTGAGGCAAGAGCGGATGAACGGCTCAAACGGGCGTTTATCTCGATGATTCGATAGTCGTTGGTCTCGGCGTTAAATGCATACTGGATGTTACATTCTCCTACAATCCCTATGTGACGAACCACCTCAGTGGCAATCTCCTGAAGCATCTTTATTTGATCTTCGCTGAGCGACACAATAGGAGCCACAACAATCGACTCACCTGTATGAATGCCCAACGGGTCAAAATTCTCCATCGGAACCACGGTGAAGCAATGGTCGTTCGCATCTCGTATAACTTCAAATTCTATCTCCTTCCATCCTTTAAGCGATTCCTCAACAAGAATTTGCTTTGAATAAGCCAGAGCACTCTCACAATGGCGTTTAAACTCCTCATCATTTGTGCAAATGCCACTGCCCAGACCGCCAAGAGCATATCCTGAACGAACCATTACGGGATACCCTATACGGTGGGCAACTTCCAAAGCATCCTCAACACTCTCCACTGCCTGCGAAACAGGAGTCTTTACATCTATTTCGTTCAGTTTCTTTACAAAGAGGTCGCGGTCTTCAGTTATCATGATTGCCTCCACTGAAGTACCAAGCACCTTTACTCCATATTTATCGAGTGTACCGTTAAGATAAAGTTCCGTGCCACAGTTCAGTGCTGTCTGGCCGCCAAAGGCAAGAAGTATGCCGTCCGGACGTTCCTTCTTGATCACCTCTTCCACAAAATGGGGTGTAACCGGCAGGAAATAAACCTGATCAGCCACACCCTCAGATGTCTGGATGGTTGCAATATTTGGATTTATCAAAACTGTTGAAATACCCTCCTCGCGCAGTGCCTTTAATGCCTGCGAACCGGAGTAGTCAAATTCGCCCGCTTGTCCGATCTTCAATGCGCCGGAGCCGAGCAGCAAAACCTTCTTCATAATGTCTTTCAGTTTATCCGAGTGTGGGATTCTTCACACACCTCTTTTCATTTTGCCTGCAAAATTACTAAAACTCCCTTAAATTAGCAATTTTCATTACCCTTTCTTATTCAAAAACTGAATAACCCCATCCCTTTTAATATCTTTTTACACCATGCTGACTCCTCCGCATCATATTTATTGCGATAACGCCTTATCTCTTCAAGCTGTTTCTGTCCCAGCTTATACACTCCAATCTTTCCCGGCACCTCCTTTTTCTTAATGCTTTTCCTTATCTCATATTCAGCCTTAAAACGATCCGCCACCTCTACATCAAACAGAAAACCCGCCTGGTCCCTATCCACCTGTCTGCCGAATTTCAATTTATGAAACGGTCCATTTTTAAAAACCTTCACATATCCCTTAGCAGTCTCCTCAATGAACTTACCTTTTTCAGTCTCTATCCCCTCCATGAATTTTCTCAAGGTGATATTCTCATCAGTCTCTCCTATCTCCTCAGTTTGAAATTCTTTCCAAAGAAGAT
Organism: uncultured Porphyromonadaceae bacterium; assembly: GCA_947176915.1. GTDB lineage: Bacteria > Bacteroidota > Bacteroidia > Bacteroidales > Muribaculaceae > Lepagella. The sequence goes on along the minus strand of CAMWSM010000018.1, from coordinate 36,690 downwards.
TAAAACATTTCAAAGTGGCTTCAGTGTCCGCGCTTGCAGAATGTGCTTCCGATTCGCTGAAGTCCAAACCCAAATTATTCGCACATACTAATAACGAAGGGATAGCGAACGGACTCATTCCCTCTTTTCTCCCCTTCATATACCAATACATATCTTTAACGTCAAGCACACTTGCTCCATCCAATCCATGCACTTCCGAGCGGCTCAAAACCCTCAGATCATTTCCCAAGGCAAATCCCGTCAGGACATCAGCTTCCTTAAGAAGATGTTCAACCTCCTCCTTTTTCTCTTTGAACGGAGCCTTGCCCTCCACCATCTCAGGAGTGATATGATGAATATCAGTCCTCCATTCCTTAATCTGTTCCGGACGGTAATATTGATGATAAATCTCCTCACCGGCTATATTAAAAATCGAGAGCTCAAGAAATTCCTCATTTTCGGTAAACTCGGCATCAAGACAGTAAATCTTCATAAATATATTATTTCCTTTTTCTTAAAGATCAAACCTTTCCAAAGCTTTCAACACAGGCGAAGACATATCCTTTCCGCTGATTGCTTTACGTAATTCTTCGGCAAAAGGAAGTTTTCTAAGCAGGCGGAAAGTCAGAATGTCAGCCTCCTCCTGCGTATTGACAGATAACGCTAATGAAACTGCCTTGTCAGCAGTGATCTCCTCCTGCGGAAACAGATAACAGGCGAGCAGGCGCGATTCTCTTACATTCTCATCCTGCCATAATTCATCCGCAAGCGACATTTCCGGTTGAATTCCACGTGCTATCTCTCCTATTTGCGGCAATTGCAATCCAAAAATGATGCTATGAGGATAACCGGCGTGTCTTAATGAATCTGCCAATATCCCATTTCGGAATGCCATGAATTGATGCTTAATCTCCCTTATCATGATATGTGCTTCACTATTGCTTATTTATTTCCGCCGCAAAATTACAAAAAAAATCGCTTTTTATCTCCTTATCTCACTCTTACTTTGCCGTATCGGATTTTTTAACTATATTTGCGCCACAACTGTCAATTGATACATACGATGAAAAAATACAATATCGCGGTAGCCGGCACCGGTTACGTCGGTTTGTCGATTGCTACCCTCCTGGCACAGCACAATCACGTTACAGCCGTGGATGTGATACCGGAAAAGGTAGAGAAAATCAATAATCGAATTTCCCCGATACAAGATGATTATATCGAGAAATATCTCGCAGAAAAGAATCTTGACCTCACGGCTACATTAGATGGTGCTAAAGCATATTCCGATGCTGACTTTGTTGTCATAGCAGCTCCTACGAATTATGACTCCCAGACCAATTATTTCGACACTCATCATATTGAGGATGTGATTGATCTGGTGCTTTCTGTGAATCCTGATGCTGTCATGGTGATTAAATCCACAATCCCCGTGGGTTACTGCCGCTCGCTATACGTGAAATATGCTGCCAAGGGTATTAAAAAGTTTAATCTCCTCTTCTTCCCCGAATTTTTACGTGAAAGCAAGGCTCTTTACGATAATCTTTACCCTTCACGAATTATAGGGGGCGTTCCTAAACTAATTACTGACAGGCGCTTCTCTGTAGAAAATGAGGCTATACGTAAAATAGCCGACATTGATTTCCTAAATGATCAAGCTCATATTTTTGCTCACCTTCTTCAGCAAGGGGCGGAAAAGCCTGATATAGACACTCTGTTCATGGGCACAAAGGAGGCTGAGGCTGTCAAGCTTTTCGCCAACACCTATCTCGCACTCCGTGTAAGCTATTTCAATGAACTTGACACGTATGCCGAAGTCAAGGGCTTGGATTCAAAAGCCATTATTGAAGGAGTCGGACTTGATCCACGCATAGGCGCCCATTATAACAATCCATCGTTCGGCTACGGCGGCTACTGTCTGCCTAAAGACACTAAGCAGCTTCTGGCGAACTATGCTCATGTTCCGCAGAATATGATGTCGGCCATTGTAGAAAGCAACAGGACACGAAAAGACTTCATTGCTGATCAGGTGTTGCGTCTTGCCGGATGGTACGGATATAGCGAACATAATGCTTATAAGGAAGCTGAGGAACAACCTTGTGTCATAGGAGTCTATCGTCTCACAATGAAATCCAACTCTGATAATTTCCGCCAATCATCGATTCAGGGAGTTATGAAGAGAATTAAGGCAAAAGGAGCTCAGGTAATAATCTATGAACCCACCCTGGAGGATGGTTCTACGTTTTTTGGCTCTAAGGTTGTGAATGATCTTGACAAATTTAAAAAGATGTCAAGGGCTATAGTAGCTAACCGCTATGATGCCTCACTGGATGATGTGGAGCATAAGGTTTATACCCGCGACATATTCCGCCGGGACTAAGAGATCAATAGTATAAAAGTAATGCCTTAAAGCAAAAATAATTATGAAAGGAATTGTTCTTGCCGGTGGTTCCGGCACTCGCCTATACCCAATCACCAAAGGTGTGTCAAAACAAATGCTTCCCGTATTTGACAAACCGATGGTTTACTATCCCATCTCTACTCTAATGCTTGCCGGCATTCGCGATATCCTCATCATTTCGACCCCTACCGATCTGCCGGGTTTCAAGCGGCTTCTTGGTGATGGCTCTGACTATGGGGTAAAATTCACCTACGCAGAACAGCCATCGCCTGACGGTCTCGCGCAAGCTTTTATCATTGGCAAGGATTTTATCGGCAATGATTCAGCATGTCTCGTTTTGGGAGATAATATTTTCCATGGCGCAGGTTTCTCCGAAATCCTTAAGCAGGCAGTGAAAAACGCTGAAGATGATAAAAAAGCCACTGTGTTCGGCTACTGGGTCAATGATCCGGAACGCTACGGTGTGGCTGAATTTGACAAGGAGGGAAACTGTCTCTCAATTGAGGAGAAGCCGGAGCATCCAAAAAGTAATTATGCGGTAGTGGGTCTGTATTTCTATCCAAACAAAGTTGTCGATGTGGCAGCCAATATCAAGCCCTCAGCACGTGGAGAATTGGAAATCACCACAGTAAATCAAGAATTTCTCAAGGATGGCGAATTGAAGGTAAAGACTCTCCCGCGCGGATTTGCATGGCTTGACACAGGCACTCACGATTCTCTTGCCGAGGCATCAATATATGTTGAGGTTCTTGAAAAGCGCCAAGGCCTTAAAATCGCCTGTCTCGAAGGGATTGCCTATCGTCAGGGTTGGATTTCAAAGGAGAAGATGTTTGAGCTTGCCAAGCCTATGCTTAAAAATCAATACGGCCAATACCTCTTGAAAGTGGTGGAAGAGATGGAGCGCACTGATGCCCCGAATCTTGACTGACATGAACAAAACCTTCAAAAATTCTGACTGATGAATGTTATTAAGACCGAAATAGAGGGGGTGGTTATCCTCGAACCGAGAGTCTTTACGGATTCCCGCGGATATTTCTTCGAGAGCTATAATAAAAAAGTGTTCGACGCAGAAGTCTGCCCCGTGGATTTCGTGCAGGATAACGAGTCGTGCTCAACAAAGGGGGTGATGCGTGGACTTCATTTCCAGCGTCCACCCCACGCTCAGGCGAAACTCGTCCGGTGTGTGGAGGGAGCCGTGCTTGACCTGGCGGTCGATATCCGCAAGGGCTCTCCGACATACGGAAGACACGTGGCATGCCTCCTCACTGAGGACAACCACCGCCAGTTCTTCATTCCGCGCGGTTTCGCACATGGCTTCGCCGTGCTTTCAGACAGGGCGGTGTTCCAATATAAATGCGACAATTATTATGCTCCGCAGGCTGACGGCGGAATCTCAATCCTCGACCCGTCTCTCGATATAGACTGGCAGACTGACCCCGCCCAAGCCATACTCTCAGAGAAAGACACGAAGCATCCTCTTCTCAAAGACTTTGAATCACCTTTTGAATTATGAGAATTTTAGTTACAGGAGCCGACGGCCAGCTCGGAAACTGCATCCGGAAGGCTGCCAATGGCTCGAAAGATGAATATATCTTCACCGATGTCGATGACCTCGACATAACTGACAAGGAGGCGGTCGACCTCTGCGTGCGCTGCAATAATCTTGACGTGATAGTGAATTGCGCGGCGTATACCAACGTTGACAAGGCGGAGGAGCAGCCTGAGATCGCCGAAAGACTGAACGCCGAGGCGGTGCGAAATCTTGCCGAGGCTGCAAAGAAATATGGTGTAACATTCATACATGTCTCTACGGATTATGTCTTCGGCGGCTCTCTCGGAAACACTCCCCGCACGGAGGAGGAGCCGGCAAATCCCACCGGGGTGTATGGGGTCACCAAGCTCCACGGCGAGGAGGCGGTGAAGGAAAGCGGTTGCAATGCCCTTATATTCCGGACAGCATGGCTCTACTCGGAATATGGCAGGAATTTTGTGAAGACAATGCTCAATCTCACATCCTCGAAGCCGGAACTCAAGGTGGTGTTCGATCAGGTCGGAACTCCGACCTACGCCCAGGATCTCGCAGACATGATTGTAAGGATCATCACAGACCGCACTTTCAGGGATCATCCGGGAATCTACCATTTCTCCAACGAGGGGGTATGCTCATGGTATGACTTCACAAAGCAGATCGCCGAGATTGCAGGCAACAATGACTGCCGGATAAAGCCATGCCACAGCGACGAGTTCCCTTCTCCCGTGGTGCGTCCATCATACTCTGTCCTTGACAAGACAAAGGTGAAGACGACTTTTGACATTGATGTCCCCTACTGGACCGACTCCCTTAAAAAATGTATCAAAAATCTGAAGGAAAATGAAGCGTAACATATTGATAACAGGTGGCGCCGGTTTCATCGGGAGCCATGTCGTGCGTCTGTTCGTCAACAAATATCCCGATTACAACATCGTAAACCTCGACAAGCTGACATACGCCGGAAATCTCGCAAACCTCCGTGATATTGAGGATAAACCCAACTACACCTTCGTGAAGGCCGACATAGCGGATCTCGACGAGATGCGGCGTATAATCAGGGAAAATGAGATCGACGGCATAATACATCTCGCCGCCGAGAGCCACGTGGACCGCTCAATAAAGGATCCTTTCACTTTCGCACGCACCAACGTGATGGGCACTCTCGCCCTCCTTCAGGCGGCTAAGGAATATTGGGAAAGTCTTCCTGAAAAATTTGAGGGTAAACTTTTCTACCATATCTCAACCGACGAGGTCTACGGCGCTCTTGAGCTCACTCATCCCGAGGGCGTGCCGGCACCTTTCACCACTAAGGCATCCTCCGAAGACGATATGGCTTACGGAACGGAGTTCTTTGTTGAAACAACGAATTACAACCCCCACTCCCCCTACTCCGCTTCCAAGGCGTCGAGCGACCATTTCGTGCGTGCATATCACGACACTTACGGAATGCCCACTCTCGTTACGAACTGCTCAAACAACTACGGGCCCTACCAGTTCCCCGAGAAGCTGATCCCGCTATTTATCAACAATATCCGACACGGCAAACCTCTCCCTGTCTACGGAAAGGGGGAGAATGTCCGCGACTGGCTCTTCGTGGAGGATCACGCGCGCGCAATCGACCTCATCTTCCATAAGGGGAAAGTGGCGGAGACATACAACATCGGCGGATTCAACGAGTGGAAGAACATTGATCTGATAAAGGTCATCATCAAGACTGTGGACCGCCTGTTGGGAAATCCTGAAGGCTCTTCCGAAAAGCTCATCACGTTCGTGACGGACAGGCTCGGGCATGACATGCGCTATGCAATCGACTCCCGAAAGCTCCAGTCGGAGCTCGGCTGGGAGCCAAGCCTGCAGTTTGAGGAGGGTATCGAGAAGACCGTCCGCTGGTATCTCGACAATCAGGAGTGGATGGACAACATTACCTCCGGTGAGTATGAGAAATACTACCAATCTATGTATGCTAATCGTTAGTATTGACAAAAAAAGGAGAACCGATCGGTTCTCCTTTTTTTGTCAATACTAACGATTAAAAATCACTCCTCTGTAGCGGTTGCATCAGTCTGCTCACTTAGAATTTCAAGCTGCTGACGAACCGACTCCTCATGAATGGCTTGAAGGATTGTCTTCATAAAATCGGCTGACATTCCCATAAGGACCGCCTCCCCTACGCGGCTGCGCATAAGATCATTGTATCTCCCTTCCTGAACGACAGGCATCGAATGCTCCTTCTTATACTTGCCAATCTTCCGGGCAATCTCCATTCTACGATTGAAAAGTTCAAGAAGGTCATTGTCAACCCTGTCGATCTGCTGACGGAGATTCTGAAGATTCTCGGTCTCCTGATTTTCATTTCTTACCACGAGCGAACCAAGAATAAATTTCAACACTTCAGGAGTTACCTGCTGGTTCTTATCACTCCATGCATCATCAGGCGAACAATGGCTTTCAACCATCAAGCCGTCAAACTTCATATCAAGCGCTTGCTGGCACAATGGACCTACCAGTTCACGTTTCCCTCCCATGTGGCTGGGGTCAATGACAATAGGAAGGTTCGGAAGTCGGCGATGCAATTCAATAGGAATATGCCACTGCGGGGGATTTCTGTAAATGCTCTTTCCATAGAAGGAGAAACCGCGATGGATAGCTCCAAGTCTGCGGATTCCGGCATTATAAAGACGTTCGAGGGCACCAATCCAAAGCTCAATATCAGGATTCACAGGATTCTTTACAAGAACCGGGATATCAGTTGCGCCCGCTTCCTGTAGAGTATCGGCAATCTCCTGAACAGCAAACGGATTCGCTGTTGTTCTTGCTCCGACCCAAAGAATATCGACTCCTGCTTCAAGGGCATCAAGAACATGAGCACGGTTAGCTACCTCCGTGGCTACCTTCATACCCGTCTCCTCTTTAATTTTTTGTAGCCAAGCGAGACCCTCTTTACCTACACCTTCGAAGCCGCCCGGTTTTGTTCGGGGTTTCCAAATGCCTGCGCGGAAAATCTTCACTCCACCACGTGCAAGCTGGCGAGCAGTAGTAAGAGTCTGTTCCTCAGTCTCAGCACTGCAAGGACCTGCCATTATCAGAGGAGTTCCCTCCTCATCTACAACATCAATAATCGGTTTTAAATCATCTAAAGCCATTTCTATATAATTTATTAATTTTCTCTTATTTACTTCAATCCCTTAACCCTATCCAAAGCCGTTCTCATCCTCTCTACCGTCGCGCATAAGGAGATTCGGATATAGCCCTCTCCATTACTTCCGAATATGAATCCCGGGACAATAAAAACTCGTGCCTCCTTCAGAACTTTATCGGCAAATGAAGCGCTGTCTCCTACACCTTCCGGAAGTTTTCCCCAAAGGAACAATCCTCTTTGCTCAGGATCAAAACTGCATCCAAGTTCAGTCATTATCTGTTCAGCCACTTTTCTTCTGGATGCATAAACCGAATTTAATTCCTTATACCAGTCATTATCCACATTCAGAGCCTTTATTGCCGCCTCCATAATAGGCTTGAACTGACCTGAATCAATATTGGATTTCATTTTCCTTATCCAGGTGATAAATTCAGCATTTGAACTTACCATACCCATTCGCCAACCTGCCATGTTATGACTCTTGCTCAATGAGTTTAGTTCTATTGCAATCTCCTTCGCACCATCCACCTCCAATATCGACATCGGATTATCATTAAGGATAAAGCTGTAAGGATTATCATGAGCAATGACAATACCATGCTTCTTTCCGAAGGCGATCAATTTCTCAAACAGTTCGCGGCTGGCAAGCGCTCCGGTAGGCATATTGGGATAATTGACCCACATCAATTTCACCCCACCCTCCCGGGCTATGCTTTCAAGTTGTTCAAAATCCGGTTGCCATCCCTCGTCTGCCAAAAGATTATAAGGGATGACTTCCGCACCCAACATTTTATTCACCCCTGTATAGGTCATGTATCCCGGGTTAGGAACAAGCACCTTATCCCCCGGATTGAGGAATGCCAATCCAACGTGAAGCACACCCTCCTTTGAGCCTATGAGGGGGAGAATCTCGCTCTCCGGATTTAAGGTAACATTATAATTTCTTTTATACCAATTGCTCATTGCATTGCGCAATGCCGGAATACCTGAGGCAATCTGATAGGAGTGGTTGCCGGGTGTCTTTGCCGACTCACATAGAGTCTCCACCACCTCGAGGGAAGGCATACGGTCAGGACCTCCTACTCCTAACGACACCACATCCTGTCCCTCCATATTCATGCGGGCTACTTCTCGCATTTTGCCCGCGAACCAATATTCCTTTATTTCATTCACCCTCTCAGCGGGTGAGATCTTGATTTCCATATTCTTTTCTATTATATTTCAATTTATTCCTACCCTCTCGATATATTCGCCCAAAATCCTAAATTCATTTGTCAGCGGACGTATCGCTTGCAATGATTGGCGATAACGGAAATAAGAGGTGAAAGTAAGATCTGCGTAGAATCTGTATTCCCATTCACGTCCTACAACCGGCAATGATTGTATCTTGGTAAGATTTATATCATAAAACGATAAAATCGTCAACACCTTCGATAGAGCTCCATGAGTATGAGGTAACGTAAAAACTATGCTCGATTTATTAAGCTCATGTTCGGAAGGCTTCAGTTCGGAGGCAAGAAGAGGATCAGCAAGTATCAGGAATCTTGTAAAATTTCTTTTATTTGTCTCTATCCCTTTTTCAAGAATATCAAGTCCGTAAAGATTGGCTGCATATTCACCGCATACTGCCGCATGTCCTTTAAGTTTCTCCCTTGCTATCTCCTCGGCACTCCCTGCCGTGTCAAATTTCTCCACCATCCTCATAGAAGGATGCCTCCTGAGATATTGCTCACACTGCATAAGAGCCATCGGGTGAGAATTAACCTCATTTATCGTCTCTATGCTCTCTCCGGGCAACGCGCAAAGAACATGACTGATCCTGACGGAATGTTCCCCGATGATGGTATGGTTGCTCTGACGTAATAATTCATGATTGGCAAGAAGACTTCCTGCAATCGTATTTTCTATAGCTACAATTCCAAGTAAAGACGCATCTGTGGAAAGAGCGTCAAACAACGCCGGAAATGACTCAAAGGGAATAGTGTCTACCTCCTTGTCATTAAAATACTGGCGCGCGGCGGCATCATGAAAACATCCGGCGACTCCTTGAATCGCAACTCTCATCGGTTGTTTTTTTCTATTTTCCATCTTCCAAATCTCTTGTTAACACATCTTACAGACGTAGCAATTCTTTAAGTCGGCGTTCCTCAATCCCCCTCCTGACTGAATAATCCTTCAGCTGATCATCTCCGATTTCCCCAACCATGAAATATCTGGCTTCGGGGGTGGCAATCACAAATCCGCTTATGGTGGCTGAAGGGGTCATCGCCCCGTTCTCCGTAACCATCACTCCCATCTCATCTATCGGCATGAGCGACGCAATCTCTTTATTCAGGAGTTGATCTGGAATCATAGGGTAGCCTATCGCCGGACGTATCCCTTCATAATTCCCTTTTAATAGATCGGAATTTGAAGTGGATTCTTCAGGATTATATCCCCAAAGAACAGTCCTTATCTTTTTATGCCACCATTCTGCCGTTGCTTCCACAAGTCGGTCAGCCAGGCTTTGATGCAATAGGGCTCCGTAGCTGTCTCCATCTTCCCTTAGTCTCTCACTCTCCCGGGCAAGATAGTGTCCCGCAGTTACCATAAAAATCCCTATATAATCCTGTTCAGCCAACATGTCTGTAAGGCAAAGTTTGTCACTCTCTTTCAGCTGCTGGCGTAGCATGGGAAATAGATGTTCCTTGCCCTCTTTATCCCGAAGAATAATATCATCGGCTACTGTCTTTACAGAAAAGAATGACACTGCCCCTTGCCCGTCATACATTCCCGAGGCGAGTAAATTGGAAATAATATCTTTGGCATCCAGGTATAACTTCAATGCTTCCTCACCCTTTTCCCTATCTTCGTGGCGTAGGGAGTCTCTCCATATTTTCTCACATCCATAGCATCCATCGTAAGGGAAACGTTCAAGAAAACGACCGTTAAGTCTCCATGCATGGAAAAACATTTTCCAGTTGATAAGGGGGATAATCTCCTTAAGTGGAATGTCTTCAATAACGGTAGTCTCCATGCCTATAGACGGCATCGGAGCACCCTCCTTCACCATTCCTCTTCTGTAACGTCGCGCTTCCTCTAATGATACCTTATCATTATGGCTTCCCTCATGTTCTTCACGGAGTTTACGATATTCCTCTTTAAGAGATGCGATATACTCTCCGCTGGTAGCGGGGTTAAGCAAACGTGATGCGACCAAAGGATTGTGGGCGGCATCCGTTGCATGAACGACAACCCCTTTATATGCCGGTGCGATCTTAACCGCCGTGTGCAGACGTGAGGTTGTAGCGCCCCCGACCATGACAGGAATATCTATGCCTGCCCTTTCAAGTTCCTTGACTACATTGACCATCTCGGAAAGAGATGGTGTGATCAGTCCTGAGAGACAGACTATATCCGGATGCTCCTTTTTAACAGTCTCGACAATTTTCTCTGCCGGAACCATCACCCCTAAGTCGATCACCTCATAGTTGTTGCATGACAGGACAATCGAAACTATGTTCTTTCCAATGTCATGAACGTCTCCTTTAACAGTAGCAAACACCACTTTTCCGGCTTTCGCTGTGGATGAGGATGCTTTATTTTCTTCCATAAAGGGACGCAGGAAATCAACGGCATTTTTCATCGTCCGGGCTGTTTTCACCACCTGCGGCAGAAACATCTTACCCTCTCCGAAAAGTTCACCCACATAATTCATTCCTGCCATCAGCGGACCCTCGATTATTCTGACCGGCTCACCGATTTTCTCCAAAGCCTCCTCAAGATCAGAATGTAAATATTCGGAAGAGCCTTTGACTATGGCATTCTTCAGACGCTCCTCAACACTCTTTTCAGCATCAGACCGTCCTTCACCGGTTTTTGAGATGTTAATAGCTTGTTCTCCCAAGGCATATTCCGCAAGATCTTCCGAAGCATCCTCTCTCCGGGCCAGCACGACATCCTCAATTAGGCGGCGTAATGAAGTCTCAATATCGTTGTATGTAACCGATGACGATGGATTCACGATTCCCATGTCGAGCCCGGCAGCAATGGCGTGGTATAAAAACACCGCATGCATTGCCTCTCTCAGATAATTCTTTCCTCGGAAAGCAAATGAAAGATTGCTGACTCCTCCGCTGGTGCGTGCTCCGGGAAGATTATTCTTTATCCACTCTACGGCACGAATAAAATCTATGCCGTAACGGTTATGCTCGGCAATCCCCGTAGCCACCGCCATGATGTTGACATCAAAAATTATATCATCCGGCAAATAGCCACATTGTTCTGTCAGTAACTTATATGCTCTTTTACTTACCTCAATCTTTCTTTCGAAAGTGTCTGCCTGACCCTTCTCATCAAACGCCATGACAATTACGGCGCCCCCAAGTTCACGGATTCTGCGAGCCTTTACAATAAATGCCTCTTCACCCTCCTTAAGGGATATAGAATTGACAATACCCTTTCCCTGAAGATTCTTCAATCCGGATTCCACTACCTCCCAGTCGGATGAATCTATCATTACAGGCACTTTGGCAATATCAGGCTCAGAGGCACAAAAACGAAGAAAATGAACCATCTCCTCCCGGGCATTCAGCATGGCATCATCCATGTTGACATCTATCACCATTGCTCCATCAGCCACCTGTTTAGCTGCAATAGCAATCGCCTCCTCATATTTCTTCTCCTTTATCAGGCGAAGGAATTTTCGTGAACCTGCCACATTACACCTCTCTCCCACATTAAGGAAATTATTCTCCGGAAGTACCTCTACAAGATCCAGTCCGGAAATGCGTAATGCCGGCTTCAGCCTGTGAGGTCTATGCGGAGTGGCATTCCCTGACTCAGCCACAACAGCAGAGATATGTTTGGGTGTTGTGCCGCAACATCCTCCCGCGATATTCAGCAACCCCTCTCTCATCATTTTCCCCATCTGCATGCCGAAAGATTCCGGCGTCTCTCTATATTCTCCCAGTTCATCCGGAAGTCCGGCATTGGGATGAGCACTAATGAAATGAGATGTAGAATGAGTCAATTCCCTTAGATATGAAACCATGTCGGCAGCCCCAAATCCACAGTTAAGACCGATACTGACAACATTGTCGTAATTTTCTACACTGGCGGTGAAAGCCCCTATTGTCTGTCCGGAAAGGGTTCTTCCGGCTTTGTCAGAGATCGTGGCTGAAATCATTATGGGGATATTCACTCCCTCATTTTTCATAATTTTGTTGGCGGCATCAAGCCCGGCTTTTAGATTTAGAGTGTCGAATACTGTCTCGAACAGCAAAATGTCAACCCCTCCTTTAATCAAGCCCTCAATCTGCTGGGAGTAGGCAGCATAAAGTTCGTCATACGTTACATTCCGGAAGGCAGGATCATTAACATCAGGACTCATGGATGCTGTTCTGTTGGTCGGTCCTATCGAGCCGGCAACAAGAGCATGCCCTCCCCATTTTCTTAGCGGAGAGGCATCGGCAGCCTCCCGTGCGAGTTTGGCTCCTTGAAAATTTATATCGTGTATGACCCCCTCTATGGAATCTAAACCATAATCGGAAAGCGAAACTGCATTTGCATTGAATGTGTTTGTTGAAATAATATCTGCTCCTGCGTCAAGATAGGCACGATGAATCTCCTTGATGTCCTCCCGGCGCGTAAGGTTGAGAATATCATTACACCCCATAAGTCGGACTGCATGGTTTCCAAACCTTTCCCCGCGGAAATCCCTCTCACCAAGATCAAGGCGTTGGATCATTGTGCCCATTGCTCCGTCAAGAACAAGCACATTTTTTTTTAGTATCTCTTTCAGTTCTTTTGTTTCCAAACCAGTGTTATTTTGTTTTCTCAGAACACCTTTTCAGCAATCTTCCTCACACTCTCTGATACACTCATTGTGTAGAAGTGCAGTCCCGGTGCTCCATTCTCAAGAAGTTCCTTACTTTGCTTGATTGCCCATTCTATTCCAGCCTCCTTTACATCATCATCATTCTTGCTCTCCCGGATGCGAGATGCAAGTTCTTCCGGAATATCCGCACGGAAAGTTTTGGGAAGAATTGAGAGATGAGCTTTTCTTGAAATAGGTTTCAGACCCGGAATGATAGGCACATTTATTCCCGCTTCACGACAACGCTTCACGAAATCGAAGTATTTATTGTTGTCAAAAAACATTTGAGTAACAACATAGTCAGCACCATTTTCTACCTTTTTCTTCAGATAGTAAATATCTGATTCCATATTAGGCGCTTCCTCATGTTTCTCAGGATAACATGCCATTCCGTAAGAGAACGGAGTTTCTATGCCTTGGATTTTAGTTCCTTCAAGCCCTATTCCCTGATTGAACTTGTTTATCTGTTCCTGAAGGTCAGTGGAATGCTCATGATAGAGCGAACGGTCAACTCCAACCATACTTTCCCCCTTCTCGTCTCCTCTCAAAACAAGAAGATTATTGATGCCGAGAAAATTCAGGTCGAGCAAGGCATATTCCGTCTCCTCCTTTGTAAATCCCTTGCAGATGATATGAGGCACGGGAATAAGGCCATATTTATTTTGTATCGCAGCAGCAATTGCAACCGTCCCGGGGCGTTTCAGCACACTGACTCTCCTTAATGTGCCGTCCCCCTGTTCTTTATAAACGTATTCGCTGTGATGAGAAGTGATGTTGACAAACTTTGGATCGAATTTCTTTAGTTTGTCAATTATCCCGAAAACCTTACTGATACTGTTCCCTTTCAACGGGGGCAAAATTTCAAAGGAGAAAACAGGATTTGCGCTCTCATTGATTATGTCGATTATTCTCATTGCTCTTCTTTCCTTAGCTCAGCCACTGCATTCTTAATGCGATTCATAACCTTCTCCAGCGTAGCTCGCGGCGCCGCAACGTTCAGACGCATCATTCCGGCTCCCTCTTTTCCAAACATTTCCCCGTCATTGAGAGCCACGCAAGCCTTATTGACAAACAAATCTATAAGCTCATCATGGCTTAATCCAAGTTCCCTGCAATCAAGCCAGACAAGGAAAGAGGCATCCGGACGCAACGCACTGACTCCGGGAATGTTTTCCCGGCAGAAATCTTCTACATAACGTATGTTGGATTCAACATAACTAATCATCTCCTTGCGCCATTCCTCTCCCTTACGATAGGCAGAGATAGTGGCTATGTGTGATAATAGAGGAGCGTCGCCAAATTCATTGGCTGCAAGCCAACCGTAGAATTGGCTGCGTATCTCTTCATCAGGCACGACAGAGAAAGAACTGACGATGCCGGGAATATTAAATGTCTTGGAGGGAGCACAGAACGTGATGCTGTTGCTTGCGGCTTCCTCACTCACTGTAGCAAATGGAACATGTGTTTTCCCCCACAAAGCCATGTCAGCGTGTATTTCATCCGAAACTACGAGCAGACCCTTCTTTTTGCAAATATCGGCAAGTCGCTTCAGTTCATCTTCTGTCCACATCCTGCCGCCGGGATTGTGAGGATTTGAGAGCAAAAGCACTCCTCCTAATGTCTGGAGATTTTCAAGAGCATCAAAATTAATGAAATATCTCTTACGAGAATCCTCGATGAGAGGAATGTTGACAACATTTCTCCCATTCTCTTCGGCTGTTATACGGAATGGGTGATAGACCGGAGGCATGATGACAACATCATCCCCCGGTTTCGTAAACACATTGATGACCATTCCTATTCCCTTCACAATCCCCGGGATGTAGGACAGCCATTCAGGTTTCAGCTCCCAGTTATGCAGATTTCTTTCCCAATCTATAATCGATGGCTTATAGTCTGCAGGCTCTATGGTGTAGCCGAGGATAGGATTGCCACTTATTCTCTCGATTAATGCCTCACGAATAAAATCCGGAGTTGCAAAATCCATATCAGCCACCCATGCAGAAAGGAGATCGTCTCTTCCAAAACGTTCAGCAAGAGCATCTGTCTTCAAAGCCCCGGTCCCCCTACGCTCTATGACTTCATCAAAATTGTATTTTCCCATCAAAATATCTGCAATTTCTTAGTTATGGATTCACTATTCGGTTGCCGCCTCTATTGCCTGCCGGAGGTCTGCGTATATATCGTCAACATCCTCAAGACCTATTGAGAGTCGGATTGTGGTCGGTTTTACATCCATGGCAATCCTTTCCTCTTCAGTGAGAGGTCCGAAAATAGTGCTTGCCGGATGAATGGCAAGACTACGGTTGTCAAAAAGATTTGTAGCCCTGTGCACAAGTTTCAAAGCATTGATGAATTTATAGCATGACTCTTCATCCTTAAGGTCAAAGGTAACCATAGCGCCTGCCCTGTCTCCATAAAGTTCATTGAAAAGCTTATGGTAAGGATGACTGTCAAGACCCGGATAACCCACGCTTTCCACTCCCGGGGTGTTCTCAAGCATCTGCGCAATCCTCAAAGCGGAATCAGCCTGGCGCTCATATCTAACCTTAAGCGTCTCAAGACCTAACGTTTGCATATAGGCGGCATGAGGAGTCATGTAGCCTCCGAGATTGAAAACGGCATCCTTTTTGATAAGACGTGAAATTTCCGGGAAATGACCGTAATCGATTATGAGACCTCCCAGACTTGTGGCACCACCGGATATGTATTTGGTAGATGAAACGACCTGGAAATCCAGACCCATCTTCTCCCCGTCAAATTGAGTGAAAGGAATCATGGTGGTGTCTGCTATCAAAGGTATCCCATGTTTTTTGGCAATTTTTGCAAGTTCCCTTACATCTGCCACTTCAGTTTGGGGATTTGTTACCGTCTCAAGAAAGATACACGCTGTATTTTCATCTACAGCCTTCTCTACAAGTTTTGAATCTGTCAAATCTGTCAGACGGGCTTCGACTCCAAACCGCCTTAAAGTATTCGTCAGAAGGAGATACGTGTTGCCAAATAGATGGCGTGAACTCACCACATTTTGCCCTGCCTTTACTGTAGAGAAAAGCATTGCACTTATTGCAGCCATACCCGATGTGAAGGCACTCACCTCTTTAGCTCCGCTGAGTGAGGCTACTATCTCCTCGAAATGAGTCACTGTAGGGTTTAGCACTCGTGAATAGTCAGGCGCGTTAGTTCTTCCGCAGAATGCGTCTGACATAACGGCTGCATTGTCAAATTCAAATGCCATGGCATGATAAACCGGCATTTGGAGCGCGTCGTAAGCATCCCTCCTTTGATAAGGAGTATGAATTGCTCTTGTGGTTTCCTTCATGATGAATATTTATCTTCTTTTTATACCGGAGCTGAAAAGCATACCTCCGGAATTTGTTGTTTCTTTGTGTTCTTGTTGTTTCTTAACACTCGCGTGAAAATATTCCACAAAGATAACGCTTTAGCGTCAAATATCAATAACTATAGTATAAAAAAAATAAAATCCGGTGCTTTTTATGCAAAAAACACCGGATTATTTGTATAATTATAGAATTTTAATCTATTACTCCAAGCGCTGGATCAGAAGTTACGTAATCCTTGATCTTATTTTTATAATAATTACGTACGTCGGTCCATTTGTAGTAAGGGCCGTTGTTCCTATCTATGGGCAGCGTAACTTCCCGCTCATTGAGGAGCACTTTTATAAGTACATCCTCAGGATCGACTGTGCCCGGCTTACGATAGAATACAATCTGGATGTTGCCTGCCTTTGGCACAACCATATAATTATGCCACCCTGAAGCAGCGACCTGTTCAAGGTCATTTATCTCCTCTCCGAAATTGTCCAGCTCCATAAGAACTGTCAAGGGCATAACGATAGTGTCATGTCCATAACGGAGATTTACACTCAGGTTGCTTGAATTAAGTGCAGTGTCCGCACTCTCTATTATGTTGTTCAAAACATTGGCTTGAGAGTAAGGCACTCGGTTGTCGGTCAGTTTTGAATTGCCGCTTCTGAGGAACCAATCGACATTTCTAACCTGCCACTGATCTCTTACCTCTTCGGGAGTAAATACCTCTTCTGCAAGCCAAGGCTGTGTGGAATGGCTCTGAGCGTTGATCAAAACCGAGAATAGAGCATGAAAGAGTTTGTTTCCGATGCTGTCTTGAGCATAAACGGGATCATTGATTAATTTTTTTAGAAATTCACCTTTATTGGCATGTCGTTTCTGGAATGCCTTGATCTCCTCCTTTGGTTTCTTTCTTAGATTCCATGCAATAGTGTCATCATAATCCATGTACCACATTGTTGCACGGCTGGCGTCGGTCTTTATGTTGATATCCGGCACTTCACTCTGTATTCCGTTCAAGCCATTGAACATGGAAAGGATTGAGCGTATTATCACTGTAGATTTGGCATCTATATTTGTGTTGGGGGTAAAGACCTGCGGGAAATTCTTTACCATTCTCTTTCCTATACCCTTATGCTGGAGAGCGCCATTGTCCGAAAGCTCCCCTTCTCGGTTCTGGACATCTTGATATATCTGTTTCACAGCGTGGAAGACCTTTTCACCGAGAGGTGTGAGTTTTCCTGCTTTATTAGCTTTATTCAAAACCTCATACGCCCGTTCATAGTTCTTATAACCTATCAACCAGCGTGAACCGTGTCTCCCGTAATGCTCAATATGGAAAGGCTCGTATCCTTCCGGCGCAGGAGTCAGCGCAGGAGGTGTTTCTGTAAGATAGGGATAACAATAATAGGTTCCCCCGCTCTGACGGTAAGTAACATCGTCAACTAATGATTTCGGCTCCTCTTTCTTTACGGTCTGTTTCTTTTTTGGGGCTCCGAATGCCGGCACACCTAAAGTCATGACCAAAGCAAGCAACGATGCTCTGAGAATTGTCTTCTTCATGTCTGTTTTTTCAAGGTTAGATTTAATGAAACAATTAATTTTGTTCCCTTTATTTTCACTCCCCAAAATTACATATTTTTTTTATCATCTACAAATTCAATATTTGTATTTTTATAGATATTCCACTAACTTTGCGAAAGAAACTTTCTGCAACGCTGTCTGTTCAGGGAAATGGCTCCCATGACTAATCAGCGAACCATAAGATTATACATACTTATAAAAATATGATAACTAAGGAATTTATCGACCTAATGAATTCAGCTCCCCTTATCAAAGGAGACTCCCCTATTCATGAGGTAGCACACCGCCTCCGCCAGGAGGCTATACGCATTTCCATACAGATCAAATACAACTACCCTAACCATTATGAAATGATTGCATGCTAATGATGACCAGAATCGATTTAATAAAACTTCGTAAAAGAGCGGGAATGAGTCAAAAGGAACTTGCCGATCTACTGCAAGTTCGCCCCAGTTTTCTTTCAGCCATAGAGAATGGGCGTAGCCGAATGCCGGACGACAAGATGGAAAGGCTTAAGGAGATTTTTGAATTAGACAGTCTGAACGACTATATGATAGAGGAAACAGCGCAGGTTGCCGTTCCTCCTCACACCCATCCCATTGATTCAACAGATTCACTGACTCAGTTGCTTAACCATTTCCATGAACTTGCTCATCAGAGAAATCACAACAAAGCTGATGAGGATTCCTCCAGAATAGAATTTCTCACCAAAAGAAACGATCGTCTTTCAGAGCGTTTAGACCAGTTGCGCGAAGAAGTTGACTCTCTTCGTAATGAGAATTTTCGCCTAAAGGAACTTCTAATCAGGAATGGCATAGATTACTGATTTCTCACAAAATAATATTCGCATCTTCTGTTGCCGATACTACCTGGGCAACGTATCCCCATTCCTTTCTAAATACAACTGCATGGTTGTTGGCAACGATATCAAAATAAAGATATTAATGGATAGAATCTCATTTTTTAATTGCGACTATATGGCAGGCGCCCATCCGGAGGTGCTCCTGTATCTGTGCGAAACAAACGCAATCAAAACCGTTGGCTATGGATACGACGAATTCACGGAAGAGGCGCAACGAATAATCCTTGATGCCTGTGGATTGGAACAAGGGGCGGTTTTCTTTCTGGAGGGTGGCACTCAGACCAACAAGATAGTGATTGATCGTATTCTTTCCCGTAATGACGGTGTGATTTGTTGCGAATCAGGTCATATTAACGTTCACGAAGCAGGGGCTATCGAAGCTGACGGGCATAAAGTGATTGCCCTGCCCGGTAGAGAGGGAAAAATTACAGCCTCTTCCATCCAAAATTATATGGAGGAATTTCTTGGGGATGAGGCAAACGAGCATATCGTGCGCCCCGCTATGGTCTATATCTCATACCCTACGGAATACGGCACACTTTATTCTCACGCCGAACTGCAAGAGATTTCCGAAGTATGCCGCAGATTCAATCTTCCATTATATATAGATGGCGCTCGCCTTGCTTACGGGCTGGCTGCGAAAGGGTCAGACCTGACTTTAAGAGATATTGCCAACCTTGCAGATGTTTTCTATATTGGTGGCACCAAATGCGGAGCCTTGTTTGGAGAGGCAGTGGTAACGAAAAATCCTGAATTATTGCCACGCTTCCGATCATTGATGAAACTTCATGGGGCACTTCTTGCAAAAGGGAGGCTGCCCGCAGTACAATTCATCGCCCTGTTCAAGGATAACCTTTATATACGAATCGGGGAACATGCCGACATCCTTGCCCTTAAGATAAAGAAAGGATTTATAGAGAAAGGGTTTACCCCTTTCATAGAATCCTTTACCAATCAACAATTCTTCAAACTCCCTAATGAACTTGTAGACCGCCTCAAAGAGAAAGTAGGCTTTGAACTTTGGGGTCCAAAAGGAGAAAAAGAATCCGTGGTTAGATTCGTAACCGATTGGTCAACTACAGAAGAAGATGTTGATTCTCTGCTTGCTCTCCTTTAATTATTAAGTAATTAATAATGCTAAAAATGAATTGAAGATAATCGCCATGTCTTTATCTTCAATTCCGTTTTTCCTCTCTGAGAAAAAAACTCGGCTCCGGTCTGATCAGTAGAAGCCTATGTAAGCATTGTCATTACCTTCTTCTTTTCTCCTGTCTCCTCTATTTCAACTTGGAAAAGATCGGGACACTCCCATGCATTGATTATTTTTTCGATTTGACTATAAATTCAGTAATTTATTCGGAATATATTCATTAAAAAGAAAGTAAAATTAATATTTATTGATTAATTTCGCATTTTGAAACAACAAAACCTATTTTGAAATGTCGGAAAATAATAATAGAGCGGTTTTCAACTCAAAATTCGCTGCCATCGCCACAACCGTTGGTTCGGCAGTAGGCTTGGGAAATATCTGGCGGTTCCCCTACGAAGCAGGGGTGCATGGAGGCGGGGCTTTCATGATTTGCTACATGGCTTTTGTATTTCTTATCGGTGTTCCGGTGTTGTGTGCGGAATATTCCATGGGAAGAGCCACAAGAAGCAACATATTTGGAGCCTACCGCAAACTTGCTCCGGGAAAGAGGTTCTATTATTCCGGTTATCTCGGCATTCTTGCTTCATTGCTGATCTTGAGTTTCTATTCAGTTGTGGCGGGATGGACAATTGAATACTGTATTGCTTCTGTTTCAGGTCAACTTGATTTTTCAAACTCGGAAATAGGTCATTATCAATTTATGATACTTACTACGGGGTGGCGCCCTGTGGTATGGACAATCATCTTTCTTGCCATAAATACTTACATCCTGTTGCGGGGAGTAACGAAAGGGATCGAACGGGCATCCAACATTCTTATGCCTCTTTTATTTATTCTGCTGATTGCCTTTTGCATTAACTCTTTCACTCTTTCAGGCTGTAGAGAGGGTCTCACCTTTCTATTCTCACCTGATTTCAGCAAAATTAATTCCTCGGTATTATTAGGAGCGCTTGGACAGGCATTCTTTTCGATGAGTCTGGGTCTTGGCTGCATGATGACATACGCTTCATATTTCACAAAAGAGACAAGATTGGGTCGAACTGCTCTCATCACTTCCATACTTGACTCGATGGTTGCCATCCTCGCCGGCGTCATTATATTTCCGGCAGTTTTCTCTTTCGGAATTTCCCCCGAAGCAGGACCTACACTTGTTTTTGAAGTACTCCCCTACATCTTCACTCAGCTCCCCGGCGGAAACATCTGGTCTACCCTATTCTTTCTTCTCCTTTTCCTCGCTTCCCTCACCTCTACTGTGTCTATGAGTGAGATATCGATTGCCTTTTTCTGTGAAGAAAAGAAAATGACCCGCAAAAAAGCTACCATGCTTTCGGCGGCTATCAGTCTTATAGGAGGATTGATTTGCGCTCTCAGTTTCGGTCCGTTAAGCGACTTCACTATTTTCGGATTGACATTCTTCAATCTCTTCGACTATCTTTCATCAAACATCTGCCTACCATTAGGAGGTATGATATGCTCTTTCTTCACAGGATGGCTAATGGATCGTAAGCTTCTCAAAAAAGAACTCACAAACAACGGCAGATACGCATTCCGTATTTTCCCTGTTCTGATCTTCTTCCTTAAATGGATATGTCCCGCAGCAATTTTCCTCATCTTCCTCAACTCCATCGGCATCATCTGACATGAGCAAAGAAAGAAATTCTAATGGAAATTATAAATAACATAAACAAGACGCTCAAAGAGGATATGATGACGAGAGAAAAGCAGAATTTTGAATCAACTACAAAAGTCTTCTTCCGGAAAAGCGCTAATTTTTCAGTTGCCAATTGAGAATAGGGTTGGAAATTTTTTATAAAGTTAGATTTATTTCTAATATATTTCATTATCTTTGAGGAAATTTTCCAATCATGAGTGCAGATACGTTTCTTCAGAATAAAGGAGGTTATAGAAATCTTATAGTTTATAGGATTGCTGAGATTATTTATGACGTTACATATTTTTTTGCACATAATTATCTCAATAAAGGAGACCGGACAATCGATCAGATGATTCAGGCAGCGCGTTCAGGCAAGCAGAATATTGCCGAAGGGAGCAAAGCATCAACAACTTCTTCGGAGACAGAAATAAAACTGACCAACGTTGCCAAAGCCAGTCTGGAGGAACTGCTAATAGATTATGAGGATTATCTTAGAGTAAGAAAACTTGTTCTATGGACGAAAGATCATCCACGTTATGATCGATTACGAGAATACTGCAAGAGTGAGGCTATAATGAAGCATTATTCCGAACTTCTTCCACGCCTTACGAATGAAGAGATTTGCAATTTATGTGTAACTCTGATCAATCAGGCAACCTATATGTTGAGAAGATTGATTGAGAAGCAACAGAAAATGTTTCTTGAGAAGGGAGGGATAAGAGAACAGATGACAAAGGCAAGAATAGATTACAGAAACAGAAACAGGAACAGATGAGTCAAACAGGTCAGACCTGTCTGACTCATCTGACTGGTCTGACTAGACTCACTCTAATAATAATGGTAAAGTCTGTTTTATCTTTTCACCATATTGCTGACTGATTTCACAATGGTTTCGGGGGAGAGCTTGGAGGTGTCAAACACTGCGTGATAATTGTGTGGATCGCCCCATGTCTGCTCGGTATAGTAGGAATAATGGTTTCTTCGCACATTGTTTAACTGAGAGACAACAGCGGAGGCTTTTTCCGCACTAACGCCATATTCCTCAACCGCTCTCTTCGCCTTATACTCGGGAGAGGCATGAAGGAAAATATGCACGCAGTCGGGATTGTCTTTCAATACATAGTCAGAACACCTGCCGACAATCACGCATGGTCCTTCACTCGCCAGACGGCGAATCACCCGGCTTTGAGCAACGAACAGTGCATCTTTCATCGACAGACTTCCATCAAGAGGTAGTGAATGAGGTTTTACAATCATTTCAAATAATAAGGAATGAGGCAAGCGCTGATCATAGTCGCGTACAATCTGTTCACTCAGTCCTGTTTCTTTAGCTACCATCTCCATCATGGAATTATCATAAAATGGTATGCCCAACTCTTTGGCGATCAACTCCCCTATCTCGTGACCGCCGCTTCCATATTCCCGTCCTATGGTTATTACAGGATATGTCTCCCTCTCTTTCGTATCTCCGACAAGTATTGAATCAGAAAGTCTATCCTCCCTCTTTGTCGGAGCCTCTTCCCAACGATCGATAAAACGAAGACGTGGACGGATTAATCTTACCATCGGTCCTGTAAGGATTGCAACGATAATTGTCCCTTCTCTGACTCCATCTATCCTCCCTGCGAAAATCCATGAACATCCCACTGCGATAAGAAGCAACGTAACATCGAACATTATCTTCATAGTCCCGAATTCCTTTTTTAATTTCTTTGAAGCTATATGAAGAACATATTCACCTGAATTCATACAGACATCCGCCACAACTTCCAAAGAAATGCCGAGAGCCATTATACAACATCCGACTACACAGGATATCAACTGCTGATAATAAGCCGTAGGATGCCAGGATGAGAGGATAGCCATGGTAATATCTATGAACACACCGAACAGGAGGGATACGGGGATCTGCATAAGCAACTCTACCCTGCTCTCCTTTATGCCTTTCCTGCCAAGCATCAGCAATTGTGCTATTATCAGAATTGCGTTAAGTATAATAATATAAGTACCCATAGATAGAGCCGTATTGATACTCCATACGTATGGGACACTTGAAATCGGAGATGTGCCTACAAGCGACCTCGTAACAAGGCTTACTCCAAACGACATGATGAAAAGCGAAACAAAAAATACAAAATACCTGCGTAACTTCTCTTGTTTACTGCGTAACTCTGGTTCCATTATTTCTGATTTATTTTGAGTGCATTTGTACTCCCTTAATAGAAGTTTTTTATAAAGTTTCAACAACTTCATTATATTTTATTAACATTTTTACCTTTATTATTGTTTTATTCCTATACATATTTATCCATTCGCATAAATTATTGATTCCGCTTAATCTAATTTAAAAATATTTATATGTGGTTTGTAGATGTTTTAAGGCATACTCCGGCTCTTGCTGTGTTCCTTACTATCGGTCTTGGATTCTGGCTGGGTAAAATTAAGGTAAAGGGGATTGCTCTCGGCACAGTTACGGCAGTGCTTATTGTCGGAGTGCTTGTGGGACAACTTGATATTTCCGTCGGCGGTCCCCTGAAATCAGTATCTTTTCTTCTCTTTCTTTTCTGCATAGGCTACAGTGTGGGTCCGCAGTTCTTCAAGTCTTTAAAAGGGGAGGGATTGAAAGAGGTGATTTTCGCCGTAGTGGTCTGCATCCTAATTTTGGGAGTTTCAATCGGCGTCTCCTTCTGGTTCGGATTAAATCCCGGACAAGCCGCCGGCATGATGGCTGGAGCGTCGACAGCCTCACCTGTAGTCGGGGCAGCCGAAGATACTGTCAATTCTCTCTCAGGAGAGCCGGAGCATATTAAAAGTATGGTGGATGCAATACCGGTTTGTTATGCCATGACCTACGTCTTCGGCACTCTCGGTGCTGTATGGCTTTTAGGCTATGTCGGTCCGGCAATGATGGGCGGCCTTGATAAAGTGAAGGCAATGACGCGTGAACTTGAAAAAACACTAAGTCCTGTCGGCAGTGGCAATAATCCGGCAAGTTTCAATGCGTGCCGCCCTGTTGCTTTCCGTGCTTTTTCAGCCTCCGGAGAATGGATGAAAATTCCCCGCAGCGTTGAGCAACTAATAATGAAATTTCACGAATCAGGGAGACGTATCACAGTTGAAAGAATCAAGAGAATCTCCGAGGGCTCCATAATCGACGACATAAAACCGGACACTCTGATTAATCCCGGTGACGTAGTGGCAATTGCAGCACGCAGGGAGATGATTGTGGGCGATCATGATTGGCTGGGTAAAGAAGTAGCAGGAATAGACATACTGACATTTCAGGTGGAGGATGTGGATGTAACAGTGTCCAAGAAATTCAAAGAGACTACTGTTCACAACATGATCGAGGAGCCTTGGATGGATGGAGTGGATATTAAGAAAATAGTTAGGAATGACGTGGCTCTGAATCCTCTTGACGGAGCAATAATCAAACCGGGAGATGTTGTGGAACTGGTAGGAATAAAACGCCATCTTGACCGAGCTGCCGGAGAGATCGGATATGCTGACCCACGCACCCTTGCCACTGACTTTGTCTTTGTAGGACTCGGCATTCTACTTGGCGGTCTGTTGGGAGCTTTGGCAATTAAACTCGGTGCTGTCTCCGTAAGTCTGGGCGCCAGCGGAGGTGCATTGGTAGCAGGTTTGATTCTTGGATGGCTCAGGGCGAAACGTCCGGTTTTCGGCTCCATACCGAAAGCCTCATTATGGGTATTCAATAATCTGGGTCTTAACATGTATATAGCCGTTATAGGCATTGCGTCCGGACCCTCCTTCATCAACGCTTTCTCGGAAGTGGGACCAAAAATATTTATCGCCGGATTGATTGTAACCCTTGTACCGCTATTCCTGGCAATCCTGATTGGGCATAAGCTATTCAAATTTCATCCTGCCGTTACTTTAGGATGCTGTGCTGGCGCAAGAAAAACAACCGCCGGATTAGGAGCAGTGCAGGAAAGGCTCGGCAGTTCTGTGCCTGCATTAGGATATACGATAACATACGCCGTGTCAAACACTCTTCTTATAATTTTCGGTATTGTGCTCGTGCTTGCAACAAGTCTGTAGAGAGCAACAGCATAATAAAAGCATTTACCCTCCGGCAATCAGTGATTGGCGGAGGGTAAATGCTTTTATCTGAAAAAGGATTGGAGTTTATTATCATCCAAAAGATAATATATTCTGTTTCCATTAGGGGTGTATAGAGGATTCGGAAGAGAAAACAATTCGCCCACCAGATGCTCCATTTCGTCATCCGACAATTTTTTCCCCCGGGGTATGGCAGATGAACGTGCCATAGCAAGAGCTATCTTTTCCGTAAGTTCAGCAGGATTTAGCCCCTCGTTTCCATAATTCTCACTATTCTCCATTATGGATTCGATTATTTTATAAATCAAATCCCTGGGGTCGGCATTCTTGAGAATTGCGGGCACACCGGTGATTTTCCATTTATCCTCCTCTTCATATTCCAATGCAAAACCCATTCCGGTCAATTCATCAGCCACATCTTTCAAGACCTCCCTCTGTTCAGGATCAAGAGTCAATGTGTCAGCGAACAATACTCCCTGGGAAACAAGCCCCCCCTGTGCCGCCTTTTTCATATATTGATCAAAGAGGATTCTCACATGCGCTCTATATTGATCAATAACCATTAAACCCTCGCGAGAAGTAGTGATGATGTAACGGGATGCATGCTGCAGACAAAAATTACTGACAACCGTAGGCTCTCCCAATCCCGGAAGCGGAACATCGGAATCCTCTTCCTCCTTTATCTCAATTTCTGAAAAAGACTTCTCCTCCTCTCTCTTTCCTCGTATAAATTCAGAATAAAGCTTATCCCAGTTTGAGACTCTTTGATCATCCCTCCGGTTTCCCTTATTCCACTTGGCAGATGACGAAGAACTGCGCCCTAAAAATTCTCCCCCGTCAAAGTTTCCCGGAGAGACAGCTGCAAACGGATTATAGTTTTCCGGAATATCCAGTGTGGGCTGTTCAGGGAGTTCCCCCTCCGGGAGCGGATCAACGGGCAATACATCACTATTGAAATCAATCGAAGGGACTGCACCGTATTTTCCTAAAGCCGCTTTTACGGATGCCTGAAGTATGGGCCATATCTCCTGCTCATACTCAAACTTTATCTCATTCTTTGTTGGATGTATATTTACGTCAATTGAAGATGGGTCAACGTCAAATTTGAGAAAATAACAGGGTTGAGTGTCGGCTGCAATCAAAGACTCATAACAATTCATTATGGCTTTATGAAAATACGGATGACGCATGTTCCTTCCGTTTACGATCAGATATTGCAGCGGATTTCTCCGGCGAGCATATTCCGGACGGGAAATAAAACCGGTAATCTTTATCAACGAAGTGTCAACATTGATGGGGAGTAGATGAAGATCAAGATTATTCTTCCATATATCCCCTATCCTTTGTTTGAAAGTGCCGGCGCGCAGTTCGATGACTCTGCTTCCCGTGTCAATACTCATCCTGATATTATTGTTGACAAGGGCAAGGCGTTCAAACTCACGCATCACATTTGAAGTCTCGACATTATCTGATTTAAGAAACTTCCTTCTTGCAGGAGTATTGAAGAAAAGATTCTTAACCATAATATTTGTCCCCTTATCGCAGACAACCGGCTCCTGAGTCTCAACATGCGATCCGTTGATGACCAGCCGCGTGCCTATTGACGCCTCCTCCGGCCGCGTCTTCATCTCCACCTGGGATATAGCGCATATTGATGGAAGAGCTTCCCCACGGAAACCCATCGTAGACAATGCAAATAAATCAGCCGCCGTAGAAATTTTGGATGTGGCATGACGTTCAAAAGACATTCTCGCATCTGTCTCACTCATTCCTTTCCCGTTATCCACCACCTGAATCAATGTGCGCCCGGCATCTTTCAGGTATATGCGAATATCGGTTGCGCCGGCATCAACAGCATTTTCAACCAATTCCTTTATAACGGCGGCAGGACGTTGAATCACCTCCCCTGCCGCTATCTGATTGGCTACTGAATCCGGCAACAGTCTTATAATATCACTCATTCCTCTTTCTCCTTCACTGTGTTGGTCACTGTTTTCTCCTTTTCCGGATTCTCTTTCTGACTCTCCTCCTCGTTCTCTACCGCTCTCTCTATCTCGCTATTTTCCTTTTCAGCCTCCTCTTTCATTTTTGATAGATCATTTTCCGACTTCTCCACACTTTTTAATGTCGCATCATCAGGCAAATCGCTTTCCAGC
The DNA here is from genome assembly GCA_947176915.1 of uncultured Porphyromonadaceae bacterium. Lineage (GTDB taxonomy): Bacteria > Bacteroidota > Bacteroidia > Bacteroidales > Muribaculaceae > Lepagella. The sequence continues at coordinate 8,959 of CAMWSM010000018.1, read as the reverse complement.
GATTTGGGTGCCGGCTCCTCTAATGCAATGGTTTCGTCAGTTACGGTAAGAGAGGTGGCAGGCCGCACAAAACGTGTAGCTGAGAAGGTCTTTGGCTCACCAAAATCAGAAGGGGCGAGGAAATAGCGCTCCAGTTCATCCGGAACCTCACCTAAATTATCCTGCCATCTGACACGGTCGCCATACCATTCCCGAACAGGACGCAATGACTCCCACCAATGAAAATTACGTAAATACATCTGAGAGCGCTTCACAAGGAACAAGGGTGTAACCGTGCCTGTTACTTCAGGCCACATCTTCAATCGCTCCATTTGATTGCCATCAAGATCTATACTAAGGAAAGAACTTTCTGCATTTACTATCCTGTTGTAGGTTGAATCACTTTCCTGCGGAAGGAAAATAGCCTCTACGTTTCCTGACACGTCAAGATTTTTCAATCCGTTTCCGGAAAAATACGCAACAAGTTTTTTCCCGGCCAACTGATTGTAGAAATCCTCATCTATATATTCCGACATCATGCCTGATTCAGGAAGCTCCGCCCAATCAGCTGTAGAGTCATTGAAATGCACGTCAATTCTGTTTCCGGTCACCTGACGCTCTCCGCTCCATACTATGGGCTTACGGAACATATACATCATGGAGTCTGACTCGACAAACACAATTGAATCAGCCACACCCTGTATATCCTGCTTGAAGAAGCGCGCCCTATGATAGGCAAGCGCAACATGAAATTCCTTTGGAATTAGAGGAATTGAGTCTCGGGTCATCTGAAGACTGTCCGTTGAATTTCTTATCTTTCCTGCATCTTCCGGAAATTTTTCCTCATCCTCAGCTAAACCCTCTTCCTGCTCAGGCTGTTCCGGTTCCTCCTCTTCAGATTCCACTGCCAATGTCTCCTGCATGTCAGAGATCTGAGGCTCATTCTTTTCGACCACCGTCTGCGCCTCCTTTTTTGGAGCAGCCTGGGCAAGCATGCTCATTGGCAATGATTCCATTGGGGCACTCAGGCTGAATACGAGCGGATCAATCCATAAAAGACCGGAATCAGCACGAATGATAGGCACTCCGTCTTTCTCAGGGAGTCCTGATTTTGTCCATCTCCTCGATGCCTCTACCATCTCCGTGATGATATAGGTCCGGATAGTGTCTGAACGCAAGAAGAGAGTATCCGTCTGAGAGTACTCCATCAATAGAGGATAGACAGTGGCTAATGCCTCACGTGTAGAGTCATTATAAACTCCATATCCCCCTATTAGAGTTATTTTATGGGCGGTATCTGTCAACACCATCGGCATTCCATGTTTTGCCGGATCATTGAACATATAGGCGCGACTTATCCTCGTGGCTTTATCGTAAATTATTGAATCCCCCTCTAAGGTGGTAACATTATTATTGGAATCCTTATGCACTATCATAGACCTGCTCATCAACTCGGCATTTCCAAGCTGAGTGTCGTAAAGACCACGAGTGGTTATGATGGTATCATTTTTACCCTGAATGGTGGTGCGGCTCTCTATCCTCGCTATATGGGTATCAGTGTTATAATACAGGGTATCGGTCAGCATGGTGTAGCCATCCCGATTATTCACCAAAACCACATCATGGTAGAAATCTGCCTTTTTGGTTCCCGGAGAATATTCGCCATATAGCGAGGTGAGAGTATTCACCTTATCATCTATCGTCCCCCAACGTGAATACCATCCCAATTCCAGGGCCAGGCTATAGTCAAGACTGTCTGTAGTCAGCGTAACATCACGGTTAATTAGTTTCACCTTATCCCTTGAAGGTCCGTTCTGGAGTTTTGCCAGACGTTCATTCCCTTCATAAAAAAGCTTGTCAGCATACACAAAAAGAGTATCTCCCTGCTCCATCTTGACATGCCCGAAGGCATCCATGGAATTTAAGGTAGGGTAATAATAGGCAGAATCACAATACATCCACATTCCGGCCTGACGGAATTTAACATTACCCTTCACTATCTGTTTTTCAACCGTATCAAATCTGTTTTCGACCCTGAAAAGGCTATCGGCATATTCAAGAAATATCTTATCCTGCCTGTATCTATTGGCAGAAGGCACTTCAGGCTGTATGGGGCGCGTCGGCTTGGGACGAGTATATGTCTCCTCCTTTTTCTGTGCCTCTTTCTTTTTTACCTGCTGGGCGTATGCCTTACTCCCCAGGTTGAAAGCAAATCCTGCCACCGTCAAAGATAAGACGGCGGCAGTAAGATAACGACGGTCGTGAAGATTAATCCTCATCTGTATTTTTGTATGTAGCGACTTAGCTTTATAAAGTTATCAATTATAGGCTTTCACCCAGCCATTATAACGAAATTCACAATTATTCCACCCGTCCTCGATTCTGACGTATGTTTCCTTGATTTTCTTCTCCAGCCATTCCTTGAGAATCTCCTCACGACAATGATCTTCATACATCTTCTTTATGAGATTGTAGTCATCAGAAAGATTTGCCCTGTGTCCCGGTATTCGATTCGTCAACCTGACAATTGCTGCCACATCCTTGTTCTTATTATTCTTCATTACGAACGCTTCGCTTATGTCGCCCGGACTCATGCTCTCTACTCTCCGTGAAATCTCGGGAGCAAGTTCCTGCATCTCGAACCTGCTGCTGCGGTCGTTCTCATTTATCATGACTCCATTATTGTTGCGGGTGTCCTTATCTTGCGATAGCACTCCGGCAGCCTCTCCGAAAGAGAAAGCTCCCCCGACAATCTCCTTTCTGATCGAATCAAGACGATTGGTGGCCTCCTTGAGGTCTTTTGAGCTTACCTTCGGAGTAAGTAAAATATGACGGACATTTGCCTGTTCTCCCCTCTTTTCTATCAACTGTATTATATGATAACCATATTCAGTCTCAACAATCCTTGAGACCTTCTTCGGGTCGCTGAGGTTGAAGGCTACATTAGCGAACTCAGGAACATAGGCTGATTTTGGACGGAAGCCCAATTCTCCACCCTGCATCGCACTTCCATCCTCGCTATACATGATTGCGAGAGTAGAGAAATCGGCATCCCCGCGATTAACTCGGTCGGCATATTCCCGGAGACGTGCCTTGACATCTTCTATCTCCTGACGGGGAATGACCGGATTGAGGCTGATAATCTGAGTCTCGACTTTCATAGGAACGTAGGGTATGCTGTCTGCCGGAAGTGAGTTAAAATATTTTCTGACTTCATTTGGGGTTACCTTTATCCCTTCCGTCAGACTTTTCTGAACCTCCTGAACGATGGCGTTATTGCGCATATATTCCACATAATACTCGCGAAGCATAGGAATGGACTTATGGAAATATTCCTCTACTTTCTCTTTTGATCCAAGCTGATTGATAAAATTGTTTATCTGCTGCTCAACGCGTGCCCTGACATTGCTCTCCGACACTTCAATTGTGTCGAGCTTTGCCTGATGAAGATATAGTTTTTCCACAGCAAGCTGTTCCGGGATGACACAGTAAGGATCACCGGGGATAAGGGTTCCTGACTGTCTCATCTCCTGATACATATCCTCTATGTCAGATCGGAAGATTGCTTCGTCGCCAACAACCCACGCCACTTCATCAATGACATTATTTTTGGGTTGGGCAAAGGCATACATTCCACCCAGCATACCAATTGCTATTATTGGAAATATTAGTCTCTTCTTATTCATTATTTTTTATTTTCTTTTGAATGTTGGCTTATCATTTTTCGTGTGATGGGATCATAGCTCTTTCTGACAAGAGTGCCCTCCTTCAATGCTTTTTTTACAAGCGATTCAACAAGAAGATCCTCATAACTGGAAATCTTTATCTGTTCCATTATTGCCCGAATCTTTCCTTGGGCATATTCAAACGGAGGCACACTTCCGCCTGGAAGATAATCGGTTATATGCAACAGATAGGTAGACCCGTTATAAGAGGTCTCAAAATCACGTGTAGACTGAAGGAAAGCGTCCGGATCATAAAATCTGTAAGGAATCAAATCCGCTATCGTCTGCCAGTCAACCCACACATTGGCAAAATAATCATATTGCAAAGCCTCTCTGCCGTAATGATTCTCAAGCTTGTCAATACTCTCTTCAGAAGCATTCGTTATATGATGGCGAATCTCATCAAGCTTTTCCGATGAGGAGGACACTTTCAAGTAAATACCCTTCACAAGGGGCACTTCCGTAAGCATTTCATTCTTATGAAGTTCATAAAAATGTCTCACACTGTCGTCAGAAACTTTGATTTCTCTGCCTTCTCTCATTTGGCGGAGATATTCCTTTACAATAAGCCGATTTCGGAATGAACTCACCCGACGCTCTATCTCCTCCATATTCGGAATCTTGCTTTCTGCCATTTGAGCCAAAACACGCTCCGATACCCACGTGTCAACAATATCCTCAAACAAGGCTATGCTGTCTTCCGACTCTATGCCTACCGGAATACGGTTCACAACGTCATTAAGAGTCAGATTCTCCCCATTAACAGATAGCAATATCTCCTCTTCATTCTCTACCGGCATTTTCTTTTTTCCACATGCCGAAATCAGAATAAAAAAGACTATCAACCCTCCTATTAACAGCGACTTTCTGCGCATCAATTTATTTCTTCACTTTCTTTAGTTGACTTGAATTTACCTTTACCGGATATTTCGCGCGCAACTCCTCAATCCATTCTTTTTCGAGTTCATTCTGATAATCGCTCACTACAGCTCCCCTTACGTCAGACACATCCTCGGGCACCTTAAGTTCTTTCGCATTAAAGAGGAAAGCACTCGGATATTTGGAACTTGAAGCGGATTTGGAATTCAAACCATAGTAAAGATTATCTACAATCGGATTCTGTCCTTTTGCCACTAAAACCTTCTCAATTTTAGCCTTGCCATTGAATTCCTTATTTATCATCTGAATGGCAGCCTCAAGAGGCCGGCTGGTCAACATGGACTTTATTTCAGAGGCCACAGAATCGTTGACCGCCTGCACAAGACACGCTTTCACACGAGGCTCACTCCATGAATAATCTTCTTTATGGGAATCAAAAAATTTCCCAAGACCCTCCTCATCAGAAGATGCCTTATTCCATACTTTATCCACACTTATTTCATAAAGAAGAGTCCCGTCATGATATTCATTAAGAAGATTCCTGTAGTCAGCCTCGGTTTTATAGAGCCATTCCTCCTCAGCATCCACGAGCTTTGAGTTATAGTAATTGTCAGCAGCATTCTGAAGGATTAACTCCGACATCTCTCCGGAAATCCCCCTGGCTCCCTCCATCTCTTTAATGAAACTGCTGACCGGATATTTTTTCCCTTCCACAGTGAAAAGTGGCGCTGCTCCCTCTGCCGAACTTTCAAACCTGGCGAAAAAGAGTGAATCCAATCCGTTTTCCTTTGCTGCTGCCACTACATCTCCAAGCACCTTTTCATTCATTTTTCCTTTATGCTTGGAAGAAAGAGATTCTGTCTGGCGAGATTTCATTATTTTTGCCCTCTCATCCTGGGGATTTGAAATTCTTCGCAGGATAATCTGTTCCGACTCCTCTTCATCCGGAAGGGCAACATTGCGTATCTTATTGATTATATGCCAGCCATATTGACTCCTGACCGGGCGGCTGATTTCACCCGGTTTCAGAGAGAAGGACATCTCTTCAAACTCAGGCACCATCTCTCCGGCTCCGAACACAGGCAGACGACCACCCTGACGGGCAGAGCCGGGATCAGCGGAATATTTGCCGGCTATCTCAGCGAAAACTGCCGGATTAGTGGATACAACTTCATACAGGCTGTCGATTAAGACTTTAGCCTCCTCCTGTTGGTCTGCCGAGGCATTCCGAGGCACCATAGTCATTATGTGGGAAACCTCAACCTTGCCACGCGATTTTCTATGTTTACCTGCCTTTATAAGGTGGTAGCCTACGGGAGATTCAACCACTTCCGACAGAACTCCTTCGGGGAGTGTCCATACGGCTGTCTCAAAAGAATAGGGATACCTCCCTGCAGGAATATATCCTAAATATCCTTTATTGTTCTTGGCTGCAGGATCTTCTGAAACATTCTGAGCTACCTCCGAAAAGTCTCCTCCATTGAGCAATGACGTCCTTATGGAATCAAGACGCGAGCGTAACTCGCGGTTTTTATCAGCATCTCTTGTCTTAAACAACATTATGTGGGAAGCCTCCACTTCCTCTGCCTGACGAGAAGCGTATTCCTCCGCAAATTTTTTTATCAAAAGGGAGTCAGTCAGATAAGGAGCAGCCAGTTCGCGTCGATACTGAGCCATCTCGTTCCGGAAAGACTCCAATGTGTCAAGTCCTGCCTCTTTAGCTGCTGCAACCTTTAACTTGTAAATCTCAAACATCCCGACATACTCATCGAGAGGTTGAGGAGCAAGCTGCTGTCTACTGTTTTTATGGTATAAATATTGAAATTCCGACAACGGAACATTCACACCGTTAACAGTCATCACCACGGGATCTTTGGCAGCCCATGCCGCGAGGCAAGCCGTCAGTCCGGCGCCTACTATTATTCTGTTCTTCATCTTCTGATTTGAATTAATAATCCCTATCCTTTATCAGTTACCCATCTCGGAAAGGAACTTTACCCTGACAAGACGTATCTCCTCTTCCGAAAACTCATCTCCGAGTTCTTGAATAGCAGCTTCGAGATCATCTTCCTCGCTCTCCTTGAAATAGTCAATTATGTCGAGTTCATGATCCTCATCCATGATTTCGTTAAGGAAATAATCTATATTTATTTTAGTGCCTGCATCAACAATTGCCTCAAGTTCGTCGATAAGTTCTCCGAACTCAAGACCCTTGCTCTCGGCAAGTTCTTCAAGATCAATCTTTCGGTCGATGGCATGTATTATTGAGATTTTCAGTTTGCTGCTGTTTGCCATCGTCCTTACCCTAATATCCTCCGGGCGGTCAATCTCATTTTCATCTACATGGAGCTTGATTAACTTTACAAACTCCTCGCCATATCTTTTTGCCTTACCAACACCTACACCCGGAATGTTTGCCAACTCGTCAATAGTAATCGGATAAGTGGTTGCCATCGCTTCCAGCGATGGCTCCTGAAAGATAACATAAGGAGGAAGATTAAGTTTCCTTGCCATTTTCTTTCGGAGATCTACCAGCATTGAATACAGCACAGGATCGGCTGCACAGGAGGCTCCTCCCTTTATCTGCGGCTCATTCTCAATATCGCTGAAGTCATTATCTTCCACTATCTTGAACGAAACCGGTTTGTTAAGGAATTTCTTTCCTTTGGCTGTTACCTTGACATTTCCGATGTTCTCCACATCCATGCAAAGATAGCCGGCTATCGCTCCCTGACGGATTACGGTAGACAACATTTTTTCATCAGCGTTAGAGAGGCATCCAAATTCCTCAATCTCATCATGATGATGGCTCCTCACCTCGTCAGTGGGGCGACCGATCATCACATTCACCACATACTCAGGGGCAAACTTCTCCTTTAGTGCCATTACCGTCTCGATGACGGCGCAAAGTTCTTCTTTAGCTTCCACTTGTGTTTTGGGATTTAAACAATTGTCGCAATTGCCGCAGTTGTCTGCTTCATATTGCTCTCCGAAATAATGTAATAGAATTTTTCGACGGCATACCGACGACTCAGCATAATTCTTTGTCTCTGCAAGCAGGTGTCTCCCAATCTCTTGCTCAGTAGCTGTCTTTGTCTGCATCAGTTTCTCAAGTTTCTGCAGATCCTTATTAGTATAGAATGTCAAACATTTTCCCTCGCCTCCATCTCTGCCGGCGCGTCCTGTCTCCTGATAATATCCTTCCAGACTTTTAGGTATGTCATAATGAATGACATATCTGACGTCGGGCTTGTCAATCCCCATTCCGAATGCTATAGTAGCCACTATAACGTCAACCTTTTCATGCAGAAAAGCATCCTGATTTTCTGACCGGGTGGCAGAATCCATCCCCGCGTGATAAGGCAATACGGATATTTCGTTTATTTTTAGAGTCTCCGCCAGTTCCTCAACTTTCTTTCGGCTCAGACAATAGATTATGCCGGATTTACCCGCATTCGATTTTATGTAACGGATTATCTCCCGATCTATATCTTTGGTCTTCGGCCTAACCTCATAATATAGGTTATCTCTGTTAAAACTTGACTTAAACACTTTGGAATCAAGCATCCCAAGATTTTTCTGAATGTCATGCTGCACTTTCGGCGTAGCAGTAGCAGTCAGTGCTATCAGCGGACGCGTGCCCACCTCATTTATTATTGACCGTATTCTCCTGTACTCAGGACGGAAATCATGACCCCATTCTGAAATGCAATGAGCTTCGTCTACGGCATAAAATGAAATATTGACTGAACGCATGAAATTCATTGTCTCCTCCTTGGTGAAGGATTCCGGAGCGACATAAAGCAATTTCGTCCGTCCTTCCAAAACGTCCGTCTTAACTTTATCTGCCGCAGCTTTATTTAATGAGGAGTTCAGGAAATGAGCTATGCCGTCATCCTCTCCATAATGCCTCATCGCATCAACCTGATTTTTCATCAGCGCTATCAAAGGCGATATGACTATGGCAGTACCCTCCGACATTAAGGCGGGCAACTGGTAGCACAAGGATTTGCCGCCGCCTGTGGGCATGAGCACAAAAACATCGTTTCCGTCGAGAAGACTGTTGATGATTTCGAGCTGATTCCCTTTAAAATTGTCGAAGCCGAAATTATATTTCAATGCTTCCTTAATCGCTTTGATGTCTGCCATAGGTATGTGTAAGAAGAGTTTCTTTAATATACAAAGTTAAAAAATTTTCTTGACATTACGCATATTTAATATCAAAAAAAATATTCTTCACATATCAAAAACTAAATTCCTCTGCTCTTACTGCACATTTAGAATGAAATTAAAAGAGGGTGCAGCATAAAAGTTTGAAGGAATATAATGCTTGGGAGGGGGTCCGTAATGCTTGGGAGGGGATTGCTCCGCAATCC
>CAMWSM010000017.1 GCA_947176915.1 uncultured Porphyromonadaceae bacterium | reverse complement strand
TTACTATATTATATACTTCAACTTATCGCAAGGTGTAGTTGAGTTAATGCTTACTATACAAACATATACAAACAAATAATGCATCGAGGAGTAAACACAAACAAATACTGCAACTAAATACACGTCTAAAGCTGAATATACAAACAAATTCTACAAACAAATTACGTATTCCGGAGCATATCCATTCAGTTTTCAAAGTGATTCCCAAGGATGATTGGATAATAAAATAGTATCATTATTGCCCCTCAAAGGAGTTAAAACAGCCAAAACAGTGAAAAAAACCGACCGATCGAGGGTGCGTGAAGCCCATTTTTTGATTCTGTCTGACACGTCATTTCTGGACACTTACTACTAAAATGCAGTTCAGATGTGTGAAGACAGCGTATCATTTGGGAATATTGATTTCCTTACGCAACAGATCCAAATTGTTCAAAGAGAGGAATTCGGAATCATTTGCTTTTTTCAATTGATCATAAGAATTTGTCCTTAATGTCCCTCTTACAAGTATACAAGCTTTCTTTGCTCTTGTTATTCCCACGTAATGCAAATTTAAATCCTGTTCCCAAGTAGGATATTCTGGATTATTAAAATCATTATTATTAATTTTTTTGTATGGCAACTCCCAATCGCTCATGTTCAAATGGAATACCAAATCGAATTCTAATCCTTTGGATTTGTGCAAAGTCATCAGTTGAATCTCATCTTTTTTCACTGGTAAATACGAGTTAAGCATTTGCGGGTTACAAAACACCTCATTTAATTTATCCAACGACTCTCTTTCAGGAATTTTGGGAAGTAATATATTTGCGATCTGTTGGAATAATGTCGTAAGTTTGTTGATATGTTCTATTTCTATCGAGCGAATGAGATTCTTCAAGGAATTTAATTTTTTCTTAAATGAGTTGTTAAGATTTTCATAATCCACATATTCATCTAAAATGCTGAAGAATGTCGCTTTATTGTCAAAATAATAACTTAAAAGTTGTGCATATAGATGAGACCTTGGATTTAAATCCATATCTAACGTAGTAGTCTCTACAAGCCTATGTTTTGTACTCAGAGATGTATTTATTATTTTCTGTGTCCTTCCATTTTTTACAAGAATAGCTACGTCGCTTAAATTTTCAATTTTTAAACTACTGCATATTTCGGAGATGTGATTATCTATATATGCAGCAGTATCAGTCTCATCACCTTCTATCCTAGCTAATATGACACCATCTTCATCTGTCTCTAACAATGAACTATTCGAATCCAATAATCGATTTGAATAGTTTACAATCGGGACCGAGCATCTGAAATTCTGCGCAAGTTTAAAGGTTGTAAAGTTTGGATTTGATTCCAACTCTGTTAAAAAGCGACTGTGCTTATGTGCGAATCCATAGATGGATTGATTTACATCACCGACCACTATACCTTTCATTCCTAAAGATATCAAGGAAATAAAGATATCATGTGTATAGGTATCAGCATCCTGATATTCATCAATAAACACATATTTGAAACGTGCTTTTAGATACTTTTGGCAAGCTACACAGTTTCTAATCAGATATAAACCGATTAATTCCAGACTTTCAATTAGAAGATATCCTAATTGGAAAAGGTTGGAAATATCATCTATTTGTGAGGACTGTACATTGTTGAAATCCGGATGTATTTCCCTTATCCATTCAAAAAGAGATTGTTGATTTTTAGGCAAATCGTTTATATTGATAATATCCAACTCTTTTGGTGGATTTCCAAACAGATAACTTCCGAATGGGATTATAATCTGGGTGAGACAAAAATTGTCGATTGTACCAAAAAAAGAATTCTTTTCATAAAGACCCTCTCCTAAAGTACGAGTTTTCAAATGGGCTGAAGCTTTTCTTGTATAACTTATTGCGATTACGCCTTGGTATGATTGAATGTCATCCCTGCTTAAGGCATTCCTGATTTTTCTTGAAAGCACAAATGTCTTCCCGCTTCCAGGAGAAGCAAGAACAACGGTGTTTCCAGGATTATCAATGATGTGTCTTTGAACTTCCGTAGGTTCCATATGTACTTTCAATATATGCTTTTGCTGCTAAAAGAGGGAACGCAAGATTATCATCTTTAAGTAATTTCAGACAATCCTTGTGCTTTTTTAGAAAATCAAACATGTTAACAGCTTTCTGTTCTTTCATCAATTTGATTATCTTTTCTTTGGATAAATCTATTCCATAAAACTCCTTCAGATTATCTTGAATTGGGCTGTTATATAAATCTTCCTCCAGACCTTCTTCTGCTATGAATATGTCATATTTTGCCAAAACGTTTATAAGTTGCTCGGCTGCATGACTAACATCTTCCGGAATATTATCCTTATCTCTGAAACCATGAATCTTACCTCTTTCAGAATTAATAATTTTGAAATCTTCTTCTGATATCTCACAAGCTTCTGAAAATTTAATTCCTCGTTCAATACCAGCGTATCTATATTCTTCTTTCTTAGGAAGTTTCATGATATCATTATCTGTTCTAACAATCCACCATAGACTCAGTGAATTAAGGATATTAATATATGTACTGAACCCTACGCCCTTAACATCAAGAACAGATATATTTAATCGGTCAAGATCTATATCTAACTGCTTGGCAAGAGTCTTATAGAATATCTCCTCAGAAGGTCCTTCTACAAGAACAACGCAGTCTGAAAAGAATGCTTCTGCTGGAATCACACTCATTCTATAGCCAAAATCTTCAAACTTTTCTCCAATTATTTTAGAACATCCTTTAGATGCTACACGAGTGTGATGATTTTTATCTTTATAGAGTCGAATTATTGAATTCGGACTAAACTCGCTTACTATGAATGGAGAATGGCTTGTTAAAATTACTTGTCCTGGTAATGTCCTGCCAAGGTATGAAGCCAATTCTCTTTGCTGATGTGGATGCAGATACGCTTCAGGTTCTTCAACACAGATGATGGATACTTCGTTTGAAATATCGGTATGTTGATTTTGTGACGCCCAGAGTGAAAGGTAAATCTGGTTGATTCTTCCTTCTCCGCCAATGAAAAGTTTCTTGTCTCCATGTTTAGATGTAACAGAAACCGCAGATATTACCTTATCAACATCAGTTGTTGAAGTGTCAAAAATAATAGTCTGTTCTTTGTGATGGATTGAAAGTTTATTTAATTCTTCGTTAAGTTGTATCGTCGCATTCTTCACATAGGAGAGATTGGGAATCTTTTCATCGACTTCCTTTAATTTGCTTTCGATCTCAGCATAAAGTGCATCGTCTTCCGAAATCACGTCTTCATCACGATTAGCCTTCGCTTTAAGCAACAAGTCATTCTTAGACTTGTTGATATAATTCCAGAAATCTCGCTTACTACCAATATATTTTATGTTTATGAATTTTCGATAGAAAGGGGCATCTATTTCCTGCAAATCAACATCAGCATCACTTTTGCCACAAAAGAATTGATATTCGACTTTACCGTTTTCTAATTTGGCTTTGTATTGCACAACAAACTTATCATCATCGCTGATTTTTCCTGCTAACCGTGATACGACACATTCTTCTGTAAGATTAGAGAAATATGCACGAATGATAACTTCTGTAACATCAGAGTATGCACAAAAGTCAGACTCTTTAAGCTCGAAATCATAATCAGAGAAGCCTCGGTCTAATAGTAGTCTTAGGGCATATATCAAGTTTGTCTTTCCCACATCGTTGGCACCAATAATGAGACAATGGGGATTGAAATTTATAGTGGCTTCGTTAAAATTCCGAAAACCCTTTATGTACAATTTGTCAAGTTGCATATTTCAATTAATTTTTGAGATAAATACATCATAACCTTCAGATTGAAGAGGCATACGCGAACCAAAGACTGGTGTCTATAATAATTTAGACAACAGTATATTCATAAATTGGGGAGGTTGTGTTTTAAGGAACTCACCAATCATCCAAATATTCTTATCTGAAAGTATTGATTCAAACATGTAAAGATGATATCGGGTAATAGACCCGAGAAAAAACATTATAAAATAAATTATTGTCGCAGAAGACAATCTAATTGAATCATGTGCTGCCGTTCGTGGGTTTAGGGTATAGCATGTTTCTCCATTTCTTATTGAAAAAGACATAGAAGATACGAACATTCTATTCTCATCATTTGTATTATAGAACCAAATACCAAGTTCTTCAGTTGAAAGCTTAAGTACATATTAAGTATGTAATAAAATCGAACCATGTACAGGTAATTGCATTTCATGAATACAAACACCTTCCATTGAGGGAAAATGGAACATCTCTCTTTTTGTTTTGCAAGTTTCTACTTGATTTTAAATTTTTCTTATTATTTTTTATCATTTTTGTCCAATTTGGATTCTTAGTTTTATGGTTTTATAATGACGAGAGTGTATCAGTTGGTGTACTGATACATTCTCTTTTCATAGATCTTTATCAAGATTTAACATTATAAGATTCCTCAACATTCCCGACAATTAGAATAGTCGGATGAATAGAGAAGTGGATCTCTTTCTTTACAGTATCAAATGTCGTTGAGATTACAATATCTTTATACTGGTCTTGGCATTCTCCCCCTTTAAAATACTTATGCTTGAAGTCTACAAGCCGTTTTTCCAGAAGGTCTCTAATCATCCATTCAGCACCTTTGTAACCTTCTTGTTGGGTGAGCCTGTTAAACTTTGGCATCTCCATTATACTTTGGGCTGCTTTCACAAGATCATCTTCGATTGAACCGCTATACCATGCCCTGCGCACTTTGAATAATGGTTTGTTCTCGTTTTGCTCACGATACCTTATAACCAATATCTCAGGGAATGATTTTAGAGAATCAAGATTAAAATCTTTTGGGACAAGAATGAAGTCATTATCGTTGATACCGGCATATTTCATTGAATCACCATATACAACATAGCAATTATACAAGGACAGGTCTAATGGCTTTCCGTTGGAATCACAGAAATTGCATTGCTGAATATCTATAGCTGAGACTTTGGTACAGGCTTCTGTATCTTTACTACCTGCACACGCCACATAGTAATCCTTTTTAGGAAGTACTATAGTAGCACGATTGATTATATCCTGCTGCACTTCCTTTCGATTACGATTGGCTATCTTGTTTGCTCTGTAGTAAGTCCATCCAAAATAAATGATGCCCCCGGCGGCCAAAAGCACCGGGAATACAGAGCCATTCAGAAATGAAGAAACTCCAGAAGTTATAAATGGAATCATATCAATCATTTATTTTATTTGGAATAAAGGTTGGTTTTATATCAACAAAATGGAGATGTATATTGTTGGCGAATGATGAATATTCCCATTTTATCCATCCCATTATCGGGAGAAGCAGGTAGAACAATATGTTCAATTCCGGATATGTGTAATAAAGTACACCTACGATAAAGGGGATTGGGATAATGAAGAAAAGTCTTGAATTGATTCCCAACACTTCCCCATCGAAATTTTTACCGGGATTGGCGTTCTTAATGTCAAGGAACATTATCGCTGACTCCCAGACGAACACCAGAAAGATTATGAACACGCTCATTAGCTTCACAAGAACAGGATCTCCGATACTTTGGAAGCTAACCGTTCCGATGAATAAGGCAATCGTCCACAAGGCAGCCTGCAATGATGGAACGACTTTCGTATGTATTGCTTCAGGTGTCATTTTCAAATCGCGTTATAAGCAAATGCAAAGATACAAAATTTTTCTCTAATTTCAAAAGAATCTTCAAACTTTCCCAGGTGTGTAGAGTCAACTGGCAAGTGCAAAATTAATGAATCATTTTGTAAAATTCAATTTTAGGGGTTGAAAAGTCCAGTTTCTTCCTCGGCCTCTCGTTGATTTGGTATTGCACCTTGTCCATATCCTTCTGCTCAATGAGTCTGAAATCAGTTCCCTTAGGGGAAAATTCCCTGAAGATCTTGTTTATGTTCTCTACACCACCCTTTTGTCCAGAGCAGTATGGGTCGGCAAAATATACAATGCAATTCAGAGCCTTGCAGATCCTTTTATGATCCATGAACTCCACGCTGTTGTCGGTGGTTATCGTATAGACAGAATCCTTGAAAGGCCTCAGAAGCCGGATGAAGGCGTCGGCCACATCCTTCGGTTTCTTAGATTCGAGTTTTGTCTGCATGAAGTAGCTCTTGCTTCTCTCGAAGAGGGTCAGCACCTGGCTTTTCTGCACCTTGCCGATCACGAGGTCCATCTCCCAGTCTCCAAATCTTTTCCCATCTGCTTCCTTTGGGCGGTCGTGTATTGAGACCCTGTCGGGTATAAGTAACTTTCCGGCAGTCCTGTATTGTTTTTCTGATGCCTCCTGTATTTCATCTTATGGTGACAGTATTCGGCAAGCTCCGGATGTTGCCTGATATGCTGATCTATACGTTCCTTGGATATTGTGATTCCCTTTTTCCTCAGGTGTCCCGAGATCTGTTCAGGGAACCATCTCCTCTCCTTTAGAAGCCTGATGGCTTTCTCCAGCACCCCGGGCTTGAGGGCGGTATTGCGCACAATACGCTCTCTCCGCTCCATGGCCATCTTATGTGCGGTATTGGGATTGTATTTTCCGGTTTTAGTCCGGTTACGCCACAGCTCCCGGCTGATAGTCGAGACATCAATGCGTCTCTGTGGTGGAGCTGATCTCTTTTCGACACAGACCCATATCCTATATGGTATTAAAGATGGGAAAGACAATGAATTTATCTCATAGATTTTGAAATTTTTATAATATTTTTTGAAAATTTGTCTAATTGGCACGATATTTGCAATATAGTTTTCAGTGCATCGGCACTCCTTCATGCTTAAACCTTCGGGATGAAGGACTGGATTGCCAACTTCGCAGTAATTGAACGTGGTGGAGCTTCAACTCCATGATAAAAGGGGAATTAACATTATTTGACAAGATAAATCTAAGGTAAGGATTATGAAACTCTTTATTTTGACATATGATTTGCGTAATCAGAAGGACTACCAAAAGTTATATGATGAACTTAATAGGCTTGGAGCAAAGCCTATTCTTGAATCGACTTGGTGTATGAACCTGCCTGATAGCAATACTCCAGTAATGGTCAGAGACCATTTCGCAAAATTTATTGATTCTGATGATGCGATTATGGTCTCTGAAGTTACCTCTTGGGCTTCTCGTAACGTAAAGAATACCCCCAAGGATTTATAAAATGAGTAATCTCCACACTCTAATCGTGCTGCAACACGATTTCGAGGTCTAACAAATTGCCGTGGGTGGTTGCACTACGCCCACGGTTCTATTAACTTTGATATACGTATAACGTTAAAAGTACTTAAATTATTTTTGACAAATTTGTCATTTATTAAAATATTTTGACAAATATTCTTGAAACGCCCTGCGGGTCTTAAATTTAGAGTGGTCAAACCTGACGCCACTTATCCTTTCAAACATTCGGATTACGTTTCTGTCCGTAAGTTCAAATTTATCGTCTAATTCCTTTTGAGAGTAGATGTGGCTATCGATTTTCATACTCCTACCGATAATCTCGGTAAAATTCTTTAGTAGCCTTATGGTAGCCGATTTCATCGCATTCTCAGCTAATATCTCATCTTCTCCCATAAACTTTCTCTACGGAATAGAACGTTTCAGAGAATTGAGGAATATAGTTCTTTTCGATGGAAACTTTTATAGTTAGTCCATCATCAGCATCAATCTCCGAATCTATTATAAATCTTTGGTTATTTTGCATTGTTGTCATAGTGCCACAGATTTAGTGTATTTTCATATAAAGTCACCTTCATATAAAGTCCTTCATTTTTTTGTTTGTATTTTTTAGACACTCACACATATCAGAAAACGTCATGAATTATATACAAACAAAACAGAAAACTGGAGTAAATATGCATTATATACAAACAAATTTGGCTATTCTAGACCATAAAACACCAGCCACATAAACATATTTATATTGCTTATATGGCTGGCTTTTAATTGATTATTAAGATTAATATTCCTCTTCGTTGAAGAAGAAGTCATCTTTGGAGGGATAGTCGGGCCAGATCTCCTCTATGCTTTCGTAGGTTTCACCTTCATCTTCCATCTCCTGAAGGTTTTCTATCACTTCAAGCGGTGCGCCGCTACGCATCGCATAGTCAATAAGTTCATCCTTTGTTGCAGGCCAGGGTGCGTCCTCAAGCTTTGACGCGAGTTCAAGTGTCCAATACATAGTTTTATTGATTTTGAGTTATGGTTATTTCTTTTCCTGCTTCCACGTTATCTCCTCCACTCCTGCCTGATGATTGAAATATCGGGCAAGTATGAAAAGATAATCCGAAAGCCGGTTTATATACTTTATTAAAATTGGATCGACATATTCAAGCGCCGATAAGGCTATTATGCGTCGCTCCGCCCTACGGCATACCGCACGTGCCACATGAGCATGGGCCGCCAGCAGACATCCTCCCGGAAGAACGAAAGCATTCACCTTAGGAGTCAATTCATCCAGAGAGTCAATCCATCCCTCCAGAGCGGCTATATCTTTGGCGCAAAGCACCCATACAGGGGGACATTCACCCTCCTTCACCTCACATGCCAGATACCCTCCCACATTGAAGAGCATATTCTGCACCTCCAGCAATTGACTGCGAATATCCTCCGGACAATCCGGCATTGAGAGAACAACCCCAAGGAAAGATGAAAACTCATCCACGGTGCCGTATGCCTCCAGACGCGGACAATCCTTGGCTGCGCGCGCACCCCCTACAAGAGAAGTGGTGCCGCTGTCGCCTGTACGTGTATATAAAGCGCTTTTCGTCATATCAGATAATGTCGGCTATTGAATTTCTATTTTTTAACGCATAGAAAAGAATAATGTTGCGGAGGGAGGGAAAAAAGTGTTATATTTGCACTTTGAAACCATCTCCTTAGAAATGTCAGAACAGAAACCATATATAGTCTCAGCAAGAAAATATCGTCCTGCAACATTCAAAACCGTAGTAGGGCAAAAATCCCTCACCTCAACCCTTAAAAATGCCATCGACTCAAATCGCCTGGCTCAGGCTTACCTCTTTTGCGGACCGCGCGGAGTGGGGAAAACATCATGTGCCCGAATATTTGCAAAAACCATCAACTGCCTCAGTCCCACATCCGACGGAGAGGCGTGTGGCGTATGCGAATCCTGCAAAGCCATTGAGCGAGGAAACTCTTTTAATCTTGTAGAACTCGATGCCGCCTCCAATAATTCCGTTGACGACATACGCTCTATCACGGAGCAAGTGAACGTGCCGCCTCAGAACGGCCGCTATCGGGTCTTCATCATTGATGAGGTCCACATGCTCTCCAACGCCGCTTTCAACGCTTTCCTGAAGACTCTTGAAGAACCCCCAAAAAATGTGGTCTTCATCCTTGCCACTACCGAAAAACACAAGGTGATTCCAACTATCCTAAGCCGTTGTCAGATCTACGATTTCAAACGAATCACTGTCAACGACATGATCGACCACCTCGAATATGTGGCAAAAGAGGAGGGGATTGCAGCCGAACGCGACGCTCTCGGAATCATAGCCCTGAAAGCGGACGGAGCCATGCGAGACGCCCTCTCTATTTTCGATCAGGTGGCTGCATCATCACGAGGCAACATTACCTACAGCTCTACCCTCGACAATCTAAACGTCCTTGACTACGACTACTATTTCCGCCTCGTAGACGCTTTCCGGGCAGGAGACGTAACCACTGCCCTTTTAATCTATAAGGAGATACGCGACAAAGGCTTCGACTCCTTATTTCTGGTCAACGGCCTTGCCGCACATATCCGCGACCTGATGGTGGCTGCCGATGCGAGAACACTCCCATTGCTGGAAACATCCCAGGAGATTGCCGGGAAATATGCCGAGCAGTCAAAACTCCTTCCTGCCCAATGGTATTATGCTGCCATAAAGCTCCTCAGCGACTGTGATCTCAATTATCGCACCGCTACCGGCAAACGCCTCCTCGTCGAACTCACACTCATCCGACTGTGTCAGCTTCTAAAGCCTGCCACACCCCCTTTTGACTCACTGGATCGTCCTTTGCCGCTCAACGATCCGGCATCCACACCCCATACCGCAGCGGCTCCACCCACCCCACCTGCTCCCAAAGCCGTTTCATCTCCAAGAGAAACTGCTCCGAAACCTGCAGAACCGGCCCCGAAGCCCACAGCCCCGGCTCCACAACCTCAGCAGGCTGCTCCCGCTCCTCCCCAACGTCGAGCTGCAAAAGGAGCCGTCCGCCCAACCGCCTTTCGACTTAATGAAAAGCCTGATAAAGGGAATACGCCTGTAAACCGGCTTGAACAACGCTCTGCCCCCATAAATCCTGAGGGATTTGCCGCCGCCTGGAATGAATTTATAGTCCGCAATCCCAGCCTCCACATCCTCGTCAACGCCATGCGCGGTGCCAAACCGCAACCTGCCGAAAATAATGTCTACCGCATTGTAGTGGATCATCCCGCCCAGCTTCAGGCGTTTGAGCTTTCCATGCCCCGACTGCTGGAATACCTTCGCGACTCTCTGTCAAACGACCTTCTCACCCTGCGTGTAGAAGTAGCTGAAGCACAGCCGAGCAACAAGCATCTCCCTCCTAAGGAGTTCCTGCGCAAGGTGGTGGAAGAGAATCCTGCCATGGGCAATCTGCTCCGTGTGATTAATGGAGAATTAATATAGTTAAAAATCACTTATAATAGTTAAATAATATTAATTAATAACTAAAATTCATCTCAGGGAAAGGGTTGATAAGAGATAAACGATAAATAATTATTATCTTTGCAAAAGCATTCCGGAGGGGACATCAGTCTCCTCCGCATTTTTTACCCTAACCCTTAATAATTAATAGAGATGATTGACAAGACCGCGCTCAGCGCCTTCATAGAGAAACGCCTTGCAGGCACGGATCTCTACCTTGTAGAGCTGGAGATAAGCGCCGGCAATGAAATCAGAGTGGAGATTGATTCCGACACGAGTGTTGACATCGACCAATGTGTCCGTCTGACCCGTGAAATCGAGGAGGAATTTGACAGAGATGCCGAAGATTATGAACTTGAAGTCGGTTCTTCAGGCCTCACCTCACCTTTCAAGCTCCCCCGCCAATACATGAAAAATATTGGCAACGAAGTCGAAGTGCTCACTAAGGAGGGTAAAAAAATAAAAGGAATGCTGAAACGCGCTGATGAGGAAACATTCACTATAGTTGCGGAGGAGAAGCAGAAGCCCGAAGGAGCAAGACGCCCGGTTACCGTGCAAGTGGAGCATACATTCCCATACGGCGAAGTAAAATACACCAAATATCTACTACAATTCTAAAGACATGGCAAAGAAAGCTGAGACGGTCAATATGGTCGACCGGTTTGCAGAGTTCAAAGAGCTCAAGAATATTGATAAAACCACAATGATAAGCGTGCTTGAGGAGTCTTTCCGCAATGTGCTCGCAAAAATGTTCGGTTCAGATGAGAACTTTGATGTCATAATGAACCCGGACAAGGGGGATTGTGAAATCTACCAGAATCTTCAGGTGGTCGCCGACGGCGAGGTCAGCAACAAAGACATGGAAATCGGTCTGACCGAAGCACGCGAAATCGACCCCGAATGTGAAATTGGAGAGGAGGTTTCAAAGCAGATATTCTTTGAGAAATTCGGACGTCGTGCCATTCTGAATCTACGTCAGACCCTTCAATCCAAGATTCTCGACCTTCAGAAAGAGGCAATATCCTCTAAGTTTAAGAATCTTGAGGGCGAGATAATCACAGGAGAGGTACATCAGGTGTGGAAACGCGAGGCTCTGCTGATTGACGAGGACCAGAACGAACTCATCATGCCCAAAGACGAGCAGATCCCGAGCGACTCATTCCATAAGGGAGATATGGTGCGTGCGGTTGTTAAACGTGTCGACAACAACAACAATAACCCCAAAGTTATCGTATCTCGCACTGACGAACGATTCCTGCGTCGTCTTTTCGAGCAGGAAGTGCCTGAAATCCATGACGGACTCATAACTATCCGCTCTGTAGCGCGCATCCCCGGCGAACGTGCCAAGATTGCCGTAGAAAGCTACGACGACCGCATTGACCCGGTGGGAGCGTGTGTGGGAATCAAAGGAAGCCGCATTCATGGAATTGTACGTGAACTCCGCAACGAGAATATCGACGTAATATCCTACACCGCCAATCCCCAGCTTTTCATACAGCGAGCCCTCAGCCCGGCCAGCATCTCATCCATACGCCTCAACGAAGAGGATAAGAAAGCTGAAGTGTTCCTCCATCCGGAGGAAGTCTCTCTTGCCATCGGAAAAGGTGGACTTAATATCCGCCTTGCCACAATGCTCACAGGCTATACCATCGACGTTTACCGCGACATAGAAGAGGGCGAGGAAGATATATATCTTGATGAATTCCGTGATGAAATCGACGGCTGGGTTATCGAACAGCTCAAGAATATAGGACTGGGCACTGCTAAGGCCGTGCTTAACGCCACTCCGGAGAAGCTTGATCAGGCAGACCTTGAAGACGACACCATACAGCAGGTGCTCGATGTCATCCGGGCTGAATTTGACGACTGACCCTCCTGCATCCCCTCCTCCTCAAAGAAATAAAAGAAAAAACCCTTCACCAATATATGCGCACAAAGATAAGCAAAGTAGCAAAAGACCTAAATGTCGGGGTAGGCACAGTGGTAGATTTTCTCAGCCGCCACAATATTGCTGTTGAGAACAATCCAAATGCCCGCATCGACGACAGCGCCGTGTCATTGCTGATGAATGAATTCAGTAATGATAAAGCTGACAAGCAGAAAGTTGACGGCAACATTCAGAAGCGTAAGGATGCAAAAAAAGAGAAAAGCCAACGCAACGAGCAGGCAGGTGCCTCCGCGTCGCAGGCTCCCGGACTGAAAGTGCTCGGTAAAATTGACCTTGACGCAACCCGCCGGGGAGGCAAACCCTCACGCCCGGCTCAGCAGTCGGCTCCCAAGCCCGCTGAACCGAAACCCGCTCCCGAGAAAAAGGATAGTGCCGCAAAACCTGCGGCTCCCGCTCCTGCCCCCGAACAAAAAGAGACACAGCAGAAAAAGCCGGTGAAGACCGAACCCGAAAACATCTCCGAGAAAAGAAAAGAGGAGAAAAACAATCGCAAGAATGAAGAGGAGCATGCAAAAACCCCTTCCCGTGAGGCTTCTGAGCCGAAAGTTGAAGCCCACAAAGAGGAGAGCAATTCTCAAGAGGAGGGTGAAAACGGCGTGTTCCGACTTAATGCCCCAGCCGATAAGCCTGAATTGAAAGTGCTCGGTAAAATCGACCTCTCATCTCTGAATCAGAGCACACGTCCTAAAAAACGTGGCAAAGAGGATCGGCGCCGTGGCGACAAGAACCGTCAGGGAGGAAACGCAGCCGCTGCTCCCGAAGGCAACTCCGACCGTAAGAAGCGCAAGCGCATAGGGAAGGAGAAAATCGACATAGAGAAAGCAGCATCTCAGCCCGGATTCGGCGCCGACCGCAATAAGAAAAAGAATTCCGAAGGAAAACAAGGTCAAGGAAGCGGCAATGCCCAAGGAGGCAAAAATCGCGACCGCAAGAATGAAGGGGGACAGAAAAACCGTCGCAACGACCGCCAGCAGAAACAGGAGACGAGTCAGGAAGATGTGCAGAAGCAGGTGAAGGAGACTCTCGCACGTCTCACCAACAAGGCTCCCAAGAAGGGGTTGAAATGGCGTAAGGAGAAAAAAGAGGCGATCCATAATCGCGAACTCGAAGACAAACGTCGCGAAGAGGCTGAAAGCAAGGTTATACAGCTTACGGAATTTGTTACAGCCAACGACCTTGCCAACCTGATGGAGGTGCCCGTCAATAATGTCATTGCCACCTGCATGAATCTCGGCGTGATGGTTTCCATCAACCAGCGCCTGGATGCAGAGACCATCAACATCGTGGCTGAGGAATTCGGTTTCTCAACTGAATACGTGAGTGCCGACGTAACGGAGGCTATCGCTCCCGAAGAGGATAATGAGGAGGATCTTATTCCGCGTCCGCCGATTGTTACCGTCATGGGACACGTCGACCACGGTAAGACATCTCTTCTTGACTATATACGTAACGCAAACGTGATTGCAGGCGAGGCCGGCGGCATTACCCAGCATATCGGAGCCTACAACGTGAAACTCTCCGACGGAAGACACATCACATTCCTTGACACCCCGGGCCACGAAGCCTTCACAGCCATGCGTGCCCGTGGCGCTAAGGTAACCGACCTTGCCATAATCATTGTAGCCGCAGACGACGACGTGATGCCCCAGACAATTGAGGCAATCAATCACGCTTCAGCAGCCGGCGTGCCGATGGTGTTTGCAATCAATAAAATAGATAAGCCCACTGCCAATCCCGACAAGATTAAGGAGCAACTTGCAGCCATGAACTATCTTGTGGAGGAATGGGGTGGAAAATATCAGAGTCAGGACATTTCCGCCAAGAAAGGCATCGGTGTTGACGAACTTATGGAGAAAGTGCTCCTCGAAGCTGAGCTCCTCGACCTCAAAGCCAATCCCGACCGTCTGGCAATAGGTTCTGTAATAGAATCAAGTCTTGACAAAGGACGCGGATATGTTGCCACTGTGCTCGTCCAGAACGGCACCCTCAAAGTTGGCGACGTAATCCTCGCGGGCACCCATTACGGAAAGATCAAGGCAATGTTCAACGAACGAAACCAGCGCATCACGGAGGCAGGTCCCTCCACTCCGGTGCTCATCCTCGGTCTGAACGGAGCTCCCACAGCGGGCGACACCTTCAATGTGCTTGAGACAGAGCAGGAGGCACGCGAGATTGCTGCAAAACGCGAGCAGCTTCAGCGTGAATTGGGACTCCGCACCAAGAAACGTCCCGGTCTTGAGGAACTTGGCAGACGTCGCGCCCTTAACGACTTCCACGAACTCAACCTCGTCGTCAAAGGCGACGTCGACGGTTCGGTGGAGGCTCTTTCCGACTCGCTCATCAAGCTCTCCACTCCTGAAATTCAGGTCAACGTCCTCCATAAAGGCGTGGGAGCAATCTCTGAAAGCGACGTTACCCTTGCAGCAGCTTCTGATGCAATCATCATCGGCTTCCAGGTGCGTCCCTCCGGCGCTGCCCGTAAAGAGGCTGAGAAAGAGGGCGTGGAAATCCGTCTCTACTCTGTCATTTATAAAGCCATCGAAGAGGTCAAAGACGCTATGGAAGGTCTGCTCGCCCCCGAAATCAAGGAGGAGATTACAGGCACGGCAGAAGTGCTCCAGACCTATCATATCTCCAAAGTCGGCACTATTGCAGGCGCTATCGTTCGCGACGGAAAAATCAAGCGCACCAGCAAAGTGCGCGTAATCCGCGACGGCATCGTCATCTACACAGGAGAACTTGGTTCTCTAAAGCGTTTCAAAGACGACGTGAAGGATGTCGTTTCGGGCTACGATTGCGGTCTCTCCGTGCAAGGCTACAACGATATTCGCGAAGGAGACATGATCGAGGCTTACGAAGAAGTTGAAGTGAAAAAATCTCTCTGATGGCATTCGTAATTGTCAATATCGGGAGTAATCTCGGCAACCGTCGTCTCAATCTGAGTCGTGCAGTGCGCAAGCTCGGTGAGAGATTCGGGGCTTTTGAGTTAAGTCATGCGGTGGAATCAGACCCCTGGGGGTTTGATTCCACCCATTCATTTTTAAACATAGGGATGGCTTTCCAATCGGAGGAAGCTCCGCTCTCAATCCTCCGGTCAATAAAGGAGATTGAGCAAGAAATCAGTCCAGCACCTCATCGCAACCCCGACGGCAGTTATGCCGACAGGGAGATTGACATTGATATTGTCGCCATAGATCGCGACATCATCGACACCTCCGAACTCACCATTCCCCATCCCCGCCTTCCCCAACGCAGTTTCTTTCTGAAGCCTCTTCAGGAGATAGCTCCCGGATGGGTCCATCCTCTTAACGGAAAGAATGCTTCTGAAATGCTTGGCGAATTGCATGAAAAGGAAGAAAAAGCAGGGAAAACTGACAGCAATGAATGATTTGATAATTACAGGCTCTTCGCGCCTGATGCTGATGAACGAAAAAGGGAAGCTCCGGCTCCCTCATGAAGGAGAGGTTTCCTGGTTGCCCGAGGCGGAAAAATTCCTTTTCCCGGGTTATATCGCCCTATCTCTTAAGGATATTGACGGTTTCCCCTCCGAAGCCGTTGAATACGGACTGCGTGAATCCTGGTCCATACTTCCCTCCGAGAAATATAAGGCAGCAGCCAAAGGAGCCGCGCTCGTCAACTGGAATGACAGCGAACGTTTCTGTCCCCTTGACGGCACTCCCCTCCTGCGTAACTCAGAGATAAGCAAATGTTGTCCAACGTGCGGCAGAGAATATTTTCCTCGGCTTAGCCCGGCAATCGTTGTGCTGGTCCTCCGAGGGGAGGAGGCTCTTCTCGTGCATGCATCCACACTGAAGAATCCGGAAGTGATGACCCTTGTGGCAGGATATGTGGAGACCGGCGAAACCCTGGAGGAATGTGTCAGACGTGAAATAAAGGAGGAGACAGACCTTGACGTTGCCGACATTCGCTATTTCGGAAGTCAGGCATGGCCCTATCCCAATCAGCTTATGATGGGATTCACGGCAAGATATGCCGGAGGCATCTTGCGTTTTGCCGATGGTGAGATCACAGCCGGCGACTTCTTCACACGCGACAATATTCCGGTGATTCCCACCATGCCCTCGCTTTCAAGAGTGATTATAGAAGCATGGCGTGATGGGAAATTCTCAGAAATATATAAAGAATGTTAAAACTTTTATTCTAAGGGCACGTTACATAAAAAAGGACGGGCATGAACACCCCCTTTTCTGCAACCGATCTATGGGCAACAATAACAATAACCATCTGCTTGAACGGCTTGCCCGATTACCGGGAGGCTTGTTCAGTGTGCTCTCCACATTGCTTATCCTATGGCTCACGCTTAGTCCGGATCCTCTCGGTCCCGATCATCCCCGGCTCTTTCCCGGGGCTGACAAAGTGGCGCATCTGCTCATGTTCGGTTTTCTGACAACAATGCTCCTCCTCGACTATACAAGAAAAAAAGACTGGCTTCCCGCAGGGGCATCCCCCATCATAATCGCCGTAATCTCCTCGGCATTCTTAGGATGCCTGATTGAGGTGCTTCAGCTGGTGATGAACCTCGGCAGAGGCTTTGAATTTACAGATATGGGTGCCGATTTCGCGGGAGCCATTATCTGTGGAGCCGGATGGTGGCTGCTGATAAATCCATGGCTCCGCCGCCTCCATGAAAACTCAAATTGATTCCACATTAGTAAAAACAGTCCTATAATGAACGATTCAGAAAAAAAATCTGTTACCGACCCGGAAAAGCCCGTAAAAGAGGAAGCGGCTATCGTTGGGAAAAAGGTAAAGAAACATTGGATACACCCCACATGGCTACGCATCGTCCTGAAGACTTTAATGTGGATCATCATTGCGGTGCTTCTCATTCCTGTGCTTCTATATGTCCCCCCCGTTCAGACCCTTGTCAAGAACGTGGCGTGCAACGTCGTGCGCAAATCCACGGGAATGGATATCAAGATCGATCGCTTCAGGCTGAAATGGCCTCTCGATCTCTCTTTGCAGGGGGTCAGCATTGTGGAGGCTACGGGCGACACTATGGTCTATGCGAAAGAGGTAATTGCTGATGTCAAGCTTATGCCGCTCCTTAAACTTGACGCACAGATCAACAAGCTCCGTCTCCTTGACGGGGCATATCGTATGGTCTCTCCCGACTCGTCAATGATCCTTAAGATTAAGGCTGGATTGCTGGAGGTTGACGATAAAAGTTCCGCCAATATCTCAAATATGGATATTCTCCTCAATAAAGCATATCTGAAGGATGGGAACCTTTCTCTCTTCATGGACGTTTGGAAGAAACAGCAGTCTTCCGATTCCACCTCCATGCCCCTTCTGATTCGCGCCAACGACCTTCAGCTTGATAATTTTACATTCTCCATGGGAATGTTGCCAACTATCGACACCTTAACCTTGAAAACCCAAAGTCTGAAATTGCGCCACGGTGTGATTGACTTAGGGAAGAATAGCGTTACGGCAAATTATCTCGGAGCGTCTGACGGCGAGGCTATCTACCTCACACCCACTCCCGAATATCTTGAGACTCATCCCGCTCCTCCGGCTGACACTACGGCAGTGGCATCCCCTCCGATGATTATCAAGGGAGATACGGTGGAGCTCGATCGTTTCAAGGCGCTATATGCCGTAAAAGATGCAAAGCCTCTCCCAGGATTTGATCCTTCCTATATTCAGGTGAGCGATGTCAACATCACCCTTAACGATTTCTATAACGCTGCCTCGACAGTGGAACTCCCTATCACCCGAATCACAGCCAAAGAGCGTTCCGGACTTGCCATAACGGAAGGAAGCGGAACAATTGGGGTGGATTCAACCGGACTCTCCCTCCGCAGCGTGGAATTGAAGACACTGTATTCCAATATCTCTGCAACCGCCGGAGTGCCTTTTGCCCTGATGCAGCTCAATCCGTCAGCTACGCTTCAGGCGAAACTTACCGGCAGCGTAGGCTTTCCGGACATCGAGGCTTTCATGCCGACTTTGAAACCCTACACATCTCGCCTTCCCAAAAGGAGTCCGCTTAATTTCTCCGTAGTAGCCGACGGAACTCTCGCGGATGTTGACATTCCCACTTTCGATGTGGCAGTGCCGGGGGCATTTTCCCTCAACGCCCGGGGAAGGGCAGCCAATGCTCTCGACTATAAGAAACTCCGGGGAAATCTCACTTTCAACGGAGCTTTGACCGATCCCGCCATAGTAAGTGCCTTCGCAGGCGATATGGGCTTCAAGATTCCCACATTGGCGATAAAGGGCACTGCCACTGCCGACTGTCAGAGCTACGGCGCTGATTTCTCCCTTCTAACCTCTGCCGGGGATGTCGCTGCCAATGGAAAAGTCAACCTTAATTCCGAACATTATCAGGCAGACGTAAGCCTGCGCAATGTCAACGTGGCTTATTTCGCACCTACCGTCGGCGTAGGCCGTGTGTCAGGGCATATCTCTGCTAACGGAGCAGGATTCAACCCCACCCTTGCTCATGCCGCTACTGATATAAAAGTAGATATTAACTCCCTCGTATATGAGAAAAAGACCCTTCATGATATTGTCGCAGACGTTACTCTCCATGACGGAGCATTCACTGTAAATGCCCTCTCTCAGAATCCGGGGGCGAAGCTGCGCCTTGACGGAAGCGGTACGGTCGCACCGGATTACTACACATTTGATCTCGTGAGTCGCATCGACGAACTCGACCTCAATTCCCTGGGTCTTACGCCGGATGCCAATCACGGAAAGGCGGAAATATTCCTTAAGGGAAGTGCCAGCCCTGATAAATGGCTGTATGACGCAGATGTAAGGGTTGAGAATCTCGAATGGACGGCAGGAAATCAATATTTCGCTGTCCCCGGGATGATGACCGTAAATTTCAAAAGCACGCTTGACAACGTGTCCGCAAGTTTCGACGCCCTTATGACCGATATACGCTTTAACAGCGAATCAGGTCTAAAGACACTCATTGACTCTTTCACTACTGCTTCCGACTCGGTGATGAAGCAAGTGGATCGCCGCGACCTTAATGTAGAGATGCTCCAGCATGCCCTCCCTCGTTTCACACTTGACCTCAATGCCTCCGGACGAGGATTAGTGGGAAGCTATCTCAATACAATGGGCATGAGCATGGACACAATTTATGGCAAAATTGCAAATGACTCTCTTCTCAGGATTAATATCGGCGCTGTGGAAATTTCCAACACGAGTATGCGTGCCGACACTCTTTCTCTCAATATGCTTCAGCGTGGTTCACTCCTCGACTATCAGATCCACATGGGCAATCGCGCCAACAATCCCATAGCGGAATTTGCTGACGTCAATCTTAACGGATACCTCGGCTCCAACCGTCTCCTCCTGTCGCTCTCCCAGAAAAACCAGAAAGGTGAAACCGGCTATCGTCTCGGTATGACAAGCGCCTTTACGGATTCCCTCATATCCGTCCATTTCACTCCGCTGAAGGCCACAATCGCCTATCTCCCCTGGAAATTCAATACGGACAACCATATTGAATACAACATGCTGAACCGTCATATCTCAGCCGATCTTCAGGCTGAGAGCAATGAAAGCAGCATTCTTCTCAAGACGCAGGTGGGCAAAAACGGCAACGATGAGGTCCACCTTGCCTTGAATAACATTAAAGTGCAGGATTTCCTACGCATGTCGGTGTTTGCTCCTCCTCTCACTGCCTCTGTTAACGCCGACCTGAATGTGGGCTACACAAATCAATGGTTCTATGGAAACGGCACTATTGGTGTGAACGGCTTCACATACGATAAAATCCGTGTCGGCGACTTCGACCTCGGCTTGAGAGCCGGATATAACAACGACGGCTCAACAGGTGCGCTCGCTTCGCTGAAGATTGACGGAGCCGATGCCCTCGTTGCCAAAATGATGCTCCGCCCCGACTCGACAGGTGTAATCACTCCACGCAAACTCGGAATTGAACTGACGAATTTCCCTCTGAAAGTCGCTAATGCATTCTTAGGGAAGGATGTGGCAAGCCTTTCCGGCCATCTCAACGGAGCAATAGACATGAAGGGAAATTTCAACAAACCCCTCTTCTTCGGAAGCATTGCCTGCGATTCCGTAGGAGTCTATATCCCCATGATGGCATCCAGCCTCAAGCTTAATAACGATTCCATCATTGTCAACGACAACGTGGTGATGTTTAATAACTTCGATATCTACGGCCAGAACAATAATCCTTTGGTTATTGACGGTCAAGTGGATGCTTCCAATCTGTCGAACATCCTTTTCAACCTTCGTGCAAACGCCTCCAACTTCCAGCTTATAGGCAACACCAAGAAGAGCAAAGGGGATATCTACGGCAAGGTCTTCCTGAATCTGAATGCAGGAGTAACCGGACCTATGGCTCACATGAACATCAATGCCAACCTGGATGTCCTATCCACGACGGATGTTACCTACTCCGTGCCGCAGACCACCGTAGAACTCACGCAACAGGATGCCAGTGGCGTGGTTAAATTCGTGAATTTAAACGATACTACACAGGTCGCCAAAGCTGACAGCGTAACTTCGCCTCTCGCAATGAGAATCGTGGCAGGGCTTACCATCCAACCCGGAACTCAAGTGGAAGTGGATATCCCGGGCACTGCCACCACCGGCAACGGAAAAGTAGAGATCTCCCCCTCCGGAACCCTGAATTATTTCCAGAATTATATGGGGGATATGCGTCTGAACGGACAGATCAACATTGGCAACGGATATGCCAAATACAGTGTGCCGGTGGTAGGCGAGAAGAAGTTCACTTTCGATCCTGAAAGTTATGTTCATTGGAATGGCGACATAATGAATCCGCGTCTTAGCATCTCTGCTACTGATCAGATAAAGACAAACCTCATAGAAAGTGGAAATTCCAAGCTTGTAGACTTCCTTGTGAGCCTGAATGTGCAGAACACCCTCTCTGCCCCTAAGGTGCTGTTCGATCTGAGCACAGACGACGACATGAGCATTCAGAATGATCTCCTTTCCATGAGCCCCGATCAAAGGAGCATGGCTGCCATAAATCTCCTCCTTACCGGACAATATTCCAGTGCGGGCGTAAAGACGGCAAGCAGCGATATGCTTCAAGGAGCCCTTTACGGAATGCTGACCTCCCAGCTTAACAGCTGGATGGCAAACCATGTGAAGGGGGTTGACCTAAGTTTCGGAGTCAATCAATATGACAAGACTGTCAACGGTGAGACAGGAAGCACAACCAGCTACAGTTATCAGATGTCGAAATCTCTGTTCAACAATCGCTTCAAAATATCTGTGGGTGGAAATTACTCTACGGATGCCTCTGCCGATGAGAATTTCTCGGAAAATCTTATCAGCGACATATCGTTTGAATATATCCTCAAGCAGACGAACAACCTCACCATGTATGCCCGCCTTTTCCGCCACACCGGATATGAGAGCATCCTGGAGGGTGAGATAACGGAAACGGGCGTCGGCTTCGTGATGAAACGCCGTCTCGCCACTCTGCGCCGTCTTTTCCGTTTCCCGGGAAGGCGTAAGAAGAAAGAGGCCCAACAGGATTCACTTCCCCCTGTCCAACCTGCATTCCCCGCTCCTCTCCCCACTTCCACTATTGACACACTACCCTCTAAACCTGCCAGATGATGACCCTTCATAACTCAAAACACTTCTCAGTTGCTTCAACTATGTTGGTGATGCTGGCTGCATTGCTTGCAGCCTCATGCTCCACCACCCGACGTATTCCCGAGGGGGAAACTCGCTACACCGGAGTAGGGAAAATGGAGGTTATTAAGCCGAAAGATAACACAAAGGTGCCCTCCGAACTGATGGCTTCCCTCAACCAGGCTGTGGATTGCGACCCTAACAACTATATTTTCGCCTCCTTCATCAAGATTCCGGTGGGATTATGGGTATACAACAACTGGAATGACTCCACAAAAGGCATCAAAGGATGGCTTTACAACAAGCTTGTGAAGCAACCTGTGCTGATAAGCGATGTTAGGGCAGGAATGCGCACCAAACTTATGGAGCAGATTTTGGATAACAACGGCTATTTCGGCTCCTCCGTCTCCTACGATGTGGTTTATGATAAAAAGAATCCCAAGAAAGCGGCAATCGATTATAAGGTGGATCTCTCAAACCCCTATCGCTTTGACTCCATCATTTATCTGGGAGGCAACGACAAGATGGCGCATTTCATTGATTCCGTTGCAAAGAAAAGCCCCTATCTTAAGAAAGGGGAGATTTTCTGTGTCGATTCTCTCTCTTCTGAGAGAATCAGGATAGCGAATGCCATGCGTAACAGAGGTTACTATTATTTCCGCCCTGAATATATTGAATTTCTTGCCGACTCCCTTATCACTCCGGGAAGCATTGCCCTGAAGCTGGACATAGCCGACAATATGCCGCCTATGGCTAAACTGCAATATCGCGTAGGAAACATTTACACGACAGTGTTGCGTAAAAGCAAGCGCCATCCCGGCACTCCCGACACGCTACAGACAGATCGGGGTGAGGTGATTGTCATGCAGCCCGCAAGACTTAGAAAAAACCTAATCCCCTCATGCATCACTTTCCGCAAGGGGAAACTTTTCTCAGTGCGCGATATGGACCGCACTCAGACCCGCCTCTCCCGGCTCGGCATATTCGGCAACATACAGATACAGCCGGTGCCTGTAGACACCACTCCGGGACACGCGTTACTGGATGTCTACACCACATGTCAGTTTGAAAACCCTATCGAAGCCTCTATCGAGGTGAACGCCACTTCAAAATCCAACAGTTACATCGGTCCCGGTCTTATCTTAGGACTCTCCCATAACAATGTCTTTGGCGGTGGAGAACGTCTCAGCCTGGAATTGGATGCCGAATATGAATGGCAGACCGGTAAAAACCGTGGAAGTGTTTTCAACAGTTATGAATTCGGAGTTACCGCCACTCTCGCCTTTCCTCGCTTATTGGCTCCTAAGTTTGTAAGACGGACACACCGCGAACTTAACTGGACCACCATATCCCTTGGGGCAAGTATCCTTAACCGTCCCCATTACTTCAAGCTTGCGGAGTTCAATGCCGGAATATCATACGAATGGAGAGCCACACGTCATACCCTCCACCAGCTCACTCCTTTCAAGATTTCCTACACCAAATTGATGAGCACCACTCATGAATTCGACTCCATCATGGCTCAGAATCCGGCGGTTGCTCTAAGTTTCCAAAGCCAGTACATTCCTCAGCTGTCTTATACCTACACGCTTGACAAGTTTCTTGAGCGTCAGCGTATCAACGGAATTAATTTCACTGCCTCCTTCACAGAAGCGGGTAATCTTTTCGACCTCATATATAAGGCTTGCGGAGTAAAAGGAGAAAAAAGGCTTTTCGGCACCCCCTTCTCTCAATTCGTAAAGGGGCAGGCTCAGATTGTCTACAATCGCCGACTCATTCCGGGAAGCGACCAATGGCTTGTGTCCCGTGTCATGATAGGAGCTGAACATGCCTACGGCAATTCAAGGCAAGTGCCATATTCCGAACAATTCTATATCGGTGGAGCAAACTCCATACGTGCCTTCACCGTACGCTCAATAGGACCTGGCTCCTACCATGCCCCCGAATCGGAAAAAGATGGATATTTCGATCAGACAGGTACATTCATTATCGAGCTGAATACTGAATACCGTTTCCCGATATACAGTGTCCTGCACGGTGCGGCATTCATTGATGCCGGAAATGTCTGGCTGCTGAAAAACGACCCCATGCGTCCCGGAGGTCTTCTCACCGGCAGAACATTCTTCCGCGACATAGCATTAGGAACAGGTGTGGGGCTGCGTGTAGATATAGGCATGATGGTGATTCGCGGCGACCTCGGGTACGGACTCCATACACCCTATTACAACGGCACGCCTCACTATTTCAATATCCGTTTCAAGGACGCCTTCGCCTTTCATCTTGCAATAGGCTATCCCTTCTGAAAATGGCAAAACATCCTGTATCATCATCCGAGCGCCGCGGCATTATTGTTGTCGCGGCGTTGGCTCTTCTAATCATCGGAGGAGCCCTTCTCTCCTCCAGATGCAGCCACACCTCCTCTGTCGAACCTCCGGAAGTGCAGGTCATCACATTTCCCGACACCCTTGCCGGATCTGATTCCCTCTCATTCCGACAGGAAGGAAAAAGAAAAGCAAGGAGAGACTCTACCCGGAAAAAACACGGGAAGAGGAAGACCAACCAACAGAAGGCATATCCCACACGAAGTCCTCTCGATGAGACAATATAAATTTTTCTATATGGATATCTTGTATTTCTCACTCTAATTCCCTATCTTTGCCTTATCATTCAGTTCTCCTGAAATTACAAACTAAAATGACACACCTGCTGTTCCCTGTTCTTATAGGCATAATTCCTCATACCGCGCCCCCTATGCTGGCGGTCAAGACCAATGTTCCTGCATGGGGAGTCACTGTGATGAATATTGAGGGGGAATATCTATTTAGCCGGCGCCTTTCGCTATCCCTGCCGCTTTATTGGTGCCCTTGGTTTATATCGCGAAAATTCGCTTTACGGACTTTTGCTACTCAGCCGGAACTTAGATTCAGGTTTAACCACGGAATAAAAGGTCATTATCTCGGCGTTCACGGCTCCTTGGCTTGGTTCAATCTCCAGAGCGGCGATTATCGCTATCAGGATGTCCGTCGCCCACTCTTAGGGGGTGGCATATCCTACGGATACTCTCTTGTTTTCAAAAAGCACTGGATTGCTGACTTCTCGGCTGGCATCGGAGTAGCCTCCATGCAATACGACCGCTTCTATAACGTAGACAACGGAGCGCGGATCGACACCCGACGCACTCTCTATTGGGGAATAGATAAAATATCAATTTCCATCGGCTATCTTATCGACTTATGAAAACGTTCCCCCGATTCCTGCTCTTCATCATCATCCCTCTTATTCTTGGAGGGAATGCCGCCTGCATACATACCTATCCCAAAGGGGAGGCGGAAGACCCGACTCTGATTTCTCTCTCCCTGGCTCTCTCCACAGAGGACTATTCGGCAGCGCAGCCCCTGCCGGCTGCCACATATCGGTTCATAACCGTCATCTCCAACAATTCACGTGTTATTATTTCTCAGGAATCATACATTACGTTTCTCCCATCCTCCTCCAATCCCTACATAATAAAGATTGAACGTCAGCTTCCTCCTCAGCGATACGATATATTGATATGGGGAGAAATTGTTGACCCCCTCACTCATTCCCCCTTCCACTATGATGCTTCCGACCTTTCTCATATCAGGATTCTGACTTATTGGGAAGACAAATATACAACGGCAGCGCAACTCGCGCCGCCTCTTTCCCTCCGTGGAGAAACATCTCTTGATCCTCGTTCCCTGTCCCCTAACGGAAATCGCGATCTGATTCTTCCGGTGAGCATGACAAATCCTGTCGGAATGCTATCCTTGCAGACAACGGATGCTGAAACATTCATAAGCAGATTCCCCTCCGTCAAAACAACACCGGGAGCCTTCTCGATATCCCTCACCTGCTCATCGCCAAAAGCGGAGTCCTTCAATCTTTATTCCGGAGAACCCGGCAACTATACGGAAGGGATTGAAATAAACGCCCCCATCCTTATTCCGGACCCCTCCGCGTCAATTCTCCTCAACCTTCCGATTTTCGCAAATTCCTCAGGTGAGGATTTTACTGCCGACATAACTATATACAATTCTGCCCGCTCCATAATATCTCGCACCCGCGACATAAACTTTCACATTAAACCCGGTGAAACATGCCTCCTGAAAGGTGCGTTTCTTTCAAATTACTTTGAAAATCCAATAAGAGTGGAGAATGAATGGGAAGGAGAAATAATAATAGACCAATAAAATCTAAAATAGAAAACTTTAACAATATGAAATTTTTTGCCAATACATTATCAGTGCTCTCTGTGGTTGCCCTCATCTTCTCGGGATGTGCCTCCACATCCACCGTAGATGCACCCGACTCACCTGAAACTCCTTCAGATGTCATATCCTTCACGCTGAATGCCCCGACAATCAGCACACGCGCGGATGCCACACACACCCTACGCTACACAGCACGTCTCTTTAAACAAAACGACAAAAGCGGAGAATTTGAATTTCTGCAGAAAAAACAGATTCTTGAAGGTTCTTCAACCTCTACTCTGGTCTTTGAAGGGGTCGAGACAGGAGAATATGCCATATATATCTTCGCTGATTATGTTCCGGCAGGCACACAAGCCCTTGCCGACGGAAGTTATCCCGACTTTTACTACGATACTACCCAAACGCAAGAGGTATCGATGAGAACTTTCGGGCCTGAGATAATAAATAACGACCATTACGACTGCTTCGCCAAGTATATCACCCTGACAAAAAATGAGGAGGAGGTGCATAGCGTGATAAGCCTTCCACGTGTCGTTGCCAAAGTGAGGGTAATTGAGGAGAGCGTAACCGATGGTCGCGCTGCCTCTTCAATATCACTGACGCAATTTCCGATTTTTACACACTATAAGATAAAGAACGCCACACCCTCCGAACCCTACAATTATCCCCTGGGAAATGTAACCGAAGGTAAATGGGACCTAACCCCTCCCCCCGCCGGACAAAATGAACTCTTCTATTTCTACACCTTCGCCCCCTATAATCGGACCGAGACACTCTCCTATCTTGCCTTCACTGTCAGCGCGGACGGACTCAGCGATGTCAACACCAATATTCAGAGTGGCAAGATAGAAGTCAGACAAAATTACATCACAACTCTTAAAGGTTCATTTATCCCCTTGCCCCAGGAGGATCCCGGGACACGCACCGACCGTATTCTCCTTGATCTCTCAGCCCTAACCGACTGGAATCCGGAATAACGTATTCAAAGCCTCAATTTGGCAAGGACATCATAACGGATATCACTCAGCATTGACCGCAGCGGGGAGACGATGGGCTTGAACTCCTCCGCCTTCTCCGGAGCAAAAACCTTAAGCACACCCGGCTGACACCCTATTTCAATCACTTTCCCCATAGTGAGAGGGTCGCCGTCTACATGAGCCGGACCCTCTGCAAGACGTGTGATGGTGGCGCAGCTGACGCGGAAAGTGTCTATATGCGTATTCTTGTCGATAGACCCGGCAAGCAGATCCACTCCTACCATCATAGTCGAAAACGGGGAGCCGGAATGCACCACAGTTATGTCCAAAAGACCGTCATCAAGTTTTGCTTGAGGAGCGATATAGGCATTATTGCCATATTGGGGAGCGTTGCATACGGCAATGAGGAAGGCATTCTCTGTCAGCACTTTCCCTCCGATAGAGAGGGCATACGGCTGACTTTGGTAATTTATAAACTCTCGCACAACATTTTTTATGTAAGTCATTCTTCCGCGTCGCTTGGTCTGTGCAAATTTCTCACTCACGGCAGCATCAAAACCAATCCCGAATGTGCAATAAAAGGGATTGCCATTGGCGAGACCCCGGTCGGCAGTAAGTACATGTCCCTCGGTTATAATCTTAAGAGCCTCACCCACATCCTGAGGAATGCAAAGGGAACGCGCAAGTCCGTTGCCGGATCCGAGTGGGAGAATGCCGAGTGCGGTCTGAGTGTGGGATAACGCACCGGCTATCTCATTGACTGTGCCGTCTCCTCCGGCTGAAATCACAATGTCAAAACCATCCCCGGCTGCTTCGGAGGCAAAGCGGGAAGCATCTCCGCTCCCGGAAGTGAAAACAGTGTCAAGAGTTATGGCGTGCTGACTGAGATGAGATGCCACAACCTCCTCAAGACCCTTCTTGGAGCGTGTGCCTGCCACCGGATTTATAACCAGCATTGCTTTTCTTTCTTTCATATCTTTTGCATAGAGGTGGAAAAAAGGTTGGTAAAGTTACGAAAAATTTGCGAAATAGAGAGAAAAACTCTAAATTTGCAATTCAATCCTTAAAAATCGCCCAGCGAAAACAACATTTATCGTGAAGATTCATCGAGAAGGCACCAATATACTCATTCTCCTCTTCCTCGTGCTCGCCGCGCTCAACGCTCCGGTGTGGCTTTTTATGCCCCCCTATACAATCCCCGTGATATTCTCCGCCATATCCGTGGTGGTTTATCTCTTCGTTTTCAACTTTTTCCGGTGTCCAAAACGCAAATATCGCGGAGAAAGGAAAAACATGGTTGTAAGTTCTGTTGACGGAAAGGTCGTTGCCATAGAGAAAGTCTTTGAGCCTGAATATCTGAAGTCAGAGGCAATCATGCTGTCAGTCTTCATGTCCCCTCTGAATGTGCATGCCAACTGGTATCCGGTTGACGGCGAAGTGGAATATGTGCGCCATCATCGTGGCAGATTCCTTTCAGCATATCTTCCCAAATCAAGCACGGAGAACGAACGCAGCACCATAGGAATAGTGGCGAACGGCGGTCAGCGCATAACGGCGCGACAGATTGCCGGGGCTATGGCTCGCAGAATCGTTACATACGCGCGCCGAGGACATGAAGCCAATATTGACGGACATCTCGGATTCATAAAATTCGGCTCCAGAGTAGACCTATATCTCCCTCTCGACACAGAAATTCTTGTTCAAATGAAACAAAAGGTCAAGGGAGGTGTTACACCTGTGGCACGTTTCATTTCACCGACAAAGAAACAATGAATCCTATAGTACGCAACATACCAAATTCCATCACATGCATCAATGTCCTTTCAGGATGCATGTCCATAA
This sequence comes from uncultured Porphyromonadaceae bacterium, assembly GCA_947176915.1. Taxonomy (GTDB): domain Bacteria; phylum Bacteroidota; class Bacteroidia; order Bacteroidales; family Muribaculaceae; genus Lepagella. Next base: position 14,294 of record CAMWSM010000017.1, on the reverse strand, counting down.
TATGCGCTTTCAAAGCTGACACTCCCCTATGGGGACTCACCGGAACAGCATGGGCATTCATATTCATAGCAATTGGTGCGGTAGCTGATTTCCTCGACGGTTTTGCCGCAAGAGCTTTGGCTGCCTACTCCGACCTCGGGAAGGAGCTTGATTCTCTCTGCGACCTTGTTACCTTCGGTGTGGCTCCGGCAATGATAGTGTTTAATCTCCTCTCTCTCCACGGCGCTGACCCGTGGGTGGCATGGACCACTCTCCTTATTCCCGTGGCAGGAGCGATCCGCCTGGCAAGATTCAATATCGACACACGCCAGACATCAACATTCATCGGACTCCCGATTCCGGCAAATGCTATTTTCTGGATTGGAGTGGCTGCCCAATTGCTCAAAGGGGACACTACGCTGAGTGTATGGTGGATTTTCCTCCCCATCCTGCTTGCTGAATGCTGGCTTATGAACTCCAATATCAGGATGTTCTCACTAAAAATAAAAGGTTTTTCCATACGTACACATTATCCGCAGATCCTGCTTGTGGCAGGAGCCTGCCTTTTCTGCATCTTCATGGGCGTGGGAGGTCTGATGTGGTTCATTCTTTTCTACATTCTCCTCTCCATGGCTCTCTGCAAATAACAGATATCCTTAACCCTTACCTCACAGTATGCCGGTAATCATAATTCTAATTATACTTCTTCTTATCTGGCTCATATTCGGAGCGCGAATCACGGCATGGATCAACAGGCGCTTTCAGCGCTTTGTTGCCAACCGAACCGAAGACTTCATCCGCAAGGCTACCGGAATGCCTCCTCGCGAAAAACATAAGAAACAACGGAAAAAAGAAGTTTATGAGGATAGAAAATTCCGGGAAAGAAACTCCTCACGCAGAAGGGAATACTATGACCCTGATGGTCCGATAATACCGAAAGAATATGCGGAGGATGTCGAGTTCATTGAAATAAAAGAATTTTCACAGACCAATATCGACGCCCGTTTTGAGGATGGCTCAGCTGTCCATTATCACGAAAGTCAGGTGAGTGACGTAGAATGGGTAGACATAAAGCCCGGAGAGGAATCCAAGAAATCAAAGCGATGGAAAAAATGACCTCTACTCTCTATATAACAGATCTTGACGGCACTTTGCTCAACGCTGACAGTGAAGTGTCGGATGCATCCAAGGAGATGATTAACAAAGCTATAGATTGTGGGGTCTTATTCTCTATTGCTACTGCCAGAACTCCCTCCACAGTTTCAAAGATTATGCGTGGCGTTGAGAGCAATCTCCCATATATAGTAATGACAGGAGCTGCTTTTTGGAACCCTGCGGATGGTGAGTTTTCAGACACCGTTACATTTACAATCCAAGAGGCGGAGCAGATTTTTGAAATATTCCTGCGCCACTCCTTCCCGGTGTTTATCTATTGCTTCCACGACGGCATAATACAGGTCTATCATAGCGGGCCCCTTTCTCCTCTCGAAAGAGAATTTATGAAAGGACGAGAAAGCAGATATAAGCATTTTCACGTCCCGGAAGATGGCGAATCGGTTATTCCCTCCCCTCTTCCTCCCGTGCTGCTCTTCTACAGCATACAACCCACGGAATTAGGTGGGCCGGTCTATGAGGAGATAAATGCCAAATGCCACTGTAATCCCCTGTTCTATCATGACATATTCGGCAATGAGATAGCCGTGCTGGAAGCTTTTGCTCCCGGAGCCACAAAAGCCCGGGCGATAGAGCGGCTAAAAAGACTTACAGGAGCCGATAGAGTGGTAGCGTTTGGCGATAATGTCAACGACATCCCTATGCTGAGGGCTGCTGACATGGCGGTTGCCGTAGAGAATGCGATTCCTGAAGTGAAAGAGATAGCCGACATTGTGATAGGATCCAACACAACAGATTCCGTAGCCCGTTTTATTCTTACAGACTCCCAATTGACAACCCATGAAATTTAACAAAGCGGAGATCTATGAGCGCCGTCGAACAGGCAAGCTTATATTTTTAGGAGTATCTGCCATTGCTATAATCCTCTTTCTTCTTGTCAGCAACTCCCTGGTAAAGGAACTCGCCCAACAGGAGAGGGAGAGAATGAAAATATGGGCAAGCGCCACGGAGAAACTTGCCAAAGCCAATATAGACACCGACTTCGATTTCCTTCTTGCCATAATTAGCCAAAATAATTCAATACCGGTGCTCGTGGCAGATGAAGACTACTCTATTATTGACTTCCGCAACTTCCGTCTTCCTGAAAAAGAGAAGAGTGAACGCCCTGTTTTTGAAGAACTCTCGGAACGCAACCGCAATTGGCTGAACAGCCGTCTGCGTGAAGCAGGGAAAGGGCTCCCACTCAGAAAATTGTCCGAGACCGACCCGCATTTCATAAGGGTAGAAGTGTATCATAACACATATCAGTATATCTACTATGAGGATTCAATCCTTCTCAAGCGACTCAGCCTTTACCCCTACATACAGCTTGGCGTGATGATAATTCTTGCTGTAATCATCTACTTTGCTGTAGTCTACACAAAAAAGGCTGAGCAAAACAGAGTCTGGGCAGGTTTGTCAAAGGAGACTGCCCATCAGTTAGGAACCCCCATATCCTCACTGATGGCTTGGAACGAGATTCTCAAGGCATCCGGCTCCGAGCGGGAGATCACTGATGAGATTGAGAAGGATATCAACCGTCTGACGGTTATCGCGGAACGTTTCTCAAAAATAGGGTCGCGTCCGGAGCTGGTGCTGGAATATGTGAATGAGGCTGCCGAGCGTTCTCTGAAATATATGAAAAGTCGTGTCTCGGAGAAAGTGGAGATAAGGATGGATATGGATGCAGACGACCACGGAGTGCTTCTGTCTCCGCCTCTCTTCGACTGGGTTATGGAAAATCTAACCAAGAATGCCGTCGATGCAATGGGGGGAGAAGGAATAATCACCATCACTACCGGTAAAGATAAGGAGAAAGTATGGATTGAGGTGAAAGACACCGGAAAAGGAATTGCCCGCAAGAATTTTAAAAACATATTCTCACCCGGCTACACCACCAAGAAACGTGGATGGGGATTGGGGCTGACTCTCGTGAAACGCATCATCGAGGATTATCACGGTGGCAGAATATTTGTCAAGGAATCGGAAATAGGGAAAGGGACTACATTCCGTATAGAATTTCCCTCTGTGTGAGTTTCATAAAATTACTATTGAATTTTGCAGAAATGAAAAATTCCGTTAGAACAATCTTTATATTCTCCCTTATGCTGCTGACAGTAGGATGCGGCAAGCGCAAGGCTGAGCCGACAATCAACTTTGTAGAGGAGCTTCACGGAGTTGCACGACTGGAATTGGGACGCATGACAGTAAGCAAAGTAGGAACAATTACCGATTCTCAACCTTCACGATCTTCCGGCGTCCTTGGCAAAGCGGAGTCTATGGTTAACTCTCTTAAGGTTGGCACACGTCTCGGAGTGTATTCCTACGACACTTATCTGATTGCCTATATCGATCTGGCCAGGCTCCAGCCGGGAGATATTACCGTCGATGAACAGCTTAAAAAAGTCTACGTATCCCTCCCTCCCATAGAGATTACCACTGACGGGCGTGATGTTACTCTGCATGAGGAACACAGCCGCGTGACGGGATTTCGTTCACAAATCACTCCTGCAGAGCGTGCCCGTCTAAAGAGCCGCATGGCTGCCGAAGTCAAGAGAGAAATTGCTGCTGACTCAGCAGGAAAAAAAGAATTGAAAGCGGCTGCTGAAGCGAAAGCAAAAGGGTGGATTTCCGAGTTTATTAAAGCCCGGGGATATGAGGCTGATGTTGTTATTTTAGACTGAAAAAGAGATGAAGATTTTGAAATATATTCTCCCGGTGCTGATTATGGCTGCCGTAGGGATAGCGATATGGATTTGGCTTCCTGAGAATAAGCCCGACGACGGCATTCGCCTTCAACAAGCGCGCATAAAGTCGATCTCCTCAATGATAGAACTTTGCACTCTTGACGTGCATGAGGAGATGGCTATAAAGGATTCAATAAACGGTAAATGGATAGTAGCCCGCCAGACCATTGAGGGTCGGGTGCGTTTCAATCTTGACAGTCTGAAGGTGGAGGAGCGTGGCGACACCTTAGTGGTGATGCTTCCTCCGGAGAGAGTGGATATTCTTGAGGGTGCGGAGAGCGATAGCTATCAAGTGCTTGATACGTGGGACGGAACCCGAAACCTGTTCCCTCGCACAATGACAGCTGCGGAAGAGAATGCCATCAAGCGTCGCTGGCAGAAAAAGGCTCGCGAAAGAATTTATGAGAGAGGATATGTGAAAATGGCACGTGAAGATGCCAAAAAGACTCTCATATCCCTTTTCGAGGCAACCGGACAACCTATAATTATCCTCGACCCTCTTCCCTCCCCCCGTCGGGTGGAGTGATTTTTTCCCTCTCCACCAATTCATTGTAGAGGCTTCTTGTCTGATCGAATACCCACCCCCATTTATTGAAATACTTTATCATGTTGAAAAGATGAATCAAAAGCATACGCAAATTCCGGCGTGATTCGGCGTTATGCCCATGCACCACCTCTGAAAGCGGGAGATATCTGGTGTCCCAACAGTCATGAATGCGTCGTGTAAGGTCAATATCTTCGGGATACATGAAAAATCTTTCATCAAAAATTCCACATCGTTTCAAAGCTTTTACACGTATCAACATAAAACTGCCCTGCAGATATGCCACATCCAGTGGCTGATGATGATCGTGGTCCACAAGAAGATATTTATCCATCCGCTTTTTATTGAGAAAGCGTGGCAGGAAGCGTTTTGCAAACAGATCGTAGGGAGTCGGCAGCTTGCGGCAGGTATATTGCAACACTCCGTCCGGATAGACAATCCGGGGCTGCGACATACCCACATTCCATTTTTTTTCCATATATTCAATAAGGGGCTTGACCGCATCCCCTTCCCAATATATGTCAGGATTCATCACAATATGATAACCTTCCGGATTTTGCGCCATAACTTCACGCAGAGCATGATTATGTCCTGCGCCATATCCTTTGTTGGGAATGACCCTGTAATCGATCAGAGGATTATTGGAAAATATCTCCCGGGAAGCCGGTAGAGAGCCGTTGTCGAGAATGTATATTTTTTTTACCTTAGAGCGCATAAGGGATTCTACAGCTCTCTCTATATCCATCCGGGGAGTATTGTGTATTACGATAGAGGCAGTAAACGACATGGGAAATAAGGAAATAAGATGGTAAGATAGTAAGATGTTAAGAAAATAAGATGTTAAGAAAATAAGATGTTAAGATGAGAACTGAGGTTCTTGCCATCTTAACATCTTATTTTCTTAACATCTTATCATCCGGCGCCGGGCGCCTGAATGATTACTCCTTGCATTTTGCCGCGATGAACTGACGGTTCATTCTGCCGATATTGGCAAGCTTGATATTCTTGGGACACTCAGCTGAGCATGCGCCGGTGTTGGTGCAGTTGCCGAAACCGAGTTCATCCATCTTAGCAACCATTGCGCGAACACGACGGTCTTTCTCCACTTCACCCTGCGGAAGGAGGGCAAGCTGGCTGATCTTGGCAGACACGAAAAGCATTGCAGAGCCGTTCTTGCAGGCTGCCACACAAGCGCCGCAGCCGATGCAGCTTGCGGAATCCATAGCCTCATCTGCGTTCACCTTTGAGATGGGGAGATCATTAGCATCCTGAGCGCCACCGCAGTTGAACGATACATAACCGCCTGCCTGCTGGATTTTGTCGAATGCGTTACGGTCTACCATAAGGTCTTTGATCACCGGGAAAGCTGCGGAACGCCAAGGCTCCACGGTGATTGTCTCTCCGTTCTGGAAACGACGCATGTAGAGCTGGCAGGTAGTAGCGCCTGTAGCAGGACCGTGGGGGTGTCCGTTGATATAAAGCGAGCACATACCGCAGATACCCTCGCGGCAGTCGTGGTCGAACACGATAGGCTCCTCGCCTTTCTCAACGAGCGACTCGTTGAGGATATCAAGTGTCTCAAGGAATGAGGTGTCGGGAGTGGTCTCAACGTCTGTATAAGTCACAAACCCACCCTGTGCCTTGGCATTCTCCTGACGCCAAACCTTGAGGTTGACTTTCATTATATTTTCTTCCATGATTGAAATTTCTGTTTAAAAGAGGATTATGACTTATAGTTACGTGTCTGAACCTTGATAGCCTCATAGTGGAGAGGCTCTTTGATGAGTGTAGGAGCTTTGGTGTCGCTTCCGGCGTAATCCCAGCAGCTTACATAGAAGCAGTTCTGGTCGTCGCGCTTAGCCTCGCCCTCCTCAGTCTGATACTCTGTGCGGAAGTGGCCGCCACAGCTCTCGTTACGGCTGAGGGCATCGTAAGCGATAAGTTCACCCATTGTGATGAAGTCGTTAAGGCGGAATGCCTTGTCAAGCTCTACATTCATTCCCTCCTGGCTGCCCGGGATGAAAAGATCCTTATTGAATACCTCACGGAGATCGCCAAGTTTCTTGATGGCAAGTTCAAGACCCTCTTTGTCGCGAGCCATGCCTACGTATTCCCACATAATATGGCCAAGTTCCTTATGGATAGAGTCAACTGAACGTTTACCCTTGATATTCATAAGCTTGTCCATCTCTGCCTGACATTTGGCTTCTGCTTCGTCAAATTCGGGAAGATCTGTAGAGAAATGAGGCACGGTAATCTGATCGCTCAGATAGTTCTGAATTGTATAAGGAAGCACGAAATAACCGTCGGCAAGACCCTGCATGAGGGCAGATGCACCGAGACGGTTTGCACCGTGATCGGAGAAGTTACACTCGCCGATTGCGAAAAGACCTTTAATTGAGGTCTGGAGCTCGTAATCTACCCAGATGCCACCCATTGTGTAGTGGATAGCGGGGAAGATCATCATAGGGTTATAATAGTTAACGCCATTGGTGGTACGTGCGAGTTCACCGGGATTTACGTCAGTGATCTCCTCATACATATCGAAGAGGTTACCGTAGCGCTGGCGAACCACGTCAATGCCAAGACGGTTGATAGCCTCTGAGAAATCAAGGAATACTGCAAGTCCGGTGTTGTTCACGCCAAAGCCGGCATCGCAACGCTCTTTCGCAGCACGAGACGCAACGTCGCGGGGCACGAGGTTACCGAATGCGGGATAACGGCGTTCGAGATAATAGTCGCGATCCTCCTCAGGAATATCAGACCCCTTGATCTGACCTTTCTGAAGTTTCTCAGCATCCTCTTTCTTCTTAGGAACCCATATACGTCCGTCGTTACGGAGAGACTCAGACATAAGGGTCAGCTTAGACTGCTTGTCGCCGTGAACGGGGATACAAGTCGGGTGAATCTGAACGTAAGCGGGATTTGCGAAGTAAGCGCCCTTACGATAGCAAGCCATTGCAGCTGATACGTTACAGCCCATAGCGTTGGTTGACAGGAAGTAGGTGTTGCCATAACCGCCGGTAGCGATTACAACGGCATGTGCGGCGAAACGCTCGAACTTGCCTGTTACAAGATTTTTGGCGATGATGCCGCGAGCACGCTCCACACCATCCTTATCTTTAACAAGCACAACATCGTGCATCTCATAACGGTTGAAGCTCTTCACCTTACCTGCCTGAATCTGGCGGTTGAGCGATGAGTAAGCCCCCAGAAGAAGCTGCTGGCCTGTCTGACCTTTTGCATAGAAAGTACGGCTAACCTGAGCGCCGCCAAACGAACGGTTAGCAAGAAGACCGCCGTATTCACGAGCGAAAGGAACACCCTGAGCTACACACTGGTCAATGATGTTGTTGGCAACCTCCGCAAGACGATAAACGTTGGCTTCGCGGGCACGGTAGTCACCACCCTTAACCGTATCATAGAAAAGACGATAAACAGAGTCGCCGTCGTTCTGATAATTCTTGGCAGCGTTTATACCACCCTGCGCAGCAATAGAGTGAGCACGGCGCGGGCTGTCCTGTATGCAGAAGTTAAGCACGTTAAAGCCAAGTTCGGCAAGTGTGGATGCGGCGGAAGCACCTGCAAGACCTGTGCCTACTACGATAACGTCAAGCTTACGCTTGTTGGCGGGGTTAACGAGCTTCTGATGAGCCTTGTAGTTGGTCCATTTCTCAGCGATAGGACCCTCCGGGATTTTGGAATCTGCCGGACTCATTACTTTGATAGTTTCTTTGATATTTTCCATATCGCTAATTAGTTATGGTTGTGGTTATCTGCTCCGGGATTTGAGGGGGCTACCGCGGGAAGCTCTTCGGATTCAGTCTCAACATCAAGATAGTCGATGAGGGCTGCTGCCGCACGGAGTGTCTCGATTTTACCATCCAGTCCGGGTTCATTCTGGAAGTATGCCTTAGCCTCAGGGCTTTCCATCTGTGAAAGGGTGCCCTTAACCATCTGCTTCATCTGATCGAAAGGAGCAGCTGAGATAGCATTGGCTGCATCAGGACCGAAATCTTTCTCAAACATCGGGATAATCATCTCCTTATATTGCTGACGGAGCACCTCGTTTGTCTTGTAATAATCGCGATGTGCGTTAACAGTGAAGACAATAGCCTGAGCGATGAAGCATGCTACAACGATTGTAGCCCACCAGCAGGCAATCTTCTTGAGACGCTCGATCCATATCTGGTTATCCCAACCGCAAGACTGGAACATCGACCAGAAACCGTGGTTGAAGTGGAACCAAAGCGCTACGAAGCCGATGATATAGACAATCGGAGTGTAAACCTGTGAAAATGCCTCCTGAATAAAGAGGGTGCCGGCTGCAGGGGGCAGTACGTCATGCACACCACGAATCTCCTGAAGCTGCATCTTTGCCCAGAATTGAATCATGTGGACAACGAGGAAGGCAAGGATTACGATACCGAGCACAAGCATGTTCTGGCTTGACCACTCCACTCCTTTCGGAGTCTTGGAGATAAGGTAGCGGTCATTGCCGCGTGCCTTACGGTTCTGAAGAGTTAACATCACCGCATAGATGATGTGGATGATGAGCAACGCAGCGAGACCTACTGACGCGATGAGCGCATACCAGTTAGCGCCTAAAAATTCACAGATGGAATTATAGGCGGCGGGCCAGCAGATTGCTACGGCATTCATCAAACAGTGAAATGTGACGAATAGGACGAGCGCGGCGCCGGTGAGGGCCATCACGAACTTACGTCCTACAGATGAGCTTGATAACCACATAGCAGTTCTGAATTAAATTTGAGTTTATTTGATGTTTTTAGTTTGGTTTATCAGGTTTGTTACCCCTGTGCCTATCCCCTTGCTGCGGTGGAAAAGGGGACAGTTCAGAGAATCAAATGCAAATTTAAGTTTTTTTAATCATTCAGACAAAATAAAAACGCCTTAATTTTTCCCAAATGAAAAATTAAGGCGAGCTTGAACGGTCAGGGGGGTGTGAAACTTAAATCAGCAGATATTGCGTTTGATGGTGTCCACAATGCGCTCCACCTCCTTTTCCCCCACCCAGGGTCCGGCAGGGAGGCATAGGCCGCGGCTGAAAAGGTCTTCGCTCACTCCGTTGACGTATGCGGGAGATTTGGAGAAGAAAGGCTGGAGATGCATTGGCTTCCAAAGATGGCGTGTCTCTATGTTTTCCTTCTCCATCGCCCTGCGCATTGCCTCCGGACAACCGCATCCGTCGTCACCTTTCACCTTTGCTTCCGGGGAGAAGGTAATGGCGCATAGCCAAAAATTGCTATCAAATTTCTCTGAAGGATTGTCATGAAGTTCTATCCCGGGAATATCGGCGAATAATTCCCTATATAACTGCTGCACATGGCGATGATGGCGCAGATGCTCATCTGCGACGGTCATTTGTCCCCGCCCTATTCCGGCGCATATATTGCTGAGGCGATAATTGAAGCCTACGCGTTCATGCTGATACCATGGAGCAGGCTCACGGGATTGAGTGGCATAATTGGTAACCAATTTCGCCACTGTCTCATCCGGACAAATCAGCGCTCCGCCACCGGAGGTGGTTATCATTTTGTTACCGTTAAAGGATTCTATTCCGAAACGCCCGAAAGTGCCGCAATATTTCCCATTATATTTAGAGCCGAACGCCTCTGCCGAATCCTCAACAACAGGTATACCCCATTTCTCTGCCACTGCTAATATTTCATCAATTTTAGCAGGCATACCGTAGAGATATACGGGTATGATAGCCTTTGGTTTTTTTCCTCTCTTTTCTATGCGCTCGGCAATGGCACGATCAAGAAGTTCGGGATCCATATTCCATGTTTCCGGCTCGGAATCAACGAAGACGGGAGTCGCTCCAACGTAGGTAACAGGATTTGCAGAGGCACTGAACGTGAAACTCTGCACCATCACTTCATCCCCCTGTCCTACTCCAAGAGCGACAAGGGCAAGATGAATGGCGGCAGTGCCGGAAGATAGAGCCACGATGCGGTGCTCGTTATCGGAGCCAAAGAAGAATTTTTCAAGATCTTTTTCAAACCCCGTTACATTCGGACCTAAAGGCACTACCCAGTTATCGGCAAATGCCTCCTTGATAAAATCCATCTCACGTCCACTCATGTGGCAGAGACATAGAAGAATACGTTCAGCCATAAATTAAAAAACAATCAGGCTGCACTGATATGTGCTGCCTGATTATTAAAACGTAACAAAAAGGAGTAAAATTGTGAGAACCCCTCTTCCTGTTATGTGCTATTTTTCACACCTTATTTAATCAATAGGGTTCACTCTCATTTGAATCAGGGTGGAAGAATGATTTTGAGCGTTTCTTTCGGTAGGCGATCCTTTCATCGATATTCATGGCGCGTTCATGACACACACGATCCTCATGGAAGGAAGCAAGATTCTCGGAATAACTATCCATCATGTCTGCGGTTCCCTTTGCGGTAGCCTTGAAAGCCATACTATTGTCTATGTTCATTCTCTGCGACACCTTTTCAACATCAATATTAGCTCCGATGAAATTGAAATTCCAGCCAAGCTCTTTAAGCTGGGATATGAGGTCTGCCACTTGCTGCCATGAATAATCGGTCGATGAATTTTCCATTCCGTCAGTGATTATGGTTACAGAGGCAACTGAATCCTCATGTGTGGACGCTACTGCCTTAAGATCCACAAGAGTCGAGCCTACTGCATCAAGCAAGGGTGTGCAACCATACGGACGGTAGTCCTTATCAGTAATATCTTTCACATCCTGCACCGGAACGTTCTTGCATAGATAACGGGAGGGGAGTTCAGGATTTCCTGACTGGAAGACATAGATACTGACAAGCTGACGCTGCGTATCATCGTATTTCTTCTGCAGAGAACGGATAACGTTGAGAGTTTCATTACATCCGGCAACTGTCTGCGGAGTGAGATGGCTCATTGAGCCGCTTTCATCAAGAATGATGAGGTTGAAGCAGGTGGTTTTGGTTTTTCCCATTTTTGTTTTGAATGTTTTGTTGATGTTTCTTTGTTTTGGCGGGGCGACTGGATAACCTGAACGGTTTTCAAATCGTCTACATTCTAAAATACTTAAAATAGGAAAAAGGTAAACGGTAAATTGTGTTTTTTTGACAATTATTTTAAAAACCTATTCAGAAAATCAAAGAGACCTTTTGTAGGGCTCTCTTTCCGAGTGGTTTTCTTCTCTTCCTCAGGCATAGATGAATCCAAGTCATCCGTAGAATCAAAGAGGCTGACAATCATATCTTCAAGTCTATCTTTAATTAAGGAGCTGGAAGAGTTGCTATAATTGATTTCAACCTCCTCCTCCATAACGATGCGTTGGGAAGCGCGGTAAAGTCTTGGAGGACGGTTACGGGCTTTTCGAGGCTTCACGTCGGTCGCCTCAACAATTCCGGCTTCCTGCACGGAACGTGTGAAATTGCGGCGGTCGTAGGTAGTATTATTTATTACCTCATATACTCTCTGCAATTCCCCGAGGGAGAAATACCTGTTAAGAAGATTGAAGGCGATGGGCTTCAGATGCAGAATCTCTTTAAGCCGTTCACGTGCTTCAACTATTATCTGCTTATGGTCGAAAGCAAGCGCGGGAAGAGCATCAGCATCAAACCAGCCAACCTCTGCCGCATCATCGCCCGGAATCACATTAAAATCAGAAGGACGAACGAGGGCAATAAAAGCGACCGACATAACTCGTTCGCGAGGATCCCGCTTAGGATTGCTGAACACCTTGAACTGTTCGAGATAAACGTTTCTGAGATTAGTTTCTTCTCGCAATTCCCTTGCTGCACATTCATCGATGGTCTCATCCTGATGCAGGAATCCTCCCGGCAGCGCCCAGTATCCTAAAAAAGGCTCGTTCCCTCTTTCAATTAGGAGAAGTTTAAGAGAGTTGCCGTCAAAACCAAAAATTATGCAATCGGCAGCAACCGCAGGATGGGGATAGGGATAAGTGTAACTTCCCGGGATAGAGTCGCGATGCTTCTCTATCTCCGGCTGACGATTATTATGTTGTTGATCACTCATATCTCCAAATACGTAATTTTGACGCAAAGTTAATCAATTTTTATCTATTATTCAATTTGAAATATCAAAAAAAAATTGTACTTTTGTAGTTAATAAACTATCATCGTATGAGCTATAAATCAATAGACGTTCTACAAAAAAGTCTGGCTTCAACAATCTTTTCCACAAAAAAAGATGCGAAGAAAGCTGCCGGGAGAGCTTTAGGAACCATAGTGGAAATTATTACTTATTATTTACTCAGACAATGGGGCTTAGCCGCTAATATTGAAATAGAAACTAAATTACCGGAATATGGGAATCCGGAAATCACGCATAATGTAGAATTTACGTTGCATAGAATCCTACATAAAAATAGAACCGATTTAACTAAACCTTTGACTTATAGTAAACTCCGAAGCATATTTAATTTTTATCCATCAAAAGAAAAAAGCGGTAACTTTATTGATAAAAACAATATTGTAAAAAATTCATCTATAATTGGGATGGATGCCAATTATATCGGGGTATGTAATTTAATAAACGAATCAATAGTATTCTCACTTCTAAGTCCTCAGGCTTCAGCAATGTTTGAATGTAAGAGAGTCGGAGTGGAAGAAGGTCAAAAAAAGGGTCCTCAGACAATAGAAAAGGCAAAACAAGGAGCCTACGTAGCACTGAAATCCTCTTCCTTACAGAAAGTAAGAGATAATGAGGGAAAAGTTTATGGTATTTATTTTAAGGATGGAGAAATATTTACTGAAGATTATGAAGTAGCATTGAAAGCATGCATACAATTCAATGCAGTAGAAAATTTTATTCTATCATTTGGAATAGTAAGCAATCATGGGAATTGGTTCTCTTCAGCTGATATGAACAAAGAATTAAAAGTTCTGGCAGAAAGTTATGACAGGTTACTGTTTCTAACAGACGAAGGATTAGGTTCGTTTATTGAAAAAACTATTTTGTCTCCTCAACCTGAATATATTCCCATTAGAGAAGCGTTTATTGAGAGCTACCGTGAAGGTAAAAAGATGAATACATTTACAAAATCACGTATATCTCTCAATGCCCATAATGCTTTAACACATTTCTTTAGCAAAAATATTAAGTTAATAGAAAACTGGTTTAATGTTATTTCTCCACAAGGAATGTCAATGACTGAGATTAAGGACCAACTTAAATATCTTCTCAATAATAATTAATATGACAGCAGGCAGAAAAGTTAATACATCCAGTCAGAGTTGGTGTACTCCTCCAAAGTATATTAACGCTATTAAAGACTTTTGGGGAGGTGAAATAGATCTCGATCCATGTTCAAATGAATATTCAATGGTGGAAGCCAAAACTGAATTCAGGCTTCCGGAGACCGATGGGTTAATGTCAGATTGGAATTATCCTACCATATATGTAAATCCGCCTTACGGTTCTGATAGATGTAGAAAAACCACTATTAAGAATTGGTTAGCTAAATGTGTTTTTGCTCATGAGGAATATAATTCTGAGATTATTGCTCTTATCCCGGTAGCCACTAACACCAGTCATTGGAAAAAATATATTTTCGGGGCTGCTGATGCTATATGCTTTCTTTCGGACACTCGTTTAAAATTTTATGTAAATGGAATTGAAAATGAAAAGGGAGCACCCATGGCATGTTGCCTTATCTATTGGGGTAATGAACCTAAAAGATTTATAAGATATTTCCAATCCTACGGAGCGGCTATAGATATTACATCACTAAAGCCGGTTAATAAAAAATCCAGATTAATTTCACTATTTGACGTGAATACAATTATTAGTTAGTAAGGCAACATTTAATGGGGCTGTGTCAAAATAGGCGCAGCCTCTTTTTTGCAACATTCATCAAAAAAATA
>CAMWSM010000016.1 GCA_947176915.1 uncultured Porphyromonadaceae bacterium | reverse complement strand
TTTATTTTTTTGATGAATGTTGCAAAAAAGAGGCTGCGCCTATTTTGACACAGCCTCTTTTTGGCATGTTTAGTTCTTATAACTCATACCTTATAACTCATACCTGACTTTATCAATAACTATATTAAGCGTGTTCCTGTCTCCTCCTGCATTCTCTATTACAGATAAGTCTGCCATTATGGCAGTTTCAAGATTGGTGAGCCCGAATTTTTCATCACGGGCACATTTCAAATAATAGGCAACCGCATCTTTGAGATCGTTAGAGATAAAAGCTACATGTCCTGCATTCAGATAATCAGTTGATGTGGCTTCCTCACTTGAAAGAATTCGTTTATAGGTGTCAAAACTTTTCGTAATGTTTCCATTTAGAAGTTCACACCATGCAATTGCGCGAAGTGTAGAGACCTTCCCCGGCATAATATATTCGGCATGGTAATAATGACGCAAGGCATCGGCGGGTCTGTTTGCTTCAAGAAGACAGTTTCCTGTACTGATAAGAAGTTTGTAGTTATCGTAATCATTTGAAAGTGCCTTCTCATAATATTCCGCAGCCTCTTGATTTTTATTTAGCATTCTGCAAACCAAAGCAAGCTTCTTAATCAGCCATTGGCTGTCAGGATTTATAAGTTCTGCTTTCCTGTACCATGTGAGCGCCTCTTCCAGTTTATTCATTGCATTGTAGCAATATCCAATCTTTTCCCAAAGGTCGGTCATTTCAGAATTCGATTTTTCCAAGGATAGGAAAAGAGGAAGGGCCTCCTTATAGTAGCCTCTTTTGAAATAAAACTCACCGACCAGTTTCAGGATTTCACTTTCAGATAATACCTCTGAAATTACTGGTAGATTCCTGAAATCTATAGGAACCTCAAACGGATCGTTGAAATCAGTTTTCCTTCTGAAGAGTTTAAAAAATCTATAAAGATTGCGGATATATCTGGTAACTTCAGAATCAAATTCCCTATTGTTTATTGCGATCTTTTTCTCTTCCATTAATTCTTTCAGTTGAGAAATTTCTGCATTCATTCTGTCGGAAATCATTTTGCGTTGTTCCGGGGGCATTCTGTTAAGGGAAAAGGCAAAAGAATATTTATCGGAATCACACATCACCCCCTCCATATCCAGTAGTTCTGTAAAACCCGCCAGAGAAGCATTAGAATTTCCCTTAACCTCAGTATGGCTTGATGAAAAAGGAAGAAACCAATTTGCTACTGAATTAAAGAAGGGGAAAGTTTTTAGATTGGAAAAGGCCATCATCATGACATCTCCTCCGTCAAGTTGCATCTCGGTAAGCTCCTTAAGCTTATCAGCAACTCCATTTTTATTCAAAATTTCCTCCCATTCAGGATTCTCTTCAAGCGATTCAATATCCATCTCCTCAGAGGCATTTTTGAGACGGCTGAGAATTTCAGGGCGTAGTTTCATGATTTCAGGCAAAAGTTCGTTCTGCATCTTCTTGTTTATCCTTTCCGTGTCTCTTGCCTTAATCATATTCATCAAAATTTCTCTCAACTGAGGATATATAATTATGGAGTCTTGCCATAAAGTCAGGCGTGCCTTCAGTTGAGGGTCTTTTATGATTCTATCCGGATTGGAAGCAACAATTAGAAAAATTGCAACAAGAGTCCGGGCAGCTATTTTAGCGTTGGGTTCGGAATCGTAAATATCCATGAGGGCATTAAGGGCGTTGCGGTCATAATATTTAAGGTTACCCAATAGCATTGCGGAAATCATCTGAGCCTTAAAATTATATTTCATATCAGGGGAGATGACCAATCTTGTCAACTCTTTATATTCCTCCAAGGGCGCGCCGAACATAGTCCAGACATAGGAGAATAATTCTGTCAGAGCTCTTTCCTCCTCCCTCTTGATTTCGTTGTCTCCGCCCGCGCAATCGGCAAGATCCGCTTTTGTGTGTGCTTCTATATAATTGTCAACCCTAACTTTAAATGTGGCATGCTGAATACGTTCCAGACGTAAGGTAGAGGAATATATATCATCGCTGTCAGAGATAATGGAGTCCCTTAGCGCCATATCATTCAAACGGGCAATTTGGTTGATAATATCCACAAGCATAGCTTCTCTTCCCGAATCATGGTAGCCTTCCACGAGGTAATGAATCATGTATTTGTAGGTATCTTCCAACTGATTCAGTTTATCAATCATTTTCGGATCGGAAACCTGCAGCTGATATTTCCTAAGCATATTGAAAGATTCATTGAGCCGTCTTTCGGAAAGAAGATTCCTGACAGTTGAATGAATTTTTACAGCCTCTTTATTTGTCATATATTTCAATATATTTATTCAATAATTAATGTTTTAATTATAACAAATTTCGTGCCGAAATGTGTCTGACAATAGTTAATCTGCTGCTCATCTCAAATTATATATGCCTCATCTTTCCATAGATTCTCCATTCCGAAGGAATCAAAATTTATATTTTTTATGAAATCGGTTTCTGAATTACTTAACGAAGCAGAGATAAATTGAAAGATGGCAATCTCAACCCGAAGATGAAGATAAACAAATTTTCAATAAAAACTTATTTTTAAAAACTTTTAATTAATTTTGCATTTTGAAGATTAAAGAATGCGATTTGTAATTTTTAAATATAAACTAATATAATAAATTATGGTTATACAGCGTTGGCAGTCGGTTTTACTATTGGCAGCCGTGATAATGATGGGTGTCTTCACCTTTTGTTCATTAGGACAAGTGCAGACTGAGGATTATACATTTAATTTCACAACTTCGGGGTTCTTTCAGGAAGGTGAAGGTTCTCCAGAGTATATAAGTTATTCAACTTGGTATCTTCTGGCCCTTTCTGCTACAACCTCTCTTCTTCTATTCATTGATATATTCCTTTTTAAGAATCTTCAGCTTCAGAAGAGAGTATGTCTTGTCAGTGTACTCTTCATTATCGCTACATGTGCCGTAACTGCTGCACTGGGTTACGGCACAATTCCAAGCGGAGAGATTGGGTGGTCGTCTGTTATATGCGCCCCAATAATTGCACTAATTGCCGCGGTGATGGCTTATCAGAGAATGGTTAGGGATCATAATATGCTTAAATCTGTTGATCGCATAAGATAAACCCCTATTTGACAATAATATTTCCTTCTTCGGTCGTCTTCATTGCATGGTCTATGAAGACGATTTTTTTTAGTCAAAATTTAATAAAAAGTTTGTAGAGTTATTGATTGTAATGTTTTTTTTGTAATTTTGTATTCTAAACTTTTAAACTATTTAAAAGGATTATAAAATCCGTTTTTTAATATGGCAAAAGAACTGAAAGATCTTACGAAAAGAAGTGAAGATTATTCCAAATGGTATAATGAATTGGTTGTAAAGGCTGATTTGGCTGAGCAGAGCGCAGTTCGTGGCTGCATGGTCATAAAGCCTTACGGTTATGCTATATGGGAAAAGATGCAGCAGACTCTTGACAAAATGTTCAAGGAGACCGGAGTGCAGAATGCTTATTTTCCACTGCTTATTCCAAAATCATTTCTTTGCCGGGAAGCGGAGCATGTTGAAGGATTTGCAAAAGAATGTGCTGTCGTAACTCATTACCGACTTAAAAACGATCCTGACGGAAAGGGAGTAATAGTTGATCCTTCGGCTCGTCTGGAAGAGGAGCTTATTGTGCGACCTACTTCCGAGACAATTATTTGGGGAACATATAAGAATTGGATTCATAGCTATCGGGATCTTCCGTTGCTAATCAATCAATGGGCGAACGTCATGCGTTGGGAGATGCGTACGAGAATGTTCCTGCGCACATCAGAATTCCTCTGGCAGGAGGGTCATTGTGCCCACGCTACTGCAGAAGAATCTGAAGCTCGTACAGTTGAAATGATAAATGTGTACGCAGACTTTGCCGAGAACTATATGGCTATGCCTGTCATAAAAGGCGTAAAGTCTGAAAATGAAAGATTCGCCGGTGCGGTTAATACCTATACCATCGAGGCAATGATGCAGGATGGCAAGGCATTGCAAAGCGGAACCTCACATAATCTGGGGCAAAATTTTGCCAAGGCTTTTGACGTTACTTTCATGAATAAAGAGAATAAGCCTGAATATGTTTGGGCTAACTCATGGGGTGTCTCAACAAGGCTTATGGGTGCATTGATTATGACTCATTCAGATGACAATGGTCTTGTGCTTCCACCCAAACTTGCTCCTATTCAGGTTGTGATTATTCCAATATATAAGAATACCGAACAGCTTGAAAAAATCAGCGAGGCTGTAGAGCCTATTGTTCAAGAACTCAAGAAAAGGGGCATTAGCGTGAAATATGATGACGCTGACAATCGTCGCCCGGGATTTAAATTTGCCGATTACGAATTGAAAGGGGTTCCGGTTCGTCTTGCTATAGGGGCTCGCGATTTGGAAAACGGAACTGTTGAAATTATGCGCCGTGATACGCTTGAAAAGGAAACTGTTACTCTTGAGGGTATTTCTGATCGCATTGTGGCAGAGTTAGAGGATATACAGACTGCTTTATTTAAGCGTGCTCTTAAATTAAGGGAGGAACATACTTATAAAGTAGATTCCTACGATGAGTTTAAGGAGAAAATTGAAAATGGCGGCTTCTTCCTTGCCCATTGGGACGGAACAGTTGAGACTGAAGAGAAAATCAAAGAGGAAACTAAAGCCACCATTCGTTGCGTACCTCTCGATGGTGTAGAGGAAGAGGGAGTCTGTATGGTTACAGGCAAACCTTCTAAACGGCGTGTCATTATAGCACGTGCTTACTGATAAAATACCGTGTGGAAAATCTCAAAGATTTTCCACACGGATTCTACTTTTTATTTTCCAATAACCTCATTAAAACTAATCTTACCACATCAATATGAAACTCAAAACCATTATAACTGCCTTATCTCTTTTACCGATAAGTACAATAGGAGCTTCCCCATTAACATTGCAGGATTTCTGTAACGTACGTCCCGCTTCTGTCAAGGCTATGACCCCATTGGCAGATGGCGAAACATACGCCGCCATTTCTGATGACGGCAACGCCATAGAAATATTCAGTTATAAGACAGGTAAGAAAACAGGGGAGTTATTCAATATCTCGGGAGTGAAGGGTGAGCTTAAGATTTCTGATTTTGATGGTTTTCGTATTTCCGAGAATGGAAAGAAAATATTGTTGTGGAATGATACGAGGCAATTATATCGACATAGTTTTACAGCTGAATATTATGTCTATGATATTATGCGTTCCACTCTTGCTCGTGTGAGCGAGAAAGGGGCACAGAGAGATGCGATAATCAGTCATGACGGCAGAATGGTGGCTTACACCAGAGGAAATAATATATATATATCCAATGTAGAGTATAAAACTGACTATGCTGTAACTACTGATGGGGAGGAGGGTAAAATAATAAATGGTTCGCCTGATTGGGGGTATGAAGAGGAGTTTTCGATGATTCACTCCATGCGCTGGAATGGCGATGACACTGTGTTGGCATATATGAGATTTGATGAGTCGAATGTCCCTTCTTATTCTTTCGATGAATATTTGAATTTCTGTAATGCAAATCCCCTGGCAGATCTATATCCTCAGTCATATACCTATAAATATCCTTTAGCAGGTTATCCAACTGCCTCAGTGGGTGTATACGCATTCAGTATTGACAACAGGGTATCGAAGAAAATGGATCTTCCTATAAGTGAATCTGATTATGTTCCTTCTATAGAATTTGATGGAAAAGGGGAGAGGCTTATGGTAATGATTGTAAACCATGATCAGAACAATCTGCGTCTTTTCAGTGTAAATCCGGCATCTACTGTTGGTAAGCAAATTTATACAGACAGTTCAAAAGCATGGTTAAGTCCGAAGTCTTACCAGATGGTAACCTATTTGAATGATAGTTTTGTTATTGGAAGTGACAGAGGAGGAACGCGTCAGTTATATCAATATGACTATAATGGCACTTTGCGTAAGCAATTGACAAAAGGAGATTTCAATGTTACTGATTATTATGGATACGATGTAAAATCAGGACGCCATTATTTTCAGTCAACGATAAAAGGTGCCATAAATAGAAATGTCTGCTACAGTGATCCTAAAACCGGCGTGACTCTTCTGAATAAGGAGGAGGGTTTCGCAACAGCAAAATTCAGCAAGGATTATTCATATTATTTACTGACTTATCAGAATGCCTGCTTAGCGCCTCAATACTCTATCTATAGTTCCAAAGGGAATAAAATTGCTGATATCGAGACCAATAAGGCTTATATGGAAAAATTTGCCAAAGCGCCCAAAAAGGAGTTTTTGAAGGTTAAGAATGCTCTGGGGGAGGAAATGAATGCCTATATCATCAAACCTTATGATTTTGATCCGAACAAGAAATACCCGTTGCTTATGCACCAGTATAACGGACCTGAATCACAAGAAGTGGAAAATCGTTGGATTATGGATGGAGTTTTTTATTTGGCTCAGGAGGGTGTGATTGTTGCTGCTGTTGATGGAAGAGGCACTGGTTTCAGAACGACAGACTGGACCTACAGTGTATATAAAAAGCTTGGAGTGCTTGAAGCAGAGGATCAGATTGCTGGAGCTAACTACTTCGCCACACTTCCTTATATTGATTCCTCTCGTTTGGGTTGTTATGGCTGGAGCTACGGAGGATATATGACCCTTATGGAACTTGGAGCTGAAAATTCACCTTTCAAGGCAGGAGTGGCAATGGCATCTGTTACAGACTGGCGCTTCTATGACGCCATATATACTGAAAGATATATGCTCACCCCTCAACAGAACGCACAGGGTTATGAAGCTGCCTCGGCTCTCAACAGAACGCAGAATGTCAAGGCAAATCTCTTGATAATGTCTGGGACGAGCGATGATAATGTGCATTTTTATAATACAATTAAATATGCTTCCAAGTTAAGCAATGAAGGAGGCTTGTTTGATATGATGGCTTTTGCAGAGTTCGAACATTCCTTCAGGAAGTGTACCGGGAAGCAGCAGGTATATCGTAAAATTAATGATTTTCTCAAAAAGAATCTCTAAACATAACTCTATTCTATTAAATGTTCAACCGGAGGGAAGCTGCCCTTTAATTAATATTTCTTGATATGGAAGATCTTGGAAAAGTTAACAGTATGCAGCTTTATGTGATGTGGAAAAATCTAACGATCGGAATGACTTCGATTATTGCATTGATCACCATATCACACATGTTGCCCTATTTCTTTTCGCCGGTCGTGGGTCTTCTTACGGCTGCAGTGTTATATGTCTATATTTATAATACGCGCACGACTCACGTTACCTCTTGTATGCTCGTGCCCTTTGCCATGCTTTATGGATGTATCGGCTATTCTTTCGTGACAATTCTCATAAATGTATTGTATGCCTGGGGCCTGAAGTCCATCCCAAAAGAATTTATATTCTTTGAAGGAACTTTTCTCCCTTCATTGATATTAAGCCCTATTTGCTTTTTTGTTTCAGGTTATTTCCTTCTTTTCCGTAAATCATTGAAGATTTGCAGGTCTTGTCGAGTTACGGGAGCAGAGAATTACGAGGGTGGAATGTTGCGTCAGGTTATGAAAGTGGAAGCTCCCTTCCAACTAAGAAACCTTACCTTCATTTTTGGCTTACTTACCGTAATAATTTGGACTTATTTCTTGAATTTTTATGTCAATATAAGTTTTAATGCGCGTGATAAGTATATTTTTATTTGGGTGGCTATTATCTTGTTTGTGCTTGATGAATTATATTTCATAGCGCGATATTATAATCTTTACCTTGATTTAAAAGAGGAGGATGAGATTATTACTCAGGAGGAACTTGGGGATATGTCAGCCAAAACATATATTCGTTATTACGTGATATGCGGCAATCATTTATTTGTGGATAGCCACACAGTCGATCCTCATCTCTCCTATAAGGAAGTGGTGGATACTCCGTTCCTAACTAAGCGAAGCATGAATGGTATTCCGGTTGATGAGGTAAAAAGAATAATTGGTAATATGACAGGATATGGGGATGGAGAATTACGCTTCTTTTATGGAAGAAGAAATTCTGAACTTACCAATCATAGTATTCTCCGTTATTTTTATTTCCTTGATGGAAAGCCTGAAGATTATCCGGATATAAATGTGGAGGGGGAATGGATGGATTTTGAGAGATTGAAATATCTTTATTCCAATAATCCTGGAAAATTGGGAGATACAATGGTTACAGACACAACTCGTCTTGCGACCATTATGCTTACGGAGAAGACTTTTGATGAAAATGGTTTCAGGAAGTCAAAAATCAAAATGTATAATCCCTCTTTTAATCTTTTGGATGTGAGGAAATCTAATCTTGATTTTCAGGATGACAAATGGATAAATATTTCAATGTTTAATTCTGACACACCTATGTTCCGCTTTAAAAGATGGTGGCGCCGTTTCTTAAATGGATCATCTAAGAAAAGGAAAAATGGTTCATGGCAATGAATGAAGGTAAAATAATCACTATAATCGGCCCTACCGCGTCAGGCAAGACAGGTAGGGCCGTTACGCTTGCGCGTCGTTTTGATGGCGAAATACTGAGCGGAGATTCACGTCAGGTTTATCGTCAAATGGATTTAGGTACGGGTAAAGATCTTCAAGAATACGGAAATATCCCTTATCATCTAATTGATATTTGTAGTCCGGGGGAGAAATATAATCTGCATCGGTTTCTGAAAGATTTTTCGGTTGCCTTGTCTTCTATCAAAGCAAAAAATAAAATGCCGATCTTATGTGGAGGGTCCGGAATGTATGTGGAGAGTGCTCTTAGCGGTATAGAACTTCCTGAGGTTCCGGAAAATGAAGGGTTAAGGAAAGAATTATCAGCAAAAAGTCTTTCTGAACTTGTTGAAATTCTTAAAAGGTATAAAACTCTTCATAATACAACTGATGTAGATACTGTAAAGAGAGCGATAAGGGCAATTGAAATAGAGGAGTATTATATTAGTTATCCTGAACTGGCAAATAGGGCAGACCGATCCAAAAGCAAGCCCATTGAGTCTCTCATAATAGGTATTGAAATTCCTCGAGATGAGAGACGTAAAAGAATTTCAGAACGTCTTGAAAGAAGAATTGAAGCAGGAATGATTGATGAGATTCGAGAATTGTTAAAAGATGGCTTATCTCCGGAAGATCTGATATATTATGGACTGGAATATAAATTTCTAACCCTTTATGTTATTGGTCAGTTATCTTTTGATGAAATGAAAAAGCAACTTGAGATAGCTATTCATCAATTCGCTAAGAGGCAGATGACGTGGTTTCGAGGGATGGAGAAAAGAGGTTTTAAAATCAATTGGCTTCCTTTTGATATGTCTGATATAGAATTTGCTGATAGGGTGGAGGAGATGCTTTGAAGGAATGATATGGTGAGTTATGGGGGCTTGAATTGTAATGTATCCAGAGACTGCTTGCGGTATGAAAATACAGATAAAAAAACTTTCCTGTATTTGCAGGAAAGTTTTTATCTGTATTAATTCGTGTTATTTTTTAATGAAGGTGCTTTACTATAAAAGCGCCGCCATTAGGACTTAATAAAGGTGATAATATCTTTTGGGGTTAATTTCTTACCTTTGAACAGAAGAGAAGACCTATATAACTTCCCTGCGAAAACAACACATAATCCGGCGGTGATATAAAGCACTATCAGGGATAGAAGGGTCTGCCATATAGGAGAAGCGCCTGAAACTGCATTAATAGTCCCAACAGTGGGAGATGTAAAAGGAATGTAATTACAAAAGATAGCTAACGTTGAAGTTCCGTTGTCAACAGCAAACTGACCCAGATAGAATGCACCCAACAATATGAACGTTATGACAGTCATATAAGTCTGATTTTCCCCATCCTTATCAACTATGGCTCCGCAAGCGGCATATAAAGACCCATACAAGACATAACCTCCAATGAAATATAAAAGCATCCATAAAATATAGAGATAGACTTTCGGGTTTGCCAGTATGTCCCAGGGAATGGCTGACTGAAACACCATGAAGAAGATTCCTATTCCAACTATAATCAAGGAGCTCCATACCAACAGTTGTAAAAGACCTGTCAGTCCAACTGCAATTATTTTTGCCAGCATGAGTATTTTTCCGTCAACACTGGTTAATAGAATCTCCATAATCCTGTTAGTTTTCTCTGTTTTTACCTTATTGAAAATCATGCTGCCATATATCATAAGGAAGAAAGTAAGGAACGCTCCCATCATCATTCCTACTGCCTTGGCTGCCGTCATCTCTTCAGGATCCGGACTCGTTGATAAGTCTTGCATGGTCTTATTGAATGTGTCCGCCTCTGACATCAATAAACCGAAGACGACACCGAAACCTATGACTACAATAGGTACGATAAGAGTACCTATCCAAAACCCTTTTGACTTTACGTCTGTAAGAAACTCGTGTTTGACAATGAGTGATAACTTTGACATATTATTTAGTATTTACTCATTTATAGCAGATTCTGTAGACTCCCTGTTGTCTCCACCATCCGAAGTATAGTTAATAAAAATCTCATTTAAAGTTGGAATTTTCTCCTCAAAATGAATTACTTCTCCTTGAAGAGCAACTGCCTCAAGAATGTCATTGTTCCTTATCCCATCCTTTTTCGTTATGGCGTATGCGTTCCCTTTCCTCCATTTGAGAGTTTGACATGGCTTAATGTCAGAGATTAGTCCGCTGTCCGTCAACAAGGGTAAAGATATGGGATTTCTGGTGGTGAGAATAAGTTCTGTTGTTTTGTGTTGCTCCTTAATCTCAGCAATTTCCCCTTTAACAAGAAGGTTGCCATGATTGATCAAGGCTATTGTGGAACACATCTCCTCAATAGCAGGCATATTGTGAGAGGATAGGATAATCGTGGCTCCCTTTTCATTTAAACGTGCTATAAGGTCGCGAAGAAGGAGTCCATTGATGGGATCAAAACCACTAAATGGCTCGTCAAGAATCACAAGTTTAGGCTCATGGACAAGGGTGGAAATAATCTGAACCTTCTGTTGATTTCCTTTGGATAACTCTTTGATCTTTCTTTTGCCTTGACCAGAAAGATTAAAGATATCCATGTATTCCGTCATTACTTCACGCAATCGTTTTTTTTCACCCCCTTTTAATTGACCAAAATACATTATCTGATCTTCCACGCTTATTTTCTCATAGAGACCTCTCTCTTCAGGCATATATCCGATATGCTTGCCTGTGTCAAGAGAGACAGGCGCTCCATTAACCGTGATTTTTCCGGCATCTGAAACAAGCAGGCCGTTAATTATTCTCAACAGGGTTGTTTTTCCTGCTCCATTCGGACCAAGCAAACCACATATTTCACCCTCTTTAATATTAAAACTTACATTATTAAGAGCCGTGGAATTTGCAAAATGTTTGGTTAGTCCCTCTATTTCCAATATATTCATTACTTTTAGAATTATTATCTTGTGGCTCTTCTTCCGGGTAGAAGAATCCTGTCGCCAATATCTTTCGCTATAGCACTCCGAGTCTGCATCAATGAGTTCAGTTCCAATTGAATTGACTGTTCCTCTTCAATATTTCCCTTGCCTCCTATTTCCCTGAATCTGTTAAATAGCTGTTTGATTCGCAAATCAAGCAACCCGTTTTTCCAGACTGAGAGTGAGTTGGGCAAAAGAGAGAAAAGACGGTCTTCTTCTCTCTCCGCAGGGCGATCCTTGGAATAAATATGACTTAACTGATGACGCTCAAAAATTGCTTCGTTTGTGAAATGTCTTACAATTTCCTCTTCATGATTAGAGAGCTCATTTGCAACGTATGTTTTAGCAAAATTATCAAGCTGTTCTGTCTCCCATTGGTCAAGTTCATCTTCAAGACTCTTTTCCGCTCTTTCAATTTCCCTCATTGAGGAATAATTATCCGCAATATCTGCATATCCTTTATCCAGTTTTTCTTTCTTGGTTTCCGTGAGCAATTGAATATAGGTATCAAAATTAGACTTAAAATCCGGATATAATTTTTTGATGAGGCTGAAAATATAAGAAAATTCAGGAACGGAGAAATTCGTGCCATCCGAGTTAAGTTCCTCCTCCACATATTCCATAACATTGATAGCCCTTTGCTCATGTTCCTCACCCTCCATATAGTCTTCATAGCAGAATGTAGAGAAACCATATTTGATGCAATATTGCAAAACTTTCCATTCTAAAGGTAAAAGAGGATAGACCGCCGTCTGCTTTTTAAGAAATTCATTGACAGAAATTGCCATAGGTTTTGCAGAAGATGAAGCCTCAGGTGATGATTCTGTCTTATGAACTTCAGGTCTTTCCATATCCTCCTGATAAATTTCTTTTTGAGAAGAGGAAGCCATGACATATCTCCTGCGGTCGATCTCTTTCACCATCTCTTCTTCCGACACACCAAGAAGCCGGCTGCTATCTTGGGCATACACAAAACGTTTCATCCTGTCAGGGATAACGGAGATGGTGTCAATTATACTGTTAATGACCTCAAATCTTTTTTGGGGAGAATTACTGGCATCTTTCAGTAAAACATCAATTTTGAAGCGGATGAAATCGGTTTTGTTAGAACGTAAGTATTCCTTCAGGTCCTCCGCATTGTGTTTGCGTGCAAAGGAATCCGGATCATCACCATCAGGAAGCAGAAGCACGTTCACATTCATTTCATTTCGCAGGAGTTTATCAATTCCTTTTAAAGAGGCTTTTATTCCCGGAGCATCTCCGTCGTAAATCAGGGTTACGTTATGTGTGAATCTTTTAATAAGGTTGATATGCCCATCCGTAAGGGATGTGCCGGACGAAGCAACAACATTCTTTATTCCTGCCTGCCACATTCCTATAACATCAAAGTATCCCTCTACAAGAAAACATTCATTTTCCTTGCCAATAGTATTTTTTGCCTGAAAGAGACCGTAAAGCTGAAAACTTTTCTTATAGATGTCAGATTCAGGGGAATTAATATACTTAGCATTCTGACCGTTAAGGTCTCTGCCACCAAAACCAACAACTTTTCCCGAGGAATTTTGAATAGGGAAAATGACTCTTCCGGAATATTTCCCATAAAGGTTTCCTTTTTTAGAAACCCCGATTAATCCCAAAGTCTCAAGCAATTCCATTCTAAGCCCTTTCTCTTTGGCAGCTTTTACAAAAGCATAGCCCGAATCAGGACAATATCCAAGATGAAAAGCCTTTACAGCCTCAAAAGTGATTACCCTTTTTTCATAGAGATATGAGAGACCGACAGCCACCCCCTCTTCCGTATTGTGGAGTGTGTTTTCAAAATACTCCATCGCCCAGAGATTGGCGGCCATCATTGCCTCTCTTTCACTCTGTTGTTCCTTTTCTTCGTTAGAAAGTTCTTTTTCCTCAATCTTTATTCCATATTTAGCTGCCAACTGTCGTAATGCTTCAGGATAAGAGATTCCCTCCTTTTCCATTATAAAATTTACGGGGGAGCCTCCTTTATGGCAGGAGAAACAATAGCAAAAGTTACGTGCCTTATTTACATGAAAAGAGGGTGTCCTTTCATTATGGAAAGGACACAATCCAACGAAATTAGACCCTGAGCGCTTTAGTTGTACATAATCGCTGACAACTTCGACAATATTTGCCGTATCCTTTATTCTTTGAGCTGTCGCCTTATCTATCATCTTTTCTCAATGTCGAAAAACTTCCCTTATATGTCGTTTAAGAGAGAAAATTGTGTTGACATTCCCCTGATGATTATTCAATATTCCCAAATACGTTTAAGACCGCTTTTAAGTTCGTCGTTTGAAGGGGTATAAAGAGATTTCAGCAAATTGTGAATCTTCTTATTCGTGCTTAGTCGGGTGGGGACAAGGGGAAGTCTCAATTCATTTTCAATAAGCCCTAATGCATTAAGAGTGCATTTTACTCCCGCAGGATTTCCATCGACGAACAATAGATTAAATAATTCGTTAAATTCCCAGTGAATGGGAAGTGCCTCTTGAAAATTTCCCTCCAGGCATAATCTGACCATTTTGCCAAACTGCATGGGGAAAGCGTTTCCGATAACAGAAATAACCCCTACCGCTCCCAGAGTCATAAGGGGGTATGTAATGCTGTCGTCTCCCGAAATAACTTCAAAATTCTCCGGCTTATTTTTAATTATTTCTTCAATCTGTGCAAAATTTCCGGAAGCCTCCTTGACGCCTATGATATTGTGGCAATCTCTTGCAAGGGAAAGAGTTGTGGCAGCCGACATATTGACTCCCGTGCGTCCCGGCACATTATAAAGAATCACAGGAAGGGGAGATGCCTCCGATATGGCTTTATAATGATGGTAGATGCCCTCCTGAGATGGTTTATTGTAATAAGGAACTACTGACAGTATCGCATCAAACCCGGTAAAGTCAGAAGTTTTAAGTTCATTGACAACTGCCTGAGTGTTATTTCCCCCCACGCCTAATACGAGCGGAACTCTTTTTGAGTTAACCTTAATGATTTCCTGTTTTATCTCTTTTTTCTCTTCCGGGAAAAGGGTGGGTGTCTCTCCGGTCGTGCCAAGCACAACGATATAGTCCGCTCCTCCTGTGATGACGTACTCCACCATTGACCGCAGACCCTCGAAATCTACTGTTTTATCACTCTTGAAAGGAGTGACAAGAGCCACTCCGAGACCTTTTAATTGTAAATCAGCCATAAGTTGGTTCATTTGTTAATGCAAAGTTAATGAAAAAATATTATATTTGCCGAAAAAATAGTAATAATGATTGAGAAAGGAATATTTAAAACCGAATTGAAACGATTTTGGAAAGACTTAATATCATATTTCAACGTTTCTGATGATTTAGAACCGCAAAATGATGCAGAAATGTCTATCCGGGCGGGCGTAAGTTTTAAAGGGAGTCAATTGCTGGTGCTGATTTTTGCTATCTTTATTGCCTCATTAGGCTTGAACACGAATAGCATACCTGTAATCATAGGTGCAATGCTTATTTCCCCTCTCATGGGTCCTATCATAGGTATGGGCCTTGCTATTGGCATAGAGGACTATGAATTGCTTCGGCGTGGCCTGAAAAATATAGTTATGGCAATTTTGGGATCGCTGATAGCTTCGGCTATTTATTTCCTTATCTCTCCTCAATATGAAGGGTCAAGTCAACTTCTGGCACGCACCTCACCCTCAATTTATGACGTTTTTGTAGCGTTGTTCGGAGGGGCAGCGGGAATTTTGAGCATTGCCTGTCGCAATAAGGGTCAGGTGATGCCTGGTGTGGCAATTGCCACATCCCTTATGCCTCCATTGTGTACCGCCGGATATGGTCTTGCAACATGGCAGGGACACTTCTTTTTCGGCGCGTTATATCTTTTCTTTACAAATATGATCTTCATCCTCTTTGCCACTTTGATAGGAGTAAAGTTGATGAGATACAAAAAGATTGTATATCAATCTACAAAGCGCAGCCGTAAGATACAGATAATAGTATATTCGGTTGTTGGATTGACAATAGCTGTCAGTTGTTTCCTAACCTATCAAATGATTCGCAAAAGCATATTCATGGCAGAGGCAAGCAGATTTGTGGATACTGAAATGATTTTCCCCAATACTCAGGTGCTTAATCATAAAGAATATCTTCTCAAGGGGAAGGGGCATATTGAGGTTACACTCATAGGACAGTCGCTTCCTAAGGATTCCCTTCAGCTGGCAATGATGAATAAACTTGACAGTGTCGGACTTGGGGGAACGATTCTTACAATCAAGCAAGGATTCTCACTTGACCGTCCAAAAGAGGATGAGGGGCGTAGTTCTGATCAATTCTTTGCCATTATGCAGCAAGAGATAGCGAGCAGGCAGCTCATGATTGATTCTTTGCGCGATGAACTGCGCATTCATCAATCTTTCAATCGGGAGGGGATGGAACTTACTCCTGAGGTTAAAACCTTGTTTCCCACTGTAAAAGATTTCGCAATGTCCAGAATGGTGGCTACTTCTACCGGTAATGGCACTATCGACACAGTAAATATGGTCTTTGTCAACGTTCCATCAGGGATGGATAAAGCTGAAAGAGAGAAAATGACCAATTATCTAAAGGTGCGTCTGAAAGAAAAAGAGGTTCATCTCATATTGAATCCCGCTGGTTTCCCATGGCCTAAATGAAGATAAGGCTAATGGAGGATTCGCAGGAA
Source organism: uncultured Porphyromonadaceae bacterium (assembly GCA_947176915.1). Taxonomy (GTDB): domain Bacteria; phylum Bacteroidota; class Bacteroidia; order Bacteroidales; family Muribaculaceae; genus Lepagella. The sequence goes on along the minus strand of CAMWSM010000016.1, from coordinate 28,112 downwards.
AGAATAAAGAACAAAATTTGTTTTTTTCTTCCACAATCGTTAATTTTGCAATTCAAAAAACAAAGGGTTACAAGGATTAACCACAAAATATAAATAGTTTTCCAATAGATATGAAGACTAACGTAGCAGTGTTCTTTGGCGGTAGGTCAGTAGAACATGAAATCTCAGTCATTTCAGCCCTTCAGGCTATAAATGCATTTGACAAGGAAAAATATAATATTGTTCCGGTATATATCTCCAAACAAGGACGGTGGTATACCGGCCCCGAAGTTCTGGATATAAGCAATTATAAGGATATGAAAGCCCTTATCGAGAAATCGGAAGAGGTTTATATGCGTCCGGAATACGGTGATTATAATTTATACAGAGCAAACCCCGGAGGTGGGTTCTTTGGTAAAAAGAATCCTGTTTTAGAAGAAATCCACGTAGCTATTCCGGTTCTTCACGGTTCGCATGGCGAGGACGGAATGTTTGAAGGTCTGCTTGAGACCATCGGTATTCCTTTTGCCGGATGCGATACTCTTTCAAGCGCGAATGGCATGGACAAGATTACAATGAAGATGATTCTTCATTCCGAAGATATTCCGGTGGTTGATTATGTGTGGTTCACAGACAAGGAATGGACTTCTAAAAAAGAAGAAATAATAGAGAAGATAGAAAATAAATTAGGCTATCCTGTAATTGTAAAGCCTGCTAACCTTGGATCAAGCGTTGGCATTGGCAAAGCCTCCAATCGCGAAACTCTCATTGATAAAATTGATAATGCAGCCAAATTCTCACAACGACTGATTGTCGAGGATATGGTGGAGGATATGATGGAAATTAATTGCTCCGTTCTTGGCGATTGCGATGACCATCAAAGTAGCGTGTGTGAAGAGCCTATATCGAAAGGCGATTTCCTCTCCTATGAAGAGAAATATGGAGGGGGAGCAAAAGCCGGAATGCAGGCAAGTGAAAAACGTATTCCCGCAGACATTCCTGTCGAGATGAGTGAGGCAATCAGAAAACTTGCAGGAGAAACTTTCAGAGTTCTTTCTTGCCATGGTGTCAGCCGTATTGACGTTATGGTTGATCGAAAGAACGATAAAATTTATGTCAATGAAATTAACACCATTCCGGGGTCTCTTTCCTTTTATCTTTGGGAGGAGAGTGGCATAAGTTTCACACAACTTATGGATAAGCTGGTTGAACTTGCGCTCAGAAGAAAGAGGGAGACAGACCGTAAAACCTTTACATACGATGCAAACATATTTGCCATGGGAGGCGGTGTTAAAGGAGGAGTTAAAGGGAAGTTATCATCAAAAAAATAAATTAGGAAATCTTTTATTGCAATATGAGCAAAAAATTTAAAGAATATACCAGTCAGCTCAGTCTTTCCGAAATCAATAAGGAGATGCTTGAGATATGGGACGAAAAATCTCTTTTTGAGACCTCAATGAAGGAAAGGGAGGGTTCTCCTACTTTTGTCTTTTTTGAGGGCCCTCCTTCTGCTAATGGTATGCCCGGCATTCACCACGTAATGGCAAGAACCATTAAAGATATATTCTGCCGATATAAAACAATGAAAGGTTTCCACGTAAAACGTAAGGCAGGCTGGGACACTCATGGGCTGCCTGTTGAGCTTGGTGTAGAGAAAAGCCTTGGGATTACAAAAGAAGATATCGGCACCAAGATCTCTGTGGATGACTATAATGCAGCCTGTCGTAGAGAGGTGATGAAATACACCAAGGAATGGACTGATTTGACTCACAAGATGGGATATTGGGTTGATCTTGAACATCCTTATATCACCTACGATAATAAGTATATTGAAAGTGTATGGTGGCTTCTCCGTCAGCTTTATGACAAAGGCTATCTGTACAAGGGATACACCATTCAGCCATATTCTCCTGCGGCAGGCACAGGACTCAGCACTCACGAACTCAATCAACCCGGGTGTTATAGGGATGTGAAAGATACTACAGCCACCGCTCTTTTTGCAGCAAAAGACACCAAGCCGGAAATGGAGGGTTGGGGCAGACCCTATTTTATGGCATGGACCACAACTCCGTGGACTCTTCCTTCAAATACGGCATTATGCGTCGGACCAAGCTTTGACTATGTTGCTGTACGCACATATAACCCTTATACAGCCGAAAAAATCACCGTGATTTTAGCTGAGGTTCTCGTAGCATCTTATTTTAAGAAAGAGGGAGCGGAGGCTCCTTTAGAGGAGTATAAGGCGGGAGATAAGGTTATTCCATATCGTATAGTGGGAAGATGGAAGGGGAGCGAGCTTGTGGGTATGCATTATTCTCAGCTAATGCCGTGGGTTAAACCGGTTGAGAAGGTAAGCGACAATAGCGCGGAGTTTATTAAGAAATATGCAGATGGCCATCCTGAAAAGATCTTCACATACGGAAATGACAAATTTGTCGAAATAGGTGATGAGGCATTTCGTGTCATACCAGGAGATTATGTAACGACTGATGATGGTACGGGAATTGTCCATATAGCCCCCACATTCGGTGCAGACGATGCGAAGGTTGCAAAGGCAGCCGGTGTTCCCGCTCTCTTTATGATTAATCTTAAGGGGGAAACGCGTCCTATGGTTGATTTTACCGGAAAGTACTATCCATTGGATGAGCTTGCCCCGGTCTTCATTGAAAAATGCGTTAATGTAGAGGAATACAGTCGACATGCGGGTGACTATGTAAAGAATGCATACGATCCAAAGTTTACTCCGGATGGAAAATATGATGAGAAAGCTGCAAATCAGGCAGAAGATCTCAATATAGTCCTCTGCATGGAAATGAAACGTAGCGGAGAAGCCTTCCGTATTGAGAAGCATGTCCATAACTATCCACATTGTTGGAGAACAGATAAGCCTGTGCTATATTATCCTCTTGACAGCTGGTTTATTCGTTCTACTGCCGTGAGGGAACGTCTTATGGAGCTCAACGAGAATATAAAATGGAAGCCATCCTCTACCGGAAGCGGAAGATTCGGGAAATGGCTTGAAAATCTTCAGGACTGGAATTTATCACGAAGCCGTTATTGGGGCACACCTCTTCCTGTTTGGAGATCTGAAGATGGAAAAGAGACTGTCTGCATAGGGAGTTATAAGGAATTATATGATGGCATAGAGAAATCGGTAGCAGCCGGATTTATGAAGTCAAATCCTTTGAAAGATAAAGGATTTATTGCCGGAGATTTTTCTCAGGAGAATTATGATAAGATAGATCTCCATAGGCCATACGTGGATGACATTATTCTTGTCTCGGAAAGCGGCAAGCCGATGAAAAGGGAGCTTGACCTTATTGACGTTTGGTTCGATTCCGGTTCAATGCCATACGCTCAGATCCATTATCCTTTTGAGAATAAAGAACTTCTTGATAACAGAGAGGTTTATCCTGCTGATTTTATTGCAGAAGGTGTTGACCAGACACGCGGTTGGTTCTTTACACTTCATGCCATTGCGGGGATGGTATTTGATACTGTGGCTTATAAGGCTGTCATATCTAATGGTCTCGTACTTGACAAGAACGGTAACAAGATGTCTAAGCGTCTTGGGAACGCTATTGATCCGTTTAATAATATTGAGAAGTTCGGTAGCGATCCGGTGCGTTGGTATATGATTTCCAATTCCGCTCCTTGGGATAACCTGAAATATGATGAGGCTGGAGTTGCTGAAGTAAGTAGAAAACTATTTTCTACTCTTTACAACACCTATAAATTTTTTGCTCTTTATGCAAATGTTGACGGCTTCACAGGAGCAGAACCTCCAGTAGCAGCAGATAAGCGTCCGGAGATCGACCGTTGGGTGCTTTCTCTATTGAATACATTGGTGAAGGATGTAACAGAGGCTTTGGATGACTATGAACCAACTAAAGCAGCAAGAGCTATTGATGAATTTGTAAATGATAATCTCAGCAACTGGTATGTGCGGCTTAATCGTCGCAGATTCTGGGCAGGCGAAATGGATGATGATAAACTTTCTGCTTATCAAACTTTGTATGCCTCACTGAAGACTGTAGCATTGCTTCTTGCTCCCTTCGCTCCATTCTATTCAGATCGCTTGTATTCCGACTTGATTGGTCCTTCTCTGGAAGGGGACGGTTATGCTTCTGTTCACACTGCGGATTTCCCGGAAGTGGATTATGATTTGATTGATGTAAATCTGGAGGAAAGAATGCGCCTTGCTCAGGCAATCACCTCTAATGTTCTGGCTCTACGCCGTAAGGTGAATCTTAAGGTGAGACAACCACTTCAGACATTGCTTGTGCCGGTTGCAGATGAGAGACAACGTCATGCAGTGGAAGCGCTTGAGAACCTCATCAAGGCTGAGGTTAATGTCAAGGATCTCAAAATAGTTGACAATGAAGAGAGTGGTCTTGTAAAGAGAGTTAAGGCTGATTTCAAGAAACTTGGTCCGAAATTCGGAAAGATAATGAAACAGCTTGGCAAGGCTATTACGGAGATGGATCAGAAGCAGATTGCTCTTTTGGAAAAGGAGGGAAGCTTCAAATTTGAGAATCTTCCGGGCGAGCCTGTCATAACCCTTCAGGATGTTGAAATCATTCCGGAAGATGTTCCCGGATGGCTGGTAGCCAATGATGGAAATATTACAGTAGCGCTTGACGTTACGGTTACTCCTGAGTTGAAGAACGAGGGTATGGCACGAGAGCTGATAAATCGCATTCAGAACATCCGAAAGGGTAATGATTTTGAAATAACCGATAAGGTTAGGGTGGTTCTTTCCGACATTCCTGAAATCAGAGATGCTGTTGAAGCTTTTGGAGATTATGTCTCCTCACAAGTGCTTGCCGACAGTATTATCCTTCAAGAAGAGATTGACGGTGATGATGCGGTGGAACTTGATATAGACGGGCTTAAGGCTAAAGCTCTTGTGCAAAAAAATTGAAAAACCTTTTAATTTTCGTAACATTGGCAAACAATGGAAATATGATGGCGACGGCGACACCCGGAAAAGGGGTCGCCGCCACCCGTATCTGGCTGGTTGTTATAATTAGTGTTCTTGTAGTTTTGGCAGACCAGATAATGAAGATTTGGGTCAAGACAAGTTTCTATATGGGAGAGGATCTACCGATTACGAGTTGGTGGCATCTTAAATTCATAGAGAATAACGGAATGGCTTTCGGACTTGAATTATGGAATAAAATATTCCTAACCTTGGGAAGAATCGCAGCCGTAGCTTTATTCATTTGGTTTGTGGCAAGAATCCGCAATGCAGACGGATTGAGGACAGGATTCTTTATTGCCGTGGCATTAATCATAGCAGGCGCCGCCGGGAATATATTTGATTGCGTGTTTTATGGAAAAATATTCAATAATCCGATGCCTCCTGCCGTGGCTGAATTGTTCCCGCCTGACGGAGGTTATGCCGGATGGTTTGAAGGCAGGGTGGTGGATATGATGTATTTTCCCCTTTTTTCTTTCTATTGGCCGGACTGGATTCCCGTTGTGGGTGGAAGATATTTTGAATTTTTTCAATATATTTTTAATATAGCTGATGCTTCGATATGTGTCGGAGTGGGATTATTACTCTTCTTTTATTCAACAGATGCATCAAAGGCTTTCCAGATAATCGGGAACAAGAATAATGCTTCAGAGGAAAAGAGGGATAAATAAAATGAGATACAGTCGGAGATTAATAGGATGGACTCCTTACGCAGCCGGTTTGCTCGCAATCATTTTGAGCGCGGGCTGTTCCCAACGTCCGAAGGAGATTTTATCCGAAAAGGAGATGATTGACCTTATGGCAGATCTTCAGCTTGCGGATGCCTATTCCAATTCAAGAGTCTCTTCCTCAGAGGAAGATGCGACAGGAAACCGGTATGATTTGGCTCGTTCCGTGATGGCTGCACATGGGGTTACTCCTGAACAACTGGATACTACCTTAGGGTGGTATGGGAAAAATCTTGATGAATACGTGGAACTATATGAGAAGATTGATAAGGAGCTGCATAAAAGAAGACGTAATTTGATGAAGAGTTCGGATCAGTCGACTTCATCAGCAAATACATTCGATCTTTGGCAATATAGTAAAAATGGGGTTGTGTCGCAGCTTTCATCTACTGACGGATGGATTTTATCCATTGATAATCCTGAACTGGAGAAAGGCGACAAACTTGTATGGTCAATGCGTCTTGCAGAGAAAGTGGATATAGCCGGTAATCTTGGTGTGGAATATAGCGATGGGTCGGGAGAGTCATCCACTATCAATAGAACAAGAAATAATAATATTGAAATCTCTCTGCAGACAGACACTTCAAAGACCGTTAGTCGTGTTTATGGTTCCTTACGCATTACTCAGGCTAATGTGTTGCCACTGTTCTCGGATAGCATAAAACTTGAAAGGTTACCTTTTGACAGTCTTGAATATAAAAATTCAAGAAGTCAGAAGCGATTTGCTGCTCCCCGCCATATAGAAAGGAAAGTAGAAAAAAAGGATACTGTCTCAAAGGTAACAGTGGTAGACAGCATAAATTCAGATGATAAGGCGGTGATGTTAGAAAGTAAGGAGATAAAGGAAAAGGAAACACTTATCAAGCCGGAGGTTCCTAAGAAAAGGCTTCCTAAAGAAGGTAGGGTAGTTGTAGATTCTAAAAATGGGAAAAATTGATTTTTTGCCGGCAGGAGAAGGCAACATGAAGTTTTTGACTCGGCTTCTTGAGATAGAGGAGGGCAGCACGGTAAGTAAACATACCCTTGTATTTGTTACTGCCTTCAGGAGCGATAATATAATTGAAAATCTTACATTTTCCTCATATAAAGAAGAATCAGCGGCTACCATTTATCTGAATAAGCTTTCTCTTTTGAAGGATAAGGGCAATCGGTATAGAATTAAGGAACTTCTCCTTTAAAAATTATTATGCCTGTATTAATGGCATATTTTATTAGACTAACAGGGTCGATTCTTTCAAAAGGAATCGACCCTGTTTTTAAGACTGCAAATAAAAGTGTGGCTTTATGCAATCATTATTTGTTCTTATTAAGATAGTCTTTATAAAGTTTAGCTATTTGCTCGGAAGTTATTCCCAATGATCTTAATCTTCCGAAGAAGAAATCGGCTTCTCCGTTAAAGAAAAGGTTTCTTCTCATTTCGAGGATTCTTTTCTTTGCCTCAGGAAGAATAAAGAAACCGATTCCTCTTCTATTGAAAATAATGGCTTGCTGTTGAAGCCAATCGTAGGAACGCATCACTGTATTAGGATTTACTTCGACGGAAGCGGCATACTCCCTTACAGAGGGAATACGACCCTCCGGAGGATATACGCCTGCCAGGATGTCATCCATTATCCGGTCGGTTATTTGAAGATATATGGGTTTATTCTCTGAATATTCCATTAGAAAAGGGTTATAGATTTATAACGTAAAAATCAGAAAAGACGGTATACTACCTCTGATCTTCTAAATCTAATATAAGTGAACCAATATATTACGAAGGTTAGAATGATTTGAATCACACCTAAGCAAATTAATAAATTTGGAACCAATATGTCGGAAGAAATCTTGATGATCATAAACTTGTATATAAATTTGACGCAAACGAGAAATATAATTCCAATTATCATTTGCAAAACATAAAGCACCGCAAATGTCTTTATGAATGACAGTTTGGGCCATAGAATGGATCCAAGCAAATAGAGCGCCTGACTGAAAAAATATGACGTGAACGCAATAAATATCAATAATTCAACCTCACTATCCGTGCTATAAAATGGATTAGGGACATGAAAGTAGGAGGGACACGATCGGCTGTCGGCAAGCCACGCGGCAATCATCCTGCTTGCATCTCCTAAATAATAGCCAATGATTCCAACTGCAAACATTACCGGAACTGCCATGATCCATTTCATAATGTATTTCTCCTTACAAGAGACAGGAAGCATTAGAGTGGCTATTCTTCCGCTTTTATGCTTCATATTGGAGAAAGATAATGAACTATATACATTGGATATGTAGTGGATTGCTATATAAAAAGCAATTAATTCCCCCATGCCTCCACCGCGACCCGCGATGCCCATGAATGAACCGAGCAGTATACATATTCCCCATGCTACAAGTAGTTCATAAAGGTAGGTCTTTTTATTTTCAAGAAAGTCCATCCTGAAAAGTTTATATAGTTCAGACCCGTTATTCTCATTTTCAGGGAATGACATCGTTTTATCACCATCTATCATAGACATATTATTTTAGCGATTAATTGAATTATTGGCAAGTGTTGGAGATTTTTGCACTTGCTTAATTATTAAAAAATTCTCTCATCATTTTCGGTTTTTTTAAAGCGAGTTCAAAGAGAGATTCAAGATTAATATCAGTCTCCTCATGGGGATTTGTCAGGCGTTCAATTATATTGAATCCTCCGGGCGCTTCAAGAGCAATTAAAGCATTTTCAGCCTGGTGTCTGTCAGTAGTATAAGAAAACTTCAGTCCGGAGACTATTTTATTAACGGAAGCATTTAATTTTAATCCGTCGGTATCAGTTATGATGACGTGATCAATTATCTTTTCCACATCATATACCTGATGAGTCGAAATAATGACAGTCTTATCATCATTCATTCCGCTAAGGATCGCTTTTCTAAACAGACGTTTTCCGGGAATATCAAGTCCATTCGTAGGTTCATCAAGCAGCAGCAAAGATGTGTTGCATGCCAAAGCAAAACTGACAAAAACTCTCTTTTTTTGACCCATAGAAAGTTGACCTAAATGAACATTACTTTCCATTTCAAAAGTTGAAAGGTGATTGTTTAGGTCGCTCAAAGAAAATTTAGGATAAAAGGCAGCCGTTGCCTCTATAAAATCTTTCAGAGGTATATTAGGCAACTCAATCTCTTCCGGAACAAGAAAAGTGTCAGCCAGAAAAGATTTGTCTCTATCCCAGGGAGTGAAATTATTATAGGAGACAGAACCGGTGTGCGGACGCAATAGACCGGCAATCAGATATAAGAGAGTTGATTTACCTGCTCCGTTTTTGCCCAGTAATCCACAAATTGTTCCTTCCTCCAGCCTGAGAGATAGATTTTTTAGAACAGGAGGCCGTTTCTTGCTATAACCATAAGAGACATTATCAACAATAAGCATATATGAAAAGTGTTTAATAGTGTACTATTATTGTAATACACCGCAAAATTAAAATAAATAATTATACCATACAAATTTTAGGGAATTAAATTATTGATTACAGATGTTTGATTGTCTTTGGGGAGTTGAAGGAACAGTTGGATTGTCAGCAGAGTGTAGTAGTGTGGGGTTCAGCAGAGGAAAGAGTATGGAGGGACTGTGGGAAGGTCATTTTGGGCGATTTTATTCAATTATTGCTGTCCGATAAAAAACAAGAAATAAACAAGAAGCATGGCGCGAACGCTGAGTCTGTTCTCACTCATTTCAATGTTTTTTACAAGTTTAAAATTGTTTTGATTTATAGACGGATAAGACTTCTTTAGATTAGGCAATGAGCGTATGAGAGAAACTCGTTCACATTCACCTATGCATGGATTATCTTTAATCCATAAATATTTTAGCATAGACATAATAATACTCGGAATAAAGTTTCTTAGCTTTTTGTTTGATATTATCTGACAAAACATATTCATTTTCGAACTTATCTGATTCCTAACGCTTTGAAGGCTGCGTCTACGGGGTCGGAATAAACTTCAAGACTGAAACGTGAGATTAAATCTGCCGGGACTTTAGAATATTGCATCATATCAGCAACGGGCAAAAGGATTTTCTTCGCTCCTGCGTCTGCCGCTATCTGTAATGCTCCTGCCAAGTCATTCGATGGTATGATAGTTCCACCAATGCTCATTGAACCGAGCACACACATCTGAGGCTGTAAGGGGCGTTGAGTAAGACCCGATACCAATGATATGAACACGGCAAGTTCAAGACCTTGAAGAGTTCCAAGACCATTTATGTCTGTTGCTTTCAGGTGCATTTCATTCTCACCATATTTGGCTCCTTGTGAGATTCTACCCAAATTAGACCGACAGTAATTCACGGCTTCCTTCAGTTCATCACTGATAACACTGCCACTGCCGAAACCGGTATGAGTGAATTTACCGTTTCCCGGCATGACTTGTAAATCAAGACGAACCAATCCAAGATTACCACCTCCGGGTGAATGAGCAACACTATAAAGCGAACCGGGTTGCAACTCTCCTTCTGGAATCAATGTCGATCCTCCGTTTTCAGGTGTACTGACAAATTTTTCCTCTCCAGTTTCGAGATCTATATAACTGAAATGTGTATCATAAAATTCAAGGCCACCGATCTTCTTTAACTGTTCCTTGATACGTCTGCGGCCAACAAGTGCATATTCAAGACACGCTCTTACATCCTCTTTCCTATAATTCTCATCCGGGAAAAGAAGTTTAAGAAGTCCGCTGACTGTTTTCTTCACAGCAATGGTATCCCTTTGGTTCAGATCTTTACCAAGCCTGAAATATTTTTGTATTGCATCGCTGAAATTTCTTTTTCTCATCTCGCGCAGACATTCCGAGAAATAATCGGAAATGAAGCCGTATGCATCCGTGAAATGCTCCGGCTTCCACTTTGGAATCTCCCAACCAGGCAGATAATGATGAAATCTATCAAAAAAAGCCGTATCAATCATATCTTTCGGGAACGGAGAAAGAAGATGACTGACCTTCACAAGATTTTCTATACTCCCATTGATATTCCCAACAAAGACCATCGAGGCATTAGCGTTAATACTTTCCTTACCTCTACTGAATGAACCATTAGCCATGTAGCCTTTCATGATTTGTATGCCATCCTTATCCTTCATATTTATTCCGGCTACTTCGTCAAAGGCTACAACATCCCACATTCCTACAAGACCTACCGTGTGGCGCCCCATGTTATAGAATAGATTCGCGACAGTGGTCTGCCCACCGGATATAAGAATGGAATATGGAGATAATTCATCATAGACATATGACTTACCAGTGCCACGTGGACCAAGTTCACATATATTGTAATTATTCTCTACAAATGGAATCATTCGTGCCACGAGGTGCCACCTTGTTTGAGTATCAAGATTTGTGGGTTCCATGCCGACACTTCTGCATATCACTTCAATCCATTCATCTAAGGAGAAGTGTTTCCTACATTCCACATATTCCTGCAGATCTGTCGACGGCATCTGAATAGGTTTCAGCGAGATTATCTTGAAAGGTGAACCCTTATCATTTTCGTTGAAATCATATTCTATATCTATGATACACCAGATTCCTCCGCTAAGCAGTTTTTCATACCGGCGAATATAACTGTCATCAATTTGAATTTTATTGATGTGAATATTGAAAATGCTTCCTTCGTAGGAGTCGGTTTTCTCATTAAGACGAGCCGATACCTTGTCGATAATCTTATAATGTCCTTTCTCCCTTATGATGGATTTGATCTTCTCATCCTCGTCAGGGCGTACAAAATTATCTGCCAATACCTTTTTAACCATCGCCACCCCCTGCCTGATATCCTCCTCATCATCCGTAGCACAGTACATTCCCAGGAGATATTCAAGCACGTAGCTCGGGACATTGGCCCCCTCCTTGATAGATTTGGTGAGATCTTTTCTTACCACCTTACCCCCAAAGTAATCATTCAGCTTTTTATCAATTATATCCATACTTGAACACCATTAGAATTCATTTGCAAACATCACACTGACTTTATACGATTCCTCCTTATAGGGGACGTATTGTTCGGAATCCCTCACCTTCCTTTCCAATCTTAGAGTGACCTCCTTCCCATTCAGGGATGAGAGTTCATTCTTAAAGATGAAAGTATGCTTCTGTTCCCTTTGGTTAGTATCGCTGCTTCTGCAGTCGAAAGTCAAAACCGGTGAATCGGAAAGGAGATTTCCCTCTTCATCGTAGAATCCGGCCTTGATTACAGACTGCAGGATATTATCCCCGACCGGCTCTGTCTGATAGAAACTAACGGTCTGGCGATTGGTAGTGAGACGCGCCCGGCTGTTAAGGACATCCACATCTACCTGACTGACGGTTGCGGTGCGCTTTATGTTGACATGGATTACAGGTACGACTATTTCCTGTGGCATTGCTCCTCCATGCACAAACCGGCTACCTGAGCCTTGCTTTTTCATACGGTTCATACCCTTTGCTATCTGAATATCCTTTCCAGGTTTCAGCCCTACATCCTCACTTCTCCACATCTTCACATTATTGTCAGGCGTAAGGTTTTCTCCGATGATATAGCGTCGTGTATGAGCAATTATATCTCCGGAAGCCCTGTAATCAGAAAAGTCGCTCTCATCAAGAGTTTCGTTCTGATAGATATATCCATGATCGGATGTTATAAGTATGTTCGTGCCGTTCCCGTTCCTGATATGCCTGATGATGTCAAGGATATTATTGATTTCCTCTTCCGTAGCCTGAAACACATTTCCTTCCGTTTTCAGTTTATCGCCTGTAAAATCAATCTTATCGCTGTAGATATAGATTAGATCATAATTTTTGAATTCAGCTTTAGGATTGGTTATGTCGAGAAAATCCTTTTCTAATATTGCAAGGCTTTTCGGCACCTTCTTTTTCAGGATACTCTCCCTTGCCTGAGTTCCTTGCGTGCTCGTCCCATCAGCAAACACTTCATCCTTAAGAGGTTTGTCATAACTCAGTTTGCTATGTGGAAGCAAAGCCGCCATACCCAATTGTGTATAAGAGGGCAATGTGGAGACCATCGGAGGGAGCATTGTTGCGACGGCACGCTCCACGCTACCTATACGCTCCGCCAATTCCACACCAGTCTCATATCGAAGGGCATCACTGATAATCACAAACACTCTCTTGTTCTTTTCAAGCAGTGGAGCAACATGGCGCGAATAAAATTCACGTTGGGATGGGATATTATCAAATCTCCATTTCTCCATCCCGTCCACTATCGGCTGCCACTTCCTTGCCAATTCATCAAGGAATGAATTTGTGTAGATTGGATGTATCTTATCAAGCAAAGGCACTATCATCCGTTTCCCCTCGGATGCTTTGGCAGCACGGATAAAATCACGGTAATGACGGTCGATTTTATACAATTCTTTAACGTATGTCTGAAATCCCTCTTCGGGAGTATTGATCTGCAGGCCGGGCATTAATCTCTTTATGCTTTCTGTCAGTTTACGTGATTCAAGGAGAGCCCTTAATGAGTTGCGGGCTTCCTTGGCAAATGCTTTATGTTCCCGCTTCCTCACAATTTCCTCAACCTGATCAATATTCATGGTTTCATTGATTACCTCCGCCTGCAATTGCACTGCGATGACTTTGTCAATGCATGGGAAAGTCTCGATCTCTATGAGTTCTTTCAGTGAGCGGTTTCTTATCAACTTGATAATCTCCAATTCCTCTTCCAACAGGCGGGACCATTGCTCGTAGAGTGCGCCATATTTTCGATTGTCGCGCCAATCGCGCATGAATATATGTGCCGCATTCGAGAGTTTTCCTCCGGAATTATGACGTGCCATGTCATCCATAAAGAGCGCCACCAACAGATCCTTGATCTCTTTCTCCCCTTTATAATTGAAATTTCCTTCTATGTCTCTCCAGATTAATGGCAGAAGGGAATAATCCTTCAGCTTGTCGGTTATTGGCCGCTCTTGTCCCAGAGCCTCTTTCGCAAGCTGTATCAGCACGCGATCATAGTCCGGTTCGCCATCCACAGTCACCGAAATCATCTCCTTTAAAACTTCGGGAGTATCCATTCCCGGTTTTAGTGCGGCAGCAAGTCTCTCCCTATTCTTAGCATCCTTGAAGAAATTAATATGAGGCACCACCACTTTATGGCGGAGTTCGGGAGCAATACCACATTCAGAACCGTAGAGCGACATTGTATCGGCAGAGAATATCGCACCCTCCATTTCGAGATCAAGAAGCCAGTTGGAGTCATCTTCCGGACGCGGATCCTTACAATAAACTATATACCCTTTTTCCGGCATCTCTTCTTTCAAGATACGGTATTTCACTGATAAGGGATTCCGGTCAAGTTTCAGCACCTGAATGCCGGGAAGGGAAAGACCTTTTACAGTTTCTTCCATCTCCCCGTTTTCATCATACCAGAAAACTATCCTCTTCTTCTCCACCAGCGATTCTAATGCGCTGATTATCTTCGATTGGTTGCTCACATTGCTCATGATTCTTCAATCTCTTGATTGTCATTGGATGACTTGATTATTTCCCAATATCCCGTTCTATTAGTACCAATTCGACGTATGAGGTTAAGGGTTTTAAGTTCTTTGATATATTTTTTTACCATCCTTTCACTCACATTAGCCTCGCTTGCCAATAAAGATATGGTTCCTCCCGGGAAATTTTTAAGAATCTTCATAAAATGTTGTAATGAATGGGGAACTAATGGGGAACTTTGGGGAACCAATGGGGAACTTTGGGGAACTGGTGAAGTAGTTTGAGGACATTTGAGGACATTTGAGGACACATCCTGAATTGAATTTTCCTCTCTTTGGTGCAGTTCGGTGTAGTTTGGTGCAGTTTGGTGCAGTCCATAATTCAGATTGTAGAGCGTCAGCACAAAGTCTTGATTATCCGAATAAAATATGGGGCGTATTTCATCTCTATAATTCACCTGATGTCCGTATTCATTGCATATCTTCTTGAAGCCGCTGCCACGACGTTCCATATATTTCAATCTGCTGAAAATGTCTGCCAGCACCGGATTGCGCCTGCGTGATTTGATTTGCATTATATCACATTCCTGCACCGGACGGTTTTCGTACATTCCTCCGGGAGAGAAAATCTCAATACGGTTATCGAACATATCAAGATGCACCTCACTTCCAATTTCAAGGTATGATCTATGGATCAGGGCATTGACCAATCCTTCAAGCACACTATCTTCCGGGTAATCAGGCATTTCAACTCTACCATCCGGACTCTTATGCCACATCTTTCTGGAATTACGTCTTACGAACGCCAATCCCTCTTGAAGCTGATTTATAAGGCTTCCGGAAATCTCCTCATCATCCAGAGCTTCCATCATGCCGTGCGACTGGTCAAGACCATTCCAGCGCGTACAGAAAAGACGGGAATGCCTGATTGGAGTTTCATTTGCTATCAATGCTCCTGCGTTGGTGAGTTTTCCGTTTCGGTCAACGATTCCCCACGATTCATAATCATTCTCAGTAAATTCCTTCCCGGTGCGCGAATGAAAAACTGACCTTAGTCGTGAGAAATCATAATTCTCAAACTTATATTCAGTGGAAAGACTATCGAATGAACGGTTAGTGCCACGGAGCACCAATTCGCGCAGTTTGATAGCCGTTGCCGGAATACTTTCATTTCCCATTCGATAGTAAGCTATCTGTTGACCGTCGCCTATATAATAATAAGGGGTCTGATCGCCCGGTTCGACAGTCACTATCATGATAGTCTTACCATCTATCACCTCATAATTGAAATAAAATGGGGGAATAGGGTCAATTTTCTGCTTGACAATCTCGCTGAATTTTTCGCCCGTCTTGTGAGCATCCTCAACTCCGACTACAGTATCGTCATCTGCAATTCCAAATATCAGGGAGCCGCCGCTACCGTTGGCAAAAGCACAGACACTTTTACACCAGCTTTTAGGCCGGCGTATCTCCAACTCCCGTTTTTTGTCGTAATCGGTTGTCTCTCCGATAAGTTTGGCTATATCGAATTTCATGTTATTCTTCTTTTGCATCGAGTCCTTTGATAGGCTCTACAAGAGGATAGAATTTGGGATAGTTGGTGGCAACACCGTCATCAAGATCGAAAGTGGGGCGTGCACTTGCCATCTTCACCAATTCCGATTCAAATTCCTTCACTTCGCGTATTTTCCCGCGCAAAGTCTCGCTGAGTTTTAGGAGTTCGTTACGCCTCTTTGTCGGAAGGTCCTCGCGTTCAAGATCCTTCTCTATATCGCTAAACTCCCGTTCGAGTTTCCCTATATAGGGATGCACATAATCGGCATGAAGCTTTGACAGCGTATCTCCCTCCATACGGTGCATATAAACCAACGCCTTGAAATATCCCTTTTTCTTTTTCTCTCCCATTTTAGATGAGAAAAGCCAGTAGATAGGACGTTTCGCACCCTTCACGGAATACATCGCAAGATGATCTTTGTAGTATTCCTTAAAGAAATAATCACGCATAGACATTCCTATGGCATCACGGATATACTTCAGATTCTCCTTCTTACTCTCTTCGCTGAATAAAATCCCTACAGCCTCTTCCACACGCACCGTCATGTCGTCGGCGAAGAAATCAGCCTCCTGAATGATGGGAATTATACCGTCGTCATCGATTTCAATTGTGGAATGTGGCAGGTCAAGGTCTGAAGGCTTCTGACCTTGGTTGGCTATCATCAGTCCGGGGCGGTCAACGGAATAGCGACCCATAAAACAGCCGACGAGATAACTGATAAACTGCTTTATGATTACATCTTCATGCCATACCATCTTACCATCCTCAATTGAGATTTCCCCTTTCTGGAGTATCGTAACCTCATCAAGAGGTACATACGGAGTCAATTCATCCTGTAAACCGTAAATTTCAATAAATTTACGGTTTAGTTCCTCCTCATTGTGGTGGAGTTGCTGGAAAAGTTTTGCCCACTTATTTTTATAGACCTTTACGCAGTTGCTTATAAGTTCACTGTTGTAAACATCCGGTATTTCCTCCATAATCTCCTTCTGCTCATCTTCATCAAGCATATCAAGGTCTGAAGCATTTCCATTGCAATCTCTCTTAGCGATCAGCAAAGGAGATTCCTGAAAATCCCATGAGGTCTCGTGTGAGTCCCAATCCTGTTTGGAGATTTGTATATTATGTTCTCCGATTTTTTCAATTCCCTTTGGAACATTATCACAGCATGGCATATCGGCAATTTCACCAATTTGAATATGGCCTGCAGGACTAATAATTTTTGAGACTTCCCTAAATACTTTTGTGTTTTGCCAAGCTATTTCACGGTAGAGTTGATCTCTAGAATTATAAAAACAACTCATGCCTTGTACATCATAAATAAATCCTTGAGGGAAATATCTAAACAAGGGACCTGAAATTAATCCCCACGATATACACTCCTTAAAGTAAAAAGAGGGGTTTCGAATTACAGCACCTTTAAAATTTCTTAGTTCAGTCCCATCATTTTCCCAGTTTATAATTAATTCTTGATTACCATACCAACGACGTGGGCTACCCCCCTTATTGTATGGAAAAAATTTTCGACCGCTCGCTACACTCGCGGATGAGGATGGCAGACCAAGTCCAATGTTGTTGAAATCAACCTCAAACCATGAGCGGAGGAATCGACCATTGTCTGCGGTCTGCAAGCCTACACAAGGGCTTGCAACCGCAGACAATGGTCGATTCCTTGAGAAGGTTTCATAGATTGCCTGAGTACCCCAAAAACTTATTGGTTCGCCCTCAATCACTCGAAAATTCTTTTGATTAACATGATAGCAACGGCGACTTAGTGGATTATTAATAATCTCGATAGCCTTCCTCTCCTTTTCAAGATGATTCCTTATATCAAAAACATTTATGAAGATTCCATCTGACTCACATTCATGTTTTCCCATTATGAAGGTAGTAGTTTTTACTTTTTCCCCATTAATCTCGGCAAAGGCATGAGGTCCTAAATGAATTAGGGAGTCAATATGAAAAAATGTTTCCAAGATATTATGTCTAAAAGCCCTATAGGACACTGTAAACATCCAGCTATCTTGATTGATCATAGCCATCTTCCCATTCTTCTCGCAGAAATCCATGCATCTCTCCATGAAAGTAGCCATTGTATCTGCTTTTGAGTTTGGATATTCCTTCCCAATGTAATTTTTCAGCGCCTCTCCAAATCCTTTCCCAAGGTAGGGAGGATTGGTTACAACACAATGATACGACCTGGAAAGATAGTCTGCCTGCTTTTTCATCAATCGCGTCTGTTCTCCCCATACTCCGGTATCAACTTTTATCGCTGACGCCTCTTCTGGAGTAATCTTCAATAGAGAACCGATTGTATCAAGGTTCTCCATCTGCCACACCAATGAGTTCTTCGGCCAATTGCCGGTACTTTCGATGGTCTGCCGATCAATCGGTTGCAAGGCAATTACTTTGGGCTGAACGGGGCGACGCAAGAAACGGCTGTAGTAGGCGCGTGCTTTCATTGTCAGCGCAAAACTCGCCAACTGATAGCAGCGCGGATCTATATCCATGCCGTAGAGGTTGTTTTCAAATATCAATCCGGGTATCTGCTTCGTCGGGAATCCCTCCTCCTCATACATCTTTGTAAGCAGGTCAAAGGCATAGACCAAGATATGGCCGCTTCCCATGCATGGGTCAAGGAAACGGATGTCAGCAACGGATCTGATATCTTCCGGTATCTGATCTTTCTGTCCATCCACAGGCGCGAGATAGTAGGGCATCTCTTCCACAAGTTTACTATCCGGATGAAGCGTCATCCAGATACGTCCGAGTGAGTTCTCAACCATATAGCGCACTATCCAATGAGGAGTGAAGAGCTGAGTGGCGGCCGCCTGTTCGTCGCTTTTCAATCCTCCGCGACGCGATTTGTTCTTCTCCGCCTCATCCTTGCGGTCGTTGATGTAGAACTGATATAACCAGCCTACAACCTCCACATCCTGACAATCCTCATCGGTCATGCCGTTGCGGATGTCAGTCACGAAACTCTGTGCCGACAGAAGATCATCGGGAAGAAGCATCTCGATGTAATCCGTGATATGCTCAAAAAGGAACGGCATCGGTTCGTTGAGGCGGTTGCAAGAAGCCACCAGCAGTTTGCGGTAAAGCGCCGGTGCTGTGAGTAGTTTATCATCGTCTTTCAGATTCAGGTCATCATCAAAACTCCCTGCCATCCCTTCATCGAGAATTTGTGGGCGCGTCTGACCTTCCGCTATTGAGACCACCATCGGGGAATTAAATCCGTTGGCATCCATATAGCGGAGTGCCATGATTCGGTTGAACCATGTATATGCAATCTCCTCGATAACTTCCCTCTTCCCCTTCTTTGCTATAGCCTCACGAAGACTTGCTATCTGTGGAGCCCAGCCACGTATCTCGGCATTATCCTCCGAAAGGAGGTAATTGAGTTTGGCGGTGATAAGCGATATGAGTTTCGCGCGTGTAGCCTGCGCGAATGTTTTCAGTCTTGAAGTATTTGCTGCCATTCTCTTATAATTTAGCTTAGCATGATACTTGTTTCATTATCTATATATCCCATTAGTTGCTTGCGGAGCGTGTTGATATAGGCTTCGACATCCTCCCTGGTCTCAAGAATCGGTTTTGAATAACTTACCGTCATAGCTTTCTGCCGGTTGACAACTTTCCTGACCTTCCTGGGTTTCGGCTTATTTTCTGACCCGGTTCCGGATCCTGAATTATTTTCTTCTTTCTCTTCTTCTTTGCCAGACTCGGATTCCTTATTGTTTTCCTCCACCCAACGGTTGATGGAATCGAGCACCCTGTCGTAATTCTTCACGACTTCACTCTGATTTGCAATAAGGTTTCCGATGAACCTCTCTTTCTCCGCCCCCTCCTTCATTGCGGAGAAAATAGCCTCAATCTGTTTGATCTGATAAGGCTTTAGGGTAAAATAAGAAGGGAGTGCCTTAACAGCATTGAATTTAGTTTCAATATCATCAAGTAGTTTAGCGCGTTCCTCCTTCTGACGGTCGGATATCTCGGTCTGAATCTTTTCATATACCTCCTTAGCCTCTGTCATCCTGTCCCAAGGCTCGGTGCTTGTAAAGATTTCTTGCAAAGTGGTCATCAGCACCGGCTCCACATATTTTATATTCGCCTGATTCCCCTGCATCAAATTATTCAGACTCTCAAAAATGGAGAACTGCCTCCCTCTTACGAAGCTTTTGACAGGATCTGCCACATCCTCCTTGGCATCTATGATATCCTCTATGGCAGATTCTTTGGAATAAAGAGCCGGATAAGATAGTTTTGTCAACGATTCCATTTCGGAAAGCACATCTTTCAGAGACTTGATAAATTCAAAACGATGGCTGTTTACCAACGTCCTGAGTTCCAGTGTCTCTTTGTTCAGTCTCTCGATAAATGCTTTATGAACATCCTTCGCCCCTTGTGCCGTGCAGGTCTCGTCATCAAAGAGTTCACGGTAGAGATTCTTTAGTTTTGTGATTTTACTGTTGGAGATGGTTTCCTCAACATCTACAATCACATTCTGGCGGTTGCTACTGTTGGTGAGAAGAGCGTAGAGATTCTTGTCATCAACCGGATTGCCGTTATACCGGAAAGATATTTTATCAATCTTATAGAGTTTTGCGAGAATTGACAGGGTGGCGTTCTCATACCATCCGTAAGTATTGGAACGGAAATGCGCCACCAAATCGCTCACCTTCGTGCGCACACTCAGCGACTTGTTCCTATTGACGAAATTCAATACCTCCTGCATTGCCGCATCCATCTGAAAAGCGAAATCTCCTGAGGTTTTGTCAGTGATAATGGTTTTCAGTGTGGTGTCGTCATATTCTATGGTTAGCATGTCAAGGTTGGTATATACCAACTTAACCAATCTTCCCATCGCTTCATTCAGTCTTCCCTTTAGATCGCTTGTTCGGATGTCGGTAATCTCGGAAGTATTCATATAAAGCCGTGCCCCTTTAACGGAATTAGTCAGACGTTCGATCAGATTCTCTCTTCTGCGCCCGTTGATTCTCCGCTTGTCGGAAACAATCTGAAGACGGTGCCCCTCGCTGTTATTCAGTAATCTTCCGAGACATTTTTCCGCTTTCAGAAACATGGAAAGGTCTTCAGCCAAGTGCTTGTCTTCTTCCAATGCCACAATCAATTGATTGGGATGCTGCAGGGAGTAGTTGGTCATAATCTGATTATCCGACACCTGAATGTCGGAGTTCGATGTTACGAAATGAATGTAGAGGTCGGCTTCCTTGCCATCCTGCTGATCATCTACAAACCGGCCGTATGGAAAGATCTTGTTGGCTGTAAGCTTGATCTTGTTTTCTGAAAACACCTCATCCCTCAGAATCTTCATCAATTCCTTGTTGATGGCATCCGGAGCAAGCTCCTGAGCCTTTATCTCATTCTCTATATCCTTCTCCTCATTGGTCTGGAAATGATAATCATCTTTCGCTCCTTTCTCAATATAGGATTGACGCACGAGTTTATTCAATGCCTCCTGCACCAGCTTCTTGAATTCCGGGAAGTTAGTGTCGAGAGTAGGCAGGAGTATCTTGGCGACATTATCTGCAGTGGTGGGAAATCCATTCACATATTTCAGAAGGAAGAGGGCTTTAAGCACTTTCAATGCCAGTTCATCATCAAGAGTCTTTTCAGCCTGCATGATGTCGTTCTGAATTTTTGTCTGGAGCTGGGCACGGATACCTTCATACATATCGCTGAACTGCACGATCCGGTCAAGTCCGAAATCCTTGTAATCATTCGCCACCTGATGCGTTATGGCGAGCAACGAACGCTCACCAACAGAGTTGCTGTCGCCTGTGAATGCGTTATTCTTGCTCAGGTTGATTATGCTCTGCTGGAGAAGATTCAGCTGATAATCCACAAACGGGAAATCCACTGCAAACTCAGCCGCAGAGCGGTAATTGCTCTTATATTGGCTATCATCCCCGAATTGGAACAATGACTTAATTATATTGCGGTTCTTCTCGAAATCCTCTTTAAGAACCTTCTCTGCGTCGGGTGTCTTTTCAAGGATTCGGCGCTGTATCACCTCGTCGGCATTGGCACTCGTAAGAGAGATACGCTGAGTGAAGCGTCCCTGAATACGGGAGAAGTCATATTTCTGACGGGATGTGAGATCTCCAACAGTGGAATCTATATCCATCTGGGAAGTGACCATGACGGTGGCTCGGTTTCCGGTCATGTCACCAAGACCCTCGGCTATAGTCTGAAGGCTAAGCATCCGGTGAACATCCTTTCCGATAAACTGGCCTACCTCATCGACAAAGAAGATTAGGCGTGTGCCGGGATGCTCGTCAAGCCAGTTTTTGACCAACTTCACGAATCCGTCGCTGTCTATATTGTAATTGTCTATCTGAGTTTTCAGATTCTTATATGCCGTATCCTGATCGATTCCTTCCATTTCGGCGAACACTTCGGCAAGCCGCTGCAATTTCAACAGAATACCGGGACGATCCTTTACCCATTCGGTTTTAAAACGCCTGCTATATTCCTCTTTCAGCCATTCATATTTCCCTTTGGAAGCGAAATAACGTTCTATCTCGGCAATTGCGGGCTTCTTGTCGTCGTAGCCCAAGCGACTGTTAAACTCCTTAAGGAATATCATAAGCACCGGATCAACGCTTCCTTTCGTTCCTGCATTAAGTTTTTTCTGTATATTGAAGAGAATGCTGACTGTCGGAACTGAAGTGGCGACCTGAATCTGCTTTTTCAATTCAAAATCATTTCCACATTTATCTGCGAAAACATCCGCACATTTCTCACCTTCCACATCAAGATTATTTTCAAGGACGTATGAGAGTATCTTAAGAAGATGTGATTTGCCGCTTCCAAAGTCGCCGGAAATCCAGACACATCGGTTCAGACCTCCGGGTTGCAGACCTTTGAAAAGGCTTGGAAGCAGCTGAGGGCGCATCTGTTCAGCGGTGATGACATATTCCTTTATCTCATCAATGATATGGGAATCGCTTTCAGCCTTAATAACGCCATCAATCGGGCGTGTGATATCTTTTGCGTAACTGTCTTGCTGTTTCATTATATGCTAATTTCATTTAAGTTCAGGCCCCGGTAATAGTTTTCATCCCATATATGGCCGAATAGTTTTAATTGAAGACGGTCGTACTCACCCGGAAAGAAGAGCACCAATCTGCATTTCTCTTCGTCAGTCTGACCTTTTTCTTCAGTGAGAACATCTATATTATTAAGAATCCCATGTGAGCGTATGAATGGATATACACTGCCTACTCCAGATATAAAGAGATATCTGGGATTGTTTTGCTGAATGATATCCTTTATTCGTGGCAATAGAACGTCTTGAATATCCAATACGCTGTCGAGGGTGGCGATCATATCTGTCTGGTTGATATTTCCCTCCTCTTCGAGAATGGTATCAAGCAGATCCTCTTCCCGGAGGATATTCATGGCTAAGTCGAAAAGATTGACTATAGCCGTTTTTATTCCGATTTTCTCAAGACGCGACGCGAGTCTCATTATCTCCTTTTCCGATTCCATCTGCTTATCCGGAGGAAGGGGCTGGATATATAATGGCAATTCCCCACCTAACGAGGAGCCGAAATTCGGCTGCCTAAGCTTTTGGAATAGTTCTTCAAATATCAGATCAACATTCATGACCGGTAGGGTTAGATAGTCAGACAATTAATTTCATTATTGGAATAAAGGAAAGCGGAGAGAAGCATTGGATTATCGGAGACTATCAAATCTTCCATCTTGCTATTCAGATAGGGCCGCTTCAAGATTCCGGTTTCCACGCTCTCAATAATCTCGCATTGCTCAAGAATACGGAATATTACCTGTCGCATTTTGGCGACTGTCTGGTCTGTAACAGTTTCAAGTTCGGGATGATCAACCATCTTTTCACGAAAGAATTCATTGAACGTGGATTTTCCGATCTTTTCCCTCTGATTATAATAAGCCTCTCTGACTGCTTCATTAATGAAGTCGAACACAAAAGCATGAGCCTTGCAAATGGCAAGAAGAATTATCTGACGTTGGATTGCAACCGGAGATTCCACAAGCAATTTGAGTTCTCTCTCATTTAAGGCCTCCATACGCTGCTTCATCAATGCCAAGTAGCGAAGATTGGAACTACGCTTATCTTTTTGCATGATATTCTCCTGCAATGCCCTGTCCTTTATCTTCTTCCAATCTCCGGCCAAATCAATATATAGTTCTGCCATGGCTCGCGTCTCATTGATCATGGCAGCCCCGGCAGTAAACGACATATTATATGGAGTCGACTTATTTTTCATAATCAGACAGTGAGTCAATTTTTATCCATTCTTACCAGTTCGTCAAGCGATACCTCCAGCAATTCGGCAATCCTTATAAAGGTCTCTATAGGAGGCTGACAACTGTTAGTACACCATTTTGATACAGTAGTTGGCGCACACTCCAATTGCTCAGCAGCCATTTATTGGTTCGCCCTTTATCAGCTAATATCGCTTTTATTCGATTTATTCGTTTTTCCATTGTCTGTATTTTACCGCACGAATTTAGTGAAAAATATTGTAATTTCGATAGCCCACGCTCTTCAAAATGACTTATCATCCTAAAAAAATAGCACATACACCACTTTTCATTTGTGTTTTACGAGAAAAATCATTATCTTTGCATATCGCTTATCAGTGTAAGGAAGCGAAATTCTTATGAATATGAACGTGGAAGCCACATATAAATTACCCGACGGGTTCAGGACATCAATCAATGTTCTGAACAGGGTGCTTAATATGCCGACTTCCACAATAGAGCATGAACTTAAAAAGCATAATTATTCATTTTATAGCCAATCAAGCAACTGTATAGATGAAAAGATGCTTGATATTTTTGCAGAGAAGTTCTGCAAAAACCTGAAACGATATTTTGAAAGATCGCTTCAGGAATTTGAAACACTGTCTCTTGAAGAAAGTAGACAGTTTCACGAGTTCGCCCGGACATACAGCAAACATGGGCGCTTTACGAGAAAATGGAGGGATATCGATAAAGCTGCGATTAAGGACGACTTTCTGCGTCAGATTGTTGAACTTACAACTCGTGAAAAGAGTATTAAGATTGAAATATCTGACTCTCTAAAAGATGCTTATTTTCAATTAGCTGAATCGATAACTTGCGTTCGCAAGCAAGAAATTAACCCAATCTATCACGTTGAGTTATCTTCTTTAGAAAGTTGTATCGAATCCGCAATATGTAGATGCAATGATGAAAGCCTACGAGTCTTCGACGATGTGGATTCTTCCCTTCCTAACCCTTTTAGCAAGTTTTATAAATATGATTTAAGATATTATCTTGATTTTCCAGATGAATTTGATTCACGCACCGATTCAATTTCATCGTTACCACCTACACAACAAGAAGCTTATAACAAAAGAGTCATTTTGGTTGAAAAGATAAAGCACAGTAGGCTTTATCGATCTCGACGTCCGTCACTTAAGTATCATACTAATAAATTCGTGCCATTATTTGTGCGGATTTATGCGTGTGCGAGATTCCATATAGTGTCGGATGATGGAACTGATGATGAAATTAGTTTTACAAACTCTCTCCTAGCGTAAAATAATTTTATTCATCAACCAAAATGAAAATATATGGTAAATAAAAAAAATGAGTTGCAAAAACAAAATGCAACTCAAAATTCCATGAATGAATATTCATGG
Source organism: uncultured Porphyromonadaceae bacterium (assembly GCA_947176915.1). Taxonomy (GTDB): domain Bacteria; phylum Bacteroidota; class Bacteroidia; order Bacteroidales; family Muribaculaceae; genus Lepagella. The sequence goes on along the minus strand of CAMWSM010000016.1, from coordinate 2,737 downwards.
TGGCCTAAGTGTAGGTCAATCCTTAAAATATGCTATTCGTTACTAAAGCACATAGTAAGTATAATCAGGATAATCCATACCCTAAATCAGATATTCTAATACAAAATCTTTTTAAAAAAAAAAGACACAGCCAAGATGTAACAATGGTTACTCTGGCTGTGTCTCTTCATATCAATTTAAGATATAATTAGAATTATTGGTGTCTGGTAAAACTTAAAACTGAAATTTAAAGATTCTTTTTCTTCGGACAGCCGACCTTTCCTTTATAATACGGGGCTTGTCAAACATTAAAATCCACGTTAATAGGAGGTAAAATATATTTATCGGACACCAATATTATTCAATAGAAAGCTGAGATTGTAGAATAAAGAAACAGACATTCGGTTGCTTACTGTCAAAGCAGCCGAATGTCTGTAGATATATTGAAATTTGGAATTTCTATTTTTTCTTTGCGGGATCGCAGGTCAATCCAACTCCTAATTTTTTAAAAATCTTATGATCGACCTCTCCCAACATTACAGTGGAGTGAATTTGGCATCCTCTTAATTCAGGGAGTTTCTCAAGCGCCTTTTTGCAGTTTTCATTACGTGTGCTAAGTACGGACAGAGCAACAAGCACTTCGTCTGAGTGTAGACGAGGATTCTTTCCGTTGAGATAATTTAGTTTGGTAAACTGGATAGGTTCGATTAGCTCTTGAGGAATAAGTTTCACATCATGATTAATTCCGGCAAGATGTTTTATTGCATTCAGAATTAGCGCTGAACTTGGGCCAAGAAGATCACTGGTTTCAGCTGTAATAATTGTTCCATCCGACAATTCGATAGCAGAGCATGGTTTTCCGGATTTCTCAGCTCTCTCACGAGCCGCCTTTACAGGTTTTCTGTAGGATAGATCAATATGGGCTTGTTTAAAAAGTAATGAGATTTTATTCACTTCTGATTCATTACCTTTTCCTACAGCGAGCTGATTGAGGGCAGAGAAGTATCTGCGAATAATCTCATTCTTGGAAGCATCTCGGCACACCTCATCATTATCAATGCACAAGCCAACCATATTTACCCCCATATCAGTGGGAGACTTATAGGGATTCTCACCATAAATTCCCTCAAACAGGGCATTCAAAACAGGAAATATCTCTATGTCGCGATTATAATTTATAGCAGTTTTACCGTAAGCCTCAAGATGGAAAGGGTCAATCATATTCACATCGTTAAGGTCTGCTGTAGCCGCTTCGTATGCAATATTTACGGGATGTTTAAGGGGAAGATTCCAGACAGGAAAAGTTTCAAATTTTGCATACCCCGCCTCTACACCTCTTTTATGTTCATTGTAGAGTTGGCTTAGACAAACAGCCATTTTTCCGCTTCCGGGACCCGGGGCAGTGATGATTACGAGTGGACGAGTGGTCTTAATGTAGTCGTTATTTCCGAAGCCTTCATCAGAAGCGATTAGGTCAACATTGTTTGGATAACCCTCGATGGTGTAATGGTAGTAAACCTCTATTCCAAGTCTTTCAAGTCTTTTCCTGAAAGCATCCGCGCTTATTTGACCGTTATAATGGGTGACACATACGGAGCTGACAAGGAAACCTCGCTTTTGAAATTCTTCACGCAGACGAAGCACGTCTTCATCATAAGTGATTCCGAGATCACTTCTAACCTTATTCTTCTCAATGTCAAGAGCACTGATGACGATGACGATTTCGGCATGATTCTTTAATTGACCGAGCATTCTCAACTTGCTGTCGGGTTGAAATCCGGGAAGAACTCTGCTTGCGTGGTGGTCGTCAAACAGTTTTCCGCCAAGTTCCAGATAAAGCTTATTGCCGAATTTAGCAATTCTCTCTTTGATGTGTTCTGACTGTATCTTCAGATACTTGTCGTTGTTGAATCCGTATATCATAACGGATTGCAAAATTACAAAAAAATATCGAAAACTCACAAAGAATAGCGCTTTTAACTAAAGGAGAGATTAAAATAGATGAAAATTTAAGTTGTTAAATTAGGTTAATAGAATAAAATCTATTAAACTTCTCTATTAGATAAAAGTCTGAATTATTAAGAGAGGTTGTTAAGACTTTTTCTTGCGTGGTCTTTAATTGGAAATGGCTTAAACAGGGTCTTCCTTTGAAGGATAAACCATGCTATCAGAATATTAATTAATTTCATAAAAACGATGAAGAAATTATTTTTCGGGCTGGCTCTTTTCGCAGCCACAACTTTCGGAGCATTAGCTCAAAATCCCGGTTCTTCCGCTCCTCAGACTTGTCCTGAAGGGAAGCAGCAGTGTGATAAGATAAAAGGGGAATGTCCTAAGGAGAAAGGTAATTGCGAAGCAAAACAGAAGTGTAATCCTTTTGAGAATCTGGATCTGACTGCAGAGCAGAAAATTAAGTTAGATGAACTTAAAGCCAAATGTGCAGCTGAAAGAGATACTCAAAAACTCGAAGGAGACAAAGCTAAAGCTGAAAACAAGGGTCAGAAAATGCTTGAAGAGATAAAGAAGATTCTTACTCCGGAACAATACGTAAAATTCCTTGAGAATAATTTCCTTGCAAACGGAAAACAGATGCACAAGGGATCTCATGGACCAAAAGGTTATGCATGTAAAAACATAGATAAGAAGGATTGCAAAGATTGCAAGAAGGACTGTAAGGATCGTAAAGATTGCAAGAAGGACTGCAAGGATCGTAAAGATTGCAAGAAGGACTGCAAGGATCGTAAAGATTGCAAGAAGG
>CAMWSM010000015.1 GCA_947176915.1 uncultured Porphyromonadaceae bacterium | reverse complement strand
TATCGTTACGCTCGTCAGTGAACTGCAACCTGAGAAGGCACCGTAAACGATACCGACAACAGTAAGAGTTTTAGAATTGAAAGTTACTGTAGAGGGTATTATTACTTCTCCCTCATATTCGGTATCACCTGAAACTACCTCACATTCCAAGTTAGGTAAATCAGTGACGGTATAATAGATACCATTGACCTCGAAGTCATACGCAGAGGCTGAGAAGAATGAGAGCACAAATGCTACAATCATTCCGAGTTTTGTAAATGTTCTGTTCATAGATTATCATTTTTCAAGTCTGTGTCTCTCATCCCCGATGAAACGTTAATAATAGGATATAAAAAAGGTGTGAGGATTTATCTTCGTCTTATCCAATTCTCAGGTCTTGGCCTACCTTTTGCCCGAATAAGACTGACAGCCCCACACCGATAAAGCTATGCTTTACCCTCGCGGGTATAGAAATAGCTACCGATGCAGGTGCCATTGTCTTCTTACCTTCGGGCGCTTCAAACGGCCAAGTTTGAGAATTGAAGATAAAATTTCAATAACACCTTTTTCGGCGGAACGAATTCCGCCCTTCAACAAATGTTGATTTTTTATGAAGGGCTGCCGCTGCAACCCTATGTTTCTTAACGCAAAGTTAATGATTTAATTTTATCATTGCAAAAATTTTCGAGTTTCGTTAAACTTTCATTCCGCCATTCTTGCCTTTGATATGGCTCTACGGCTATAAGGGGAATAATACCGCTACCCGGAATTACAATAGATACCAATTCAGGACATTTCCAAAAAGCACAATAATTGATTTGAGCAAGGTTTTCACTCAGTTTTATGCTCGCCAGAACACTACAGTTCAAACGAAAGCTGAATTTATTGTATGTTTGGCCCTGGGAGGAGGGGCAGTCTCATGCCCCGGATTGTCCCCGCAAAAATCATCTTTAATTTCCTATATTTAATCCCCCTTGGAAGTACCTTTTTACTCACCTCCGGGTCAGAGGACTGACCCTACTCCCAGTTCCCACCGAACCTACTTCAGGGGAGATAAAAAAGGTGTGAGGATTCATCTTCTTCTTATCCGCTTCTCAGGGATGGGAATAGCTACCGATGCAGGTGCCATTGTCTTCTTGCCTTTAGATATGGCTCTACGGCTATAAGGGGAACATTGCATTATCATTACCCACTTGACGGGCTCCATACCTTAATACGTTTCAATTATCCATTCTGTAAGAGTATTTTCCCGAGATGAGAAGTTGGCGCCAATCAAATACACAGTTCTTTTATCAGCACAGTAAGGAATAGCATAACCTCTGTCTTTGATCTGATCCAATGCTTTCTGCGCGGTTGCGTCAAGTTTAAATTCAAAAATATAGACGTAAGATGAGGTCAACAACTGCATATCGCAGCGGCCATGTGAGGATTCGACTTCCGTATGCACCCTGAATCCTAACATCTTAAACACTATAGCCACCACATTTTGGAAATGCAGCTCCTTATTTCTTTCCGTGCCTGTGGACGTGTCAGCAAATAATCCCCTGAGTTTCCGCATGAATAATTCCGGATTCCCTTGGTTAACGGCAGCTATAAAACCGAATTGATTGAATTCCAGAGATGCATCCTTAAGAGTGAAAAAATAGGCTGCTAACGATTCCCAAAATGCCTGCCTCACCTCTTCGTTAGGAAAACCGAGAATATATGAATCATCATTATGTGAATACCCCTTTATCGTAAGGTAACCTGCCTGATAAAGCAATGGGACACTATCATTTTCCAGGGAGGTAATATCGCTCAACGCTCTCTCACTTCTTTCCGCTCCTTCAAGATCGTTGAGGGGAAGAGAGGTGTTTTTAAGAAGATTAATCAGATGTGATGAAGAGCCTGATGAAAACTAGAAATCTTTTGTTTCTTTTTCATCAAATGCCCTTAACACACTATAAGGATTATAGATGTCCTCCCCCCTTTTGGCAAATCTGTAACCGTCATATTTCTTTTTAAAGAGAGTTCTTACCTCACTTTCTGATATGTCATTTGATAGGGAAAATTCTCTAACAGAATCTTTAAAATCCTCTCTGAATTCCGATTCCGTGAAACCACATATTGCATTATACTTTGGCTGAAGAGAAATGTCAGTCATGTTATTAAGACCGCTGAACACGGATACTTTCCCAAACTTCGTCACACCCGTGAGCATTGCGAAACGTATGTAGGCATCATTCTCTTTTATCACTGAATAGAACCCTCGCAACTCTGCCTTCGTCTTTTCCTGGCTGGCAACGTCTGTCATGCAGTCAAGAAGAGGTTTGTCATATTCATCAATCAATATGACACTCCTTTTTCCAGTCTTCTGCGCAACATAATAGAGAAGATTAGAAAAACGTTCTGAAATTCCTCCCACAGGTAAAATATCATATTCTTCTTCCCAACGAGATAAGAACATATTGATCTTCAGGGCAAGTTTTGACGGCTCATCATAGTTTGATGCACTGAGATCAAAGCGAAATACCGGAAAAGACTCCCATTTCTCTTCCATTTTCTCTATTTCCAATCCATGGAAAAGAGTTAGCTCTCCCCGGAAATATGCTTCAATAGTCGACATAAGCAGGCTTTTTCCAAATCTTCTGGGACGGCTTAGAAACACATACTTAGAGGAATTTACCAATTCATAGATAATGCCGGTTTTATCCTCATAAAAATATTTTTCCTTTATGATTTCCGGGAAGGTCTGAATACCTACCGGATATTTTATTCTGGGTAGAGCCATTTCGGTATAACTTTTATACCCACAAATTTACGAATATTTTGGCAATAATAAAAAATGAAAAAGAATAATATGACTTGTTCCCTCATATTTCCCACTGTGATAAACTTATTTCCAACAATTGCTTATTGAAAAGGCTGGAAGCATTTGGAAAATATAAAAATGGATTTATTTGGCAGAAAAATATATAATTATTATTTTTGCAGATAATTCATTAAGAAAAACAAGAATGAGCAATCTAACCGTAACACTCGGTAAAATCTGGCATCTGTATTATGACGGTTTTCGGGAAATGACCGTAGGGAAAACCCTGTGGGCTATTATCCTGCTGAAACTATTCGTCTTTTTCGTAGTCATGAAGCTGCTGTTCTTTCCGAACATCCTGAAACAGGACTATTCCACCGATGAGGAGCGCGCAGACCACGTCAGAGAACAACTGATTAAAAGATAACAAAAAACATAACCCTAAAAATCTAAAACTTAAAATGGATGATTTAATGACAGTAGTCGATTGGTCGCGCTGGCAATTTGCGCTGACAGCCATCTATCACTGGCTGTTCGTGCCTCTTACGCTCGGCCTCTCGCTGATAGTGGCTATCATGGAGAGCCTCTATCTGAAGAGCAAATCGGAAAAATGGCTTGCTGCCACAAAATTCTGGATGACTCTTTTCGGCATCAACTTTGCAATAGGTGTCGCCACAGGCATTATTCTGGAATTTGAGTTCGGCACAAACTGGAGCAACTATTCCTGGTTTGTCGGAGATATTTTCGGCGCCCCACTTGCCATTGAGGGACTCGTGGCGTTCTTCATGGAGTCCACCTTCGTAGCCGTGATGTTCTTCGGCTGGAACAAAGTCAGCCCACGTTTCCATCTTGCCGCGACATGGCTAACATGGCTCGGTGCATCCATTTCCGCCCTCTGGATTCTCGTTGCCAACGCTTGGATGCAGTATCCTACGGGAATGGAATTTGATCCCGCACAGATGCGCAACGTTATGGATAACTTCTGGGAACTCTTCTCCGGAATAGCCATCAATAAATATATGCACGCCGTATTCTCAGGCTGGGCATTGTCAGGTGTGTTCGTCATTGGAGTCAGTGCCTGGTTCCTTCTCAAGAAGCGCAATGAGGGTTTCGCGGTGAGATCAATTAAAGTCGGCGGATGGTTAGGTCTTGTCGGACTTCTCCTTACAATGTGGACCGGCGACGGCTCTGCAGTAGAAGTAACAAAACATCAGCCCATGAAGCTCGCTGCCATGGAGGGTCTGTATCACGGCGGATATTCTCAAGGAATTGTTGCTGCAGGTCTTGTCAACCCCTCAAAGACATGGAACAATGACGAGGATGAATATCTGTTTGACATCACCGTGCCTTACGGACTTTCAATTCTTGCAAAACATAACCTGAACGCCTACGTGCCGGGCATATCCGACATCGTTAACGGCATTGACGTAAACGAAAATGGCGACACTATCAACACAGTGAGCTATGCGGAAAGAATCCGTCTCGGAAAACTTGCCCATGAATCATTGCGGGCATACGATCAGGCACGTGCAGCGCATGATGAAGCCGGAATGAATAAGGCTGTCGCCGAACTTAAGGAGAACTATCAATTCTTCGGCTACGGCTATTTCGACAGTGTTGACGAGGCAATTCCTCCCGTAGGGGTTACTTTCTACAGCTTCCGCATAATGGTGATTCTCGGCAGCTACTTCCTGTTGTATTTCCTCGTAGCTCTCTTTGCCGTTTACCGCAAGGATTGGCTCCAGAAGCAGAACTGGCTGCAGTGGATAGCGATTATTTCCGTTCCATTCATGTGGCTCTGTTCAGAAGCCGGATGGTGTGTGGCAGAGGTAGGACGTCAGCCCTGGACTGTTCAGGACCTTCTCCCGACCAAGGCAGCCATCTCGGAAATCTCTTCAGCATCGGTGATCACCACCTTCTGGCTGTTCGCCTTGATATTCACCGTTCTTCTTGTTGCCGAGGTGAGCATCATGCTACGCCAGATCAGCAAATATTCCAAAACCAATTTAGAAATTGATAACGCACACTAAGCCATGACACTCGAATATCTTCAAAACTATTGGTGGCTCCTGATAGCCATATTGGGCGCACTGCTCGTGTTTCTGCTGTTTGTACAGGGAGGTCAGTCGATGCTTCTTGGCACTTCCCCGGTTCGCCGCGACCTTATCATAAACTCCATGGGCAGGAAGTGGGAACTCACTTTCACCACTCTTGTAACCTTCGGAGGAGCCTTTTTCGCATCGTTCCCATTATTTTACTCCACAAGCTTCGGGGGTGCCTACTGGCTTTGGGTGCTGATTCTCTTCAGTTTTATCGTTCAGGCGGTAAGCTATGAATTTCGCAAAAAGCAGGGTAACGTCTACGGAACAAAGACCTACGACATTTTCCTTTTCATAAACGGATGCGTAGGCTGCATTCTCCTTGGAGTGGCAGTAGCTATGTTTTTCTTCGGAGCGCAATTTACAGTTACACGAACAAACCTTCTTGACTCAGGAAGTCCTGTGATTTCACAATGGGTCTCCTCCCACGGCTTTGAGGCAATCTTCAACTGGAGAAATCTCGTTCTGGGCTTTGCTGTCCTGTTTCTTGCCAGAATGCAGGCTGCAATCTATATGATGAACAACATCACGGATGATCCTAAGTTTTTTGCCAACCTGAAACGCAAGGCTTTTATCAATGGAGCGGTTTTCGTTGTCTTCTTCCTTTGGTTCTTAGGCATTCTGCTGACAGCATGGGGATATACCGTTATTCCTGACGCTTTCGGCACACAGACCGTAGAGATCACTCCTTATAAGTATTTCTATAACTTCTGTGAAGTGTGGCAAGCCGGAATTATGCTTCTGTTGGGAGTGGCGTTAGTGCTTTACGGCTGGGCACGCTCATGTTTCGCAAAAAAATATACACAGGGAATATGGTTTACGGGTTCAGGCACATTCCTCGTGGTTGTTTCACTCTTCTGTGTGGCAGGGTTCAACAACACCCCCTTCTACCCCTCTTTAATTGATCCTGCGTCCTCGCTTACGATACGCAATGCCTCCTCTTCAGAGTTCACGCTGACGGCAATGAGTTATGTTTCAATCGTGATTCCGTTCGTTCTCGCCTATATCGCTTACGTATGGTATTCAATGGATAAGAAAAAACTTACTCCGGGAGAGTTAGAGACTACAAGTCATAAATATTAAAAAAACAATAATAACCGATTGTCCCGCCCTTTGAGGGGCGGGACTTTTTTCCAAACAATGAAAATCGAAAAAGAGCAAAATACAGTCAATCAGCCCGAGGGAAGTTATTGGGAACTCTTCTCATGCTTCTTTAAGATAGGGCTTTTCACTTTCGGCGGAGGCTGGGCAATGATCTCAATTATCGAAAGGGAGATTGTGGATAAGCACCATTGGATTGAAAGAGACGATTTTCTTGACCTGCTCGCCATAGCCCAGTCGTTGCCGGGTATTCTTGCGGTGAATATAGCCACAGCCGTGGGCGACAAAATCAAGGGTGGGAAGGGAAGCATGATTTCAGCGGCAGGCACGATCCTCCCCTCCTTCCTCATTATTCTCTTCATTGCTATTTTCCTCACTCCCGACATGATAAAGAACAACCGCGTCATATCATCCATATTCATGGGAATACGTCCGGCTGTCGTGGCTCTTATAATAGCCCCCGTCATAACATCGGCGAAGGCTGCAAAACTGAAATGGAAGACTGTATGGATTCCATTTATCGTGGCTTTGCTGATCTCGCTTGACATGGGGACAGTCTCAAATCCTATTCTTTATATCGTGCTTGGAGGGTTAGGTGGCTTCCTTATGTGGTGGCTTCCCTCCCGAAAGAGAAAAAGTAATCAATAAAAGAGAGAAGAAATGACGATCTATTGGAAATTGATATGGGCATATATCAAGATAGGCATCTTCGGATTCGGAGGAGGATATGCGATGCTCTCCCTTGTGGAGAAATCAGTGGTAGGTCCGGGATGGATATCGGAGACAATGTTTACCGACATAGTGGCAATCTCACAGATGACTCCGGGACCGATAGGGATAAATTCAGCCACCTATATAGGATATGTCGCTCCGGGGAGCGTTAACCCTGAACTGACGGGCATAGGATGGGGCATAATGGGTTCTCTTCTCGCGACCCTGGCTGTTGTCATCCCAAGTTTCATCCTTGTGCTCTACAGCTCACATTTCATAAGGAGGCACAGCGAGAGCGGCGCAATCAAGGCTATATTTTCCGGCCTCCGACCCGTTGTGGTAGGCTTGATAGCCTCGGCTGCCATTATGCTTATGAATGCCGCAAACTTCAATCCCAACGGAATAAGCTGGCAGCTTTGGACAAACATAGTTATATGCGCAATTGCTTTCTGTCTGGTATATTTTAAATTCCCATGGCGAGGGAAAAAGATCAATATCCATCCTATCATGGTGATTGTAATGGCAGGGATTGCCGGCTATCTTATCTACGGACTTTAAATATTGACAGGCTATGTGTGAAAAAACAGAATATCAGGAAGCTTTGGATTTCCTGTTCTCCCAACTGCCGATGTTCTCCAGAGTGGGAGCGCCGGCATATAAACCGGGGCTTGATACGAGTCTTGAATTAGACAGTTATTTCGGTCATCCGCACAGGAAGTTCAAATCTATTCACGTAGGAGGCACCAACGGCAAAGGGAGCACCTCCCACAGCATAGCCTCCATACTGCAGCGCCAAGGCTATAAGACAGCCCTTTATACCTCCCCGCATCTTGCCGATTTCAGGGAAAGGATGAGGATTAACGGAGAAATGATTTCCCGCGAAGCAGTGGTGGATTTTGTCAAGAGATGGCGTGAAAGCGATTACGACGGCAAACCCTCATTTTTCGAGCTTACAATGATGATGGCTTTCGATTGGTTCGCAAAAGAGAATGTGGATTATGCCGTCATAGAGGTCGGGATGGGAGGCCGTCTGGATTCTACAAATATTATCACGCCGGAGATGTGCATAATCACCAATATCTCCCCTGATCATACTCAGTTTTTAGGAAATACTCTCCCGGAGATTGCAGCCGAGAAAGCCGGAATAATAAAGAGCGGTATTCCGGTTGTGATCGGAGAAGCTGAGGGGGAGGTCAGGAAAGTGTTTGAAAAGAGGGCTGAGGAGACAGGCGCTCCTATTACTTTCAGTTCCGACACACCTCTCTTGCAAGAAATTAAGCCGGCAACAGAAGGATGGCTCTGTAAAAGCGCACAGGGGAGTTTTATTTTTCCTCTCGGAGGAGACTACCAGAAAAAAAATCTGGAGACCATTCTGAATGCTGTGAGTTTGATGAGAAAATGCGGCATAAAGATTTCTGATGAGAGCGTGAGGGAAGGTCTGGAGAATGTGGTGGATTCCACAGGTCTGATGGGGCGCTGGATGACTCTCTCCCGCACTCCCCTGTCGATTGCCGACACAGGGCACAATGTGGCGGGCATGACCTATAACATGAATCAACTCCGGAGACTGCGTAAGGAGAAAGGTGGCTGCAGGCTTCACATAGTGATAGGATTCGTTGCGGATAAGGCGATAGATAAGATCATGGGATTGCTTCCGCATGATGCAAGATATTATGTGACGAATGCCCGGATTCCGAGGGCATTCCCCGCGAAAAAGCTTAAGGAGCTTTTCGATGAGAAAGGATTTGAATCAGAGCTGCATGATAATGTCAAGGAGGCTTATTCCGCTGCTTTAGCCAATGCCGGAGAAGAGGATATGATTTTTGTCGGAGGATCTACATTTGTCGTAGCGGATCTGCTGGAGGAAAAGAGGGTGTATCAACGCGGTTGATACACCCTCTGTTTTTTCGTAAAAAGGGATTTCTTACCATATCCCTCTGATTAATCACTGATCCTTTTCTTCAAGATCTCCATTCTTCTGGCGTGCATGAGATTTCGACTGATTACTGTTGAAATCGCTCTCCTCTTTAAGGTCAATTTCCTTCTTGGCATCGTCCACCACCTTATATTGGAGGAAGGCAAGCGATTCGTCTGCAAGAATTTTAAATCCTCGTCCGTATTTTCTTCTCCACTTTAGATAAAGAGAGAAAACTCCTTTCTTGATATATGCCTCCACGTAAGGATGGACATACATTGTGAAATGTTTTACTTTCAGATTATTGACGAGGTATTCAAGTTTTTCGCCGAGTTTGTCGGTGAAAAGTAATGACGGTTGAATCTCACCTTTCCCAAAGCAGGAAGGACATGTCTCGCTTGTAGTTATATCGAGAGCCGGGCGTACTCTTTGACGAGTGATCTGCATAAGCCCGAATTTGCTGAGAGGGAGTATATTGTGGCGTGCTCTGTCGTTTGCCATGACTTCGCGCATGTGGTCGAAAAGCGCTTGACGGTGTTCCACCTTGTTCATGTCAATGAAATCAATAACAATAATACCACCCATATCTCTCAATCGGAGTTGGCGGGCAATTTCATCCGCCGCTTTAAGATTAACATCGAGAGCATTTGACTCCTGGTCGGCACTTGCCTTGCTTCGGTTGCCTGAATTGACATCAATAACATGAAGAGCTTCCGTATGCTCGATTATGATGTAGGCACCGCTTTTGAAAGAAACCGTCTTGCCGAAAGAACTCTTAATCTGCCGCGTGATATTGAAATTATCGAAGATGGGCACATCTTTACTGTAAAGCTTCACTATATCCTTATTCTCCGGCGCAATGAGCGCTACATAATTCTGGATCTGGGTGAAGGTCTCAACTTCATTCACGTAAATATTCTCAAAATTCGGACTGAAAAGGTCTCTGATAAGGCTTACCGCTCTTGAATCCTCCTCATAAATCAGCATGGGAGGCTGGCTGCGCTGCATCTTGGCAATAGATTCTTCCCAACATTTAATCAGAGTCCGCAGCTCATTGTTGAGTTCTGCAACTCGCTTGTTTTCAGCAGAGGTTCGAACAATAACGCTATAGCCTTTAGGCTTTATGCTGCCTATCAATTGGCGCAGGCGTATTTTCTCCTCTGTAGACTTGATTTTCTGTGAGATCGATATTTTATCACCGAAAGGCATCAGGACCATAAATCTTCCTGTAAAGGAAATTTCAGTGGTCAGACGCGGACCTTTGGAAGAGATCGGCTCTTTGACGATCTGCACGAGCAGTTGTTGTCCCGGCTGCAGGAGACTTCCTATTTCACCATGTTTGGGAATGTCGGGTTCAAACTTGAATTTAGAGATATTCGGCACAGTTTTCTTATCGGCGAAAGCCTCGTTAAGGTAAGCCACATAAGTGTTAAACTGCGGACCAAGGTCGAGATAGTGAAGAAAAGCATCCTTGTCGTAACCAACATCAAGGAAGGCTGCATTGAGCCCGGGCATTATTTTCTTTACTTTTGCAAGGTAAAGGTCGCCCACGGCGTAAGCAATGTTTCTGCTCTCTTTCTGAAGAGATACCAGCCTTGAGTCTTCAAGCAGAGCGATGGATATATCTTTCTGCTGAACGTCAACAACTAATTCGCTTTTCATACTGAATCAAAAGAAAAAATCCGAGCGTCTCCTCCGCAGACCCATCCCTGTTCGGAAATGAGTCGGGAGGATAAAGCCGGTTAAAATAGAAAAGAACAAACCTCAACCGACATGAATGGAGTCGGAAATGTTTGTTCTCAAGACTGTCGTGGCTTCATCCAACGGGAGCGGGCAGCCACGAAGTCGTCTTTATTTCTTCTTATGACGATTCTTTCTCAGTCTTTTTTTGCGCTTGTGAGTTGCCATCTTGTGGCCTTTTCTTTTTTTTCCGCTTGGCATATCTGTTAATATTTTGGTTAATTAATAATTTGAAAAATGAATAAAAAAGAGTTTATCCTACCATATCTTTAAAAACCCTTGCCGGCTTGAAAGTCGGAAGCTTATGCTCCGGCACGATCAGGGATGTGTTTTTGGTAATGTTACGAGCTGTTTTCTCTTTTCTGGTTTTGACAACGAAACTGCCGAAACCGCGGAGATATACATTTTCTCCATCAGCCATTGACTCTTTTATGACCTGCATGAGATTTTCCACTACATTGAGGACAGCTGCTTTTTCCATACCTGTGGAGCGAGAAATCTCATTGACTATCTCAGCTTTTGTCATCTTGTTTTAATGTATTAATTTCTCTCTTAATTATTACAATTTAAACGTTTTGCCTGCAACCGGACGGTTTTGGCAGTGCAAATATCGGAATTTTTTTTTAATCCGTAAAGAATAGAGATAAAAAACCGCTAAATTTCATTTAAAATTGAAGAAAAAAGGGGATTTTTGCCCGATAAAACCATGAAAAAGGGGGATTCTATACCTCTTCCGGTTCGGAAAGAATCACTCCGTCAAGAGCCTTGAGCCTCCCGGCTATCTCTTCGGAATGGTCTGCACGGAAAAGGAGGGTCAGCGAACAGGTATTGTCGAAAGATCTGTCTGTAATTTCCACTTCATTCCCTTTGACGACCTTCATCACTCCATCGGCAGCTATATATGGGAAAGTTGCCTTCACTCTTATCCGTCGGTGCATCTCCTCCTTACCCGAATCATCAAGGGCAAGGGAGGCTGCCTCGCGATAGGCGGCAATCAATCCGGGCGTCCCCAATTTGATTCCACCGAAATAACGGACCACAACAACAAGCACATCGGTCAGTTCCCGGGAGTTGATTTGTCCGAGAATAGGCTTGCCGGCTGTCCCCGAAGGCTCGCCGTTGTCGTTAAGCTGCCATTCTTTCCTTTCCGGACCAATCACGTAAGCCCAGCATACGTGGCGTGCATCGTGATATTCATTCTGAAACTCCTTGACAATGCGCCGCGCCTCCTCCCCATCTTTGACTTTACGCGCAAAAGCTAAGAAGCGGCTCATCTTCTCAGTGTAGCGAGCCGCTCCTTCGCGTGAGATGGTGAAATATGAATCCGCCATACAATATATTATCCGAAATATGTGCCCAATCCGGCATTAGCCTTGGGATAGAGGAGCATGCCGTTGGCAATCTCCGTTGCCACTTCCACACCCTTCGTTTCGCTGACAATGGTCAAAGCCCAATGAAGAGCGGAAGAGGGTCCGTTTGCAAGCACGAATTTATCTTCAACAACGACTGGTGCGTTTACAAGTTCGGCACCCTTGAGATAACTTTCAAAACCGGGATAGCACGTTGCCTTCTTACCCTCAAGTAGTCCCAACTGTCCCAGGACGATGGGGGCGGCGCAGATCGCCGCTATCCTGCCGTGGGCTGAAGCAAGCTGATTCTTCAACAGCCCGTGAAGAGGAGTAAATTCATATAGGTTCATTGCTCCGGGCATTCCGCCGGGAAGAATAAGCCAAAGAGGTTCGGAGAAGAGAGTATTGTCAAAAAGTAGATCGGCTGTTACGGTAACGCCATGCGCTCCCGTAACCTGAAGAGCGGAGGTCAGGGAGACGGTCTTTACCGGAATGCCGCCCCTGCGCAAGACATCGATAGCTGTCAGGGCTTCAATTTCTTCGAAACCTTCTGCAAGAAATAAGAATGATTCTTTCATAATCAATAATTTAATTTATAAGGTAAATTTCGGTTATAGTAAGATTTGACACAAATAAGTTTCCTGTTTTACATCACGGAAATCCGTGATGTGGAATGAAAGCATCACATTCGGGTTACAAATTTATATAATATTCTTTATTTTTACTAACTTTGTGAACATATTTTAATCATCCCATCCAATTTTTTCATAAAATTTTGGAGACATACCTTGCATCAATGATGAAAAAGAAAACCCACAGATTATTTTCCTTAGTTTGGATTTTGTTGCTGATAGCAACCGGATGCTCGCGCCCGTCAGGTTATGTAAGGACTTCCGGCATGATATGGAACACTTCTTATCACATCACTTTTAGCGGCGATCCCTCGCTGGCAGATTCGGTCATGAGGGTGCTGAATGAAGTGGGAGGCAGCCTGAACGTTTTTGATTCCACCTCTTTGGTAAGCCGTGTCAACCGTTTGCCGGAAAGTGAGGTAGACTCTCATTTTATAAGGGTGTATGAGGAGTCAAGGAAAATCAATGAGGCGAGCGGAGGGATGTTCGACCCTACCCTCTCTCCGCTCATTACTGCATGGGGTTTTGGGAAAGGCCATAAGATTACGCCTGACACGGCTGCCATTGACAGCGTGCTGAAATTTGTGGGTATAAAAAAAACCTTCCTCGACAAAGGAAGGATTATTAAGAATGACAGCCGCACTCAATTCAATTTCTCCGCCATAGCGAAGGGATACGGATGCGATATGGTGGCAGAGATGCTGGAAAGGAATGGTGTAAGGGATTATCTTGTGGAGATTGGAGGAGAGATTGCTTCGGGAGGAAATGCTCCCGGGGGAAGAAGATGGAGAATATCTATCGACAGTCCGTCAGAAAACAATATAAATTCCAAAGAATCGGGAGCAGTGATAGAGATCGGAAACGATGGAATTGCCACTTCCGGGAACTACCGCAATTTTCACACAGAGGGTGGAAAAAATTTAGGACATACCATCTCTCCGCTCAGCGGACGCCCCGTAAAGACCGACATATTGAGCGCTACTGTCATAGCCCCTACGTGTATGGAGGCAGATGCCGTTGCCACGGCATGCATGGCAACAGGCATGGAGGGAGCAATATCAATTCTTAAAAGACTGAATCTCGACGGAATGCTTATAAGAGAGGATTCAACCGTATGGCATTCCGAGGGCTTCCGGAAAAGACTGATCAGCGCAGAATCTTCGGAGCCTGGAAGAAGAGACCGAAATTGATTCCGAAATTCCAATTGTCTTTTGGAGAGGAAAGATAATTGACGTAGAGTGAAAGACTTGCAAAGGGGAAATTATATACCGCTGCCACCTCTCCTATGAATTCCGGCTTGTGAAACCACCGATGATAATGTGCATATCCATCTTCCGTCGGCATAATGTTCCGTATGGGAGCGAATGCATAAAAATCGCCGCGAAGTTGAGCGCGTGAGAATGGAGACCATATCGGTATAAGTCCTACGGCTACATAATTATCCGAGCGGAACGCGGGATTGAAATAATTCTTCGTGGAGGGAGTTGGAGCAAACGCAGGAGCATGGATAAGAGTGGCAGTATAGGTCTGATATAGCGACTGAAGGGTTGCTATCCCGTTAACCATTGTCCCTAACTTGAAATGGTCGTGAAGGGAGAAATAGTGCCGCCAAAGCAACTCGGCGGAGGCACGCAGATGGGTCTGCCAGTCAGTAGGCGCCTGTTCGGGATTTCCAGGCATGAACTTATTCTGCTCATGGCTGAGCAAGACATTGAGAATCCATTCCTTGCCTGAGCTCGGATAAAGCTGGTCGTTAAGAGTATTGAGTTCGGCGCCGACTTTGAGGGCTCCTATTCGGTAACGGCTCTTATCTTTCTCTATTCCGGAGAAAGAACCTTCGTTGTAGGGGAAATAGTTGTTCCCCTCCCAGCCGTAGGCGACACTTGCATATCCTTTAGCCATTCTTCCGAGAGCCCAGTAATAATTAAGGCGGAAGAAACCTTGTGTGTCGGTAATGAAGGAGGGGGTGCTTGTCTGATAGAACAATAATTCGGAGTCATAATATTTCTGACGGCTCACGACAGCGTCAAACTGCATGTATGAGGGCAGAGAGGTGCGGAGTCCGAATTTGGCGCTCAATTGCCCGGCATAGTAAGATTGTCCTACCCATGCTCCAAGATCGAGGTCAAGGGAGTTGAAGCTGAGGGTATGATAACCGAAAGTAAGGTAGAGCATGCTGTTGGTTGAAGAGGTAATCCAGCCGCCGACTCCTACGCTCCAGGGATTTTTCACTGATGCCTTTAAAAGAAGATCCGACTTGCCATCCTTTCCAAACTCTGCCTGCGGGAGAAGGTCGGATAATTTCCCTGTGCCGACAGCCCTATAATATGAGTCTTTCACCCTTTGGAGAGTGAGCGGCTCCTCTTTTCTCTTAGGACCGGTGAAAAGAAATTCCAGATATTTTGCCTGATTTGGTTTCGCGCCGGTTACTGAAACTGAATCGAAAATGACTTCGGGAGTGGCATGAGCGAAAGATTCCCTATGAGCCTTCACTTCAGAAAGAGGACGACGTGCCGGAAGTCGATGCTTGATTGAATCGACCATTGAAAGACCTGTCTTATAGCCTATATTGTATATCTCCTGGGCCTGATCGAAATCAAGCACACCGAAATTGAGGACAGGCACCTGAATCTTCACCCCCTTATCGGCAGGAAGGCTGTAGTCGTTGTTCTGGATAATCATATCCTCAAGCTGGCTGTAAATGTCTCCACGGATCGGCTTAGTGTCGGCAGAAGATACTGATACTCCGATGATGAAATTAGGATCGAAGTCCTTCTCCATCACATTCACAGGGAAATTGTCATATATACCACCGTCGTAAACAAGCACTCCGTCAAGTTCTATAGGCTTGAACACTAACGGAAAACTCATGGATGCTCTCACGGCATCACCCAGAGAGCCCGATTTTAGCACTATTTTATGTTTGCTGTACACATCACTTGTAACACACCGGAAGGGGACAAAGAGATTATTGAAATTACCCCCGCACTGCTCCGTATAAGGAGAGAAAATTTCCAGAAACTCAATGTTCATAGGAGTAGGATTGATCAGTGAGGTTGGAATTATCTGGCTCATCAGATTATTGGTGGTATCTTTGAAATTTATGTTTAACGAGAGCCATTTCGGAGTGGGGGTAGGTGTATTTAGATAATATTCCAGATTCTTATTAACTGTGCCTGTACTCCAGTTTCTGAAATCCTGAGATGTGAACATCTGCATCATTCTTTCGGGCGACCATCCGCAACTGTAGAGGCTCCCCACGATTGCACCCATAGATGTTCCCGTTACGTAATCGATGGGAATATCATTATCTTCGAGAGCCTTTATAATGCCTACATGGGCAATGCCTTTGGCACCGCCTCCGCTCAACACAAGACCCACTTTCTCTTCCGCATTTGCAGGAAAGAGAATGCTACCGGATAGAATTAGCGAAATTAAAAGATACAGTTTAGATAGAGAAGACATGGAAAAGTTCATTGTGGAAAAGTTTGAGGTTAGAAAGAGGAGAAAAATGAATTTATCTTAATAACAACTAAAAATATAAAAAAGTTACGCCATCCATTTCTTTCTTCCCCCTCCCCTCGGGAGTCGGGGCAGTCCCCCGGGAGTAGGGGCAGTCCCCTGCCCCGGTCTGTCCCAGCAAAAATCCCCGTAAAAAACCCCATAACTACTCCCCCGTGAAATTACCTTCTTGCTCACCCTCGGGTCAGAGGACTGACCCTCCTCCCAGTTTCCGTTAACACTTCTCCCGGTAAAATAAGAAAAGCGGCAGGCATTATTCGGAAATAATGCCTGCCGTGATATTGATGTTGCAGCTGTATTGTCTCTTAGAGTGCGCGCTGCACCATGTCTTCGAGCTGTGCCAGAGTTTTCTTTCCGCTTTCTCTCATCAACTCCTGCCCCTCTTTAAAGAGAACGTAGGTGGGATATTCCTCAAGCTTATATTGCAGCTTCATGTGTCCATTGTAGGATCCGTCTACTCGCTCAATATTTGCCGAGTCTCCAAATTTTGCTTTAAGTTCCTGCGCAAGATATTTTACTTCTACCGAATCGTTCTTTCCGGCATGTTCGAAAACTACAAGAGTCGGTTTTGACTCTTTGATTTTATCAACATATTTTTTCATAATTCCAAAGATTATTTTGTAAATATAACAATCTCTGCGATTAATATGTTTAACTATTTTTCCGGAACCGCTACCGTTACAGAGGGATTGGAGGGGGAAATGAAGGAATCCTTAAATCCGAGGAAGTAAAGCACTCCGTCAATACCGATGGTTGAGATGCTTTGCTCAGCCTCCGCTTTCACCTTTGGCTTGGCATGAAAGGCGATTCCAAGACCGGCTTCAGAAAGCATGGGAAGGTCGTTGGCACCATCCCCTACGGCGATGGTCTGGGCAATGTCTATATTCTCCACCTGAGCAAGGAGCCTCAGCAACTCCTTCTTACGGCGGCCGTCTACTATATCTCCCAAATAGCGGCCTGTAAGTTTACCGTCCGGTCCAATCTCCAGTTCATTGGCATAGACATAATCGAAATTATATTTCTGCTTGAGATAGTTGCCGAAATATGTAAATCCACCTGAAAGTATGGCTGTCTTGTAACCTGAGCGGTTAAGCACTTTCATCATACGGTCAACCCCTTCAGTGATGGGAAGATTTTCAGCTATCTCTTTCATGACACTGACGTCAAGACCTTTCAGCAATGCCACTCTTCGCTTGAAGCTTTCCTGAAAATCTATCTCTCCGCGCATAGCCGCCTCTGTAATTGCCCTTACCTCCGGACCCACTCCGGCACGGTCTGCCAATTCGTCGATCACCTCCGTGCGGATCAGCGTGGAATCCATATCAAAACAGATAAGCCTGCGCGAACGACGGTAAATCGTATCTTCCTGCATTGATATGTCGTAGTTAAGTTCACGCGAAAGTCTCATCAGATCACTCTTCATCTGAAGCTGGTCGATAGGAGTGCCTCGCACGGAAAATTCGATACACGCCTTAGTAGCGGGCTGTGAGCCCTCTTCAAGAGGAATACGTCCCGTAAGACGTGAAATGGCATCAATATTCAACCCCTGCTCGCTGATGACCTTCGCAGTGGCACAAATCTGATTGGCAGTGATTTTTCTTCCCAGGATAGTGATGATATATCGATTCTTACCCTGACGGCTGACCCAATCGTTATACTCCTCCTCGCTGACGATCTGGAAAGAGACCTGCACCTTCAGTTCATTGGTGGTAAAAAGAAGTTCCTTAACGATTTCACCGCTCTTGCGGCTATCAGTCATAAAGAGTATGCCGAGTGAAAGAGTATGATGTATGTCAGCCTGACCTATATCGAGGACAGTTGCGTCATAACGAGCGAGAATTTCTGTCAGCGCAGCAGTCAGACCGCTTTTATCTGCACCTGAAATATTGATCAAAATAAGTTCTCTCTTCCCATCCTGTGATGTGGCGGGATTTTCGGTAATAATATTGTCAGACATAGGGTAGAATTATTTACGTTTATGTTTCTGCTTGCGAATGGAGGCTTTGGAAGCACGCTTGCCTCCGGCTTTGACATGCTTTTTATTATCTCTAATTTTGCTCGACATGGATTTTGACGCCTTTCCACTCCCTGAAAAAGACTTAAGGCTTTCTGCCTGTTTTGCGGCATCTGCATAACCTGACTTTGAAGCCACCGTAAACCATTTATATGCCTTTGCCTTGTCGGCGGGGACCCCTACTCCATCCCGGAGCATTTCAGCATAACAATACGCTCCTTCGACACTCCCTTTTTCAGCCGCACGCCAAAAATTTTCAGCCGCAATCCTATTGTCCGGTATGACTCCATATCCATAGCGAAAACACAGTCCCACCTCATAACAGGCATCCCCGTTGCCATTGGAAGCAGATTTTTTAAACCAATAGAAAGCCTCGGAAGGATCCGACCCCACGAGCGTACCCTCCTGATAGATCTTCCCCATCCTATATTGGGCATCGGCATCACCCGATTGTGCCAGACGAGCACATTCCTCCCATTTCTCATTATTCCCTCTTTCAGCAAACGCTGATTGAGCGGAAAAAGCCATGAGAAGAATCAATCCCCATAGAAATAATTTCATCATAATTCAATCTACACACGCGACATTATAAAACTAATGTCAGTTAAAACCGAAGGGACGACATCGCGAATTGCCTTTGGCGATGCCGTCCCTTTGATTATGAATATTAATATCAGTTCTCCTTGGCCTCTTTATTCTCTTTCTTCTGACGGTCAAGAAGCGCTATCTTCTCTTTGATCTGAGCGATATCGTCTTTAATCTTCTGCATCTTCCTCTCAAACTCCTTGAGCATGGAATTGCCGGCTGAAGACTTAACATTGAAGAAGCCGAGATTGTTCTCTATAGTCTTCAGTTCAGCCTGACGGCTTTCGATGGCGCGGACGAGGCGGTCGCGCTCACGTCGGGACTCATCCCCCTCCATTTTCTTAACTTCACCTTCAAAACGACGCATCCTCTGACGGGAATCACGAAGATCAAACGCGCTGAAGAGTCGGTCAAGTTCACGACGATAATCAGCTGTTACGGCATCTTTCTGACGGAAAGGCACATGTCCGATTTTCTGCCAGTCCGCCTGAAGCTGACGGATAGTATCTATGACATCCTTTCTTTCCGATTCCTCCGAAATAGCCTTAAGTTTCTCAATCACCTCACGCTTGGCCTTAAGATTCTCAGCTTCCTCATCACGTCTGCCTGAAAAGAGTTTCTTTCTTGCATCGTAAAATTCATCTACGGCTGCACAGAAACGTTTCCAAACCTCATCCGCCTGTTTTCTCTTCACAACTCCGATTGTGCGCCATTCTTTCTGGAGCTCCTGCATCTTATCAAGCGCACCCTTTTCTGCAAACTTCTCCTTGAGCGCCTCAGCCTTTTCACAAAGAGCCTCTTTCTTGGCAAAATTATCTTTCAGTTCCTCCTTCGACTGGCGGAAATATTCTGCCTTTGCAGTAAAGAATTCGTCGCAAGTCTTACGGAAACGGGTGAAGAGTTGGTTGTTGACTTTTCTTGAGGCAAAGCCAAGACCTTTCCATTCCTGCTGCAAAGCAAGAAATTCCTTGGTGGCATTATCCCATTCAGAGAAAGTCTTGAACGATGAGAAATCAATTGCCTCAGCCTTCTCACACAAAGCAATTTTGGCATCCTCATTTTCCTGTTCTGCAGCTTTTCTTGCCTGGAAGAAATCCTGATGACGCTTGTTGACAACGGTAGACGCCTCCTTGAAGTTATTCCAAATCTCCTCTCTCATTTCACGTGCTACCGGACCAATTTCGCGGAACTGGTCATGAAGCACCTGAAGGCGGCGGAATGCCTCTACAGGGTCGGCAAGTTCGGAGAGTTCACGAGCTTTCTCAACGAGAATTGTCTTGAGTTCCAGATTTTTCTTGAAATCGAGGTCGCGAAGCTCCTTATTCATCTTCAGGCGATCATAAAACTGCTCAACGGCAGCCTGATATTCTTTCCAGATGTCGTTGTCATATCCGGCAGGCACTTCACCGACATTTTTGAAATCCTGCTGAAGTTGCTGGAAACGAGAATAATGGAGATTGATGTTATCTATATCCTCAGCAATTGTTTTGAGGTCGGCAATGATGGTTCTCTTTTGTTCGAGATTGGCACGACGCTCCTCCTCCTTTTGCTCAAGGAAAGCATTTCTTTTCTCACGGAATTCAGAAAGGAGATTTTTCATCTCAGCCTCACATTCGTCAGGAGTAGATGAGAAATCTTCGGGCAAATTGCCTTCGGCAATGAACGCCTCCATCTGGGATGTAATTTCCCTGTTATGAATTGTGTAAAAGACCTGTTTGATCAGAGCCACCTCCTTATGAGCCTCAAGATTGCCAGATTCAAGAATAGCCTTAAGCGATTCGAGAAGCTGAGGCTTATCCATAGCATGATATGCACGCGACATATCTTCAGGCTTCAACAATGCAGGAGCAGCATTCTCTGCTGCCGGCTCCACTGCAAGCAGATGGATTCCGGAATCATCGACAGTGACTGCTGTCACTGAAACATATTCGGCTACATTGTTCTTTTTATCCTCTCCGGCTGCTGGAGCTTCGGAAGAAACAGGATCAACAGGTGTATCGGAGACACCCGGGCGAATTACGTCGTCGGAAGATGACGACATCTTATCAAGCTCGTTCATTGCTGATAGGTTAGTTGGTTTGGATTGCTTATTTTGCGCCAAAATTAGCAATTAAATCTTAAACTACAAATTTTTGGCTTATTTATTCTTTAATTCTTCGGAAGAATTGCGAATTATTTTAGCGGATATTATTCGCACATCCTCCTTTGGGCGGTCGGCGGAGTCTGTCTCGACTTTCTGAATCTTCTCAACGACATCCATTCCTTTCACCACCTGTCCGAAAACTGTATAGGTGCCGTCAAGATGAGGCGTGCCCCCGACAGTGGTGTATGCCTCTCTTATATCCTCCGGAAGGGGCATGGGCTTAACAGCCTCTTCAGTGCGACGGATAAGATCCTGACGAAGATTTTCGAGTCCCACAGAATCGTGAGCGAGACGAAGACGCTTTATACTGTCCATATTCTCAGCCGTCAAACGGGAGAATTCGTCCTGAAGGCTTCTTTCATAATTGTTCCTTTCAATGGCATCGATTCTTGCAGGAGATATTTTCTTGCCTGTTACAATATAGAACTGAGAAGCCGAGGAACGTCTTTCCGGGTTGACATTATCTCCGGTTCGCGCGGCAGCAAGAGCACCGTATTTATGGAAATGGCGCGGATAACGTATCTCCGCCTCCACAGTATAACCAAGGTCGCCATCGCCAAGAGCCTCTCCCGCAGACGCCTCCTTTGACTTGGGATCACCCGTCTGCACCATAAACTCATCAATAACGCGATGGAAAAGCACACCGTCATAGAAACCCTTATCCACCAGTTTCAGGAAATTATCGCGATGGAGAGGCGTGTCATTATACAACTCCACGACCACATCACCCAAAGAGGTCTTGATCTCTACGAGCGCATCTGCAGGGTCATATACATTAAAATCATTATTCATTGATTGCGAAAATAAATTCGGCATCATCGAAAAGATGAATGCCAGCGTAAATATTAATCTCTTCACTTGAAGGGGTCTGCTAAATATTATGGTGAAATTCCGTTCCTTCGGCAGGATAGATTCTCTTATATATGCGGCGGAAATTGTCATCGGAAAGTCTGAGTTCGGATGCCCTCTCCATATAGTCTTTCCCCCAGATTGCCTGAAGAAGAGACCCGATGTATCTGCGCTCGCGGTCTTTTTCAATGGCTCCTTCAATCAGGGAAGGGAGAAAGGGAGCAAAAGCATCGCTGTCCACGGCATTCAGGAAACGCGCCGTGCTCGACAGGAATTGACCTGAACGATCCACTTTTTTAAGTTTTTCTATTAAAGCCGGGAGATCTTCGGAGCAATTATCGACATTATTGACGATATACTCGTAAACGGGCATACCGTCAGTGTCATTTTCAAGAATTTTCTCAATTTGATTCATCTTACTTTTTTTTTCAAAACGCAAAGTAAATAAATTTAAACTAAATGATAAAATAAACGGTGAAATTTTTCAATATAAAACCGTTTTATTAATTTTGCAGAAGAAATCCTCGAAATAACAGCGAGAAGCAAAAAAGATGAGCAAAACAGAAAGCCAAATAAATATCACCGACCCGTCAGAAAGGTTTGTGATAGTGATCGGAAGAGAATTCGGAAGCGGCGGCCGCCGGATCGGAAAACTCCTTTCCGAACGATTAGGATGTGCCTACTACGACAAACGGCTTCTGATTGAAGCCGCCGAATCAATGGGTTTCACTCCTGACATTTTCAATGAGCACGACGAGAAGAAACCATCCCTCTTCAATTCTTTTTTTCAAGGGGTGTATGGAATTACTCAAAACTATCATGACATAACAGTCGGAGGGGCTGCATTATACCGCGAACAGAGCAAGGCTATAAAGAAGCTGAGCGAAAAAGGACCGTGCATTATCGTGGGGAGGACAGCCGATTATGTGCTCCGCGATCATCCCAGACTACTGAGCGTCTTCCTCCATTCACCACTCGACCATCGCGCCCATAAAATTGTGGAGCGAGGAGAGGCTGACAGTTTAGAGCATGCCAAGGAGATGGCAACCAAACGCGACCGGGATCGAGAGAACTATTATAACTACTACACCGGGAGAAGATGGGGGCGCGCCAGCAATTATCATCTCACCCTTGATGCTTCCCGACTGAGCGATGAGCAGATAGCCGATGTCATAATAAGATGTCTCGGTCAAAAGATAACCGCCAAGAGATAAAATAAAAACGTGCAGAAGCGTGGTCTGTCGCTTGGCTTTTTCATGAGCCAAGAGGAAAGTCCGGGCAACATAGGGCAACATGTTTCCTAACGGGAAGCCGGCGGCGACGTCGGGGATAAGTGACAGAAAACAACCGCCTTCATTCCGCAAGGCATGAAGGTAAGGGTGAAAAGGCGGGGTAAGAGCCCACCGGGTCCTATGGCGACATAGGATGCCGCACATCCCATGTGTTGCAAGGCCAAATATACCGGCAGCAAAGGATTGCCCGTCCATTGCCGGGGGGTAGGCTGCTCAAGCTCGCGGGCAACCGTGCAGATTAGATAAATGACAGACCCCTGTTCACGAAACAGGGACATAACCCGGCTTACATCGCTTCTGCCCCTATAAAAAGGGTGTGTCAAGATTTTCTCGACACACCCTTTTTTCTTATTTTTTGCAGATACTCGGACGGCGTTTGAACCAATTTATCTTTTTTTACATTTTAATCATAACTATTCTCTCCTTTTGTCATACTAATAAAAATAAAAAATGGACCAGACCACCCCCGATCCAACCCCAAAGCCAACCAAGAGTGATAATAAGAAGGAGAAACCTTCGTTTATGACGCGATGCATTGACAAAGTCCAGTATCTAATTAACTATTTCTGGACCGGCATTTGGAAACAACCCAATGACACGGCAAAAGTAAGAGTGTTGAAAGTCATCAATCTTTCGATACGCTCTTTCCTTGACCGAGATCTACAGACTCGGTCTATGTCGCTGACTTATTCAACGGTGCTTGCCATTGTCCCGGTGTTTGCTCTTCTATTTGCGATAGGAAGAGGCTTCGGACTTCAGGATGTGCTGGAGAATCAGCTATATCAAAGTTTTCCGGCACAAAAGCAGGTGATCTCCCTTGCACTCCGTTTTGTTGATTCCTATCTCAAGGAGGCATCGCAGGGGGTGTTTGTCGGCATCGGCATACTTTTCCTTCTCTGGACCCTCGTCTCCCTTCTCTCATATATTGAAAGCGCCTTCAATATGATATGGGATGTCAAGCACGACCGCACCTTCTATCAGAAAATCACCGACTACATAGCTATCTGCCTGATGGTGCCGGTTCTGATGATATGCTCGTCGGGTGTCTCCATATTTATGTCGACTACTGTTCAAGACAACATCCATCTTTCCATCCTCTCCCCTTTGGTGAATGTCCTGCTTGAGGCGTCGCCACTGGTCCTGGCATGGCTTGCATTCTCTATATCCTATTTCCTTATACCAAACACAAAAGTCAACATCAAATATGCCGTCATATCGGGAGCCATCTGTGCTGTCGTGTTTCAGGTTCTCCAGATGCTGTTTGTAAACGGACAGATCTACGTCTCTAAGTATAATGCCATCTATGGCTCATTTGCATTCCTCCCGCTTCTTCTTATCTGGCTGCAGCTCTCCTGGCTTATCCTTCTCTTCGGGTGTGTGCTGACCTATTCCCTGCAGAATGTCTATGCATTCAATTTTATGGGTGATCTTTCAAAGATGTCGGAAAACTATAAGCGGAAGATTACAATCATCCTTACCTCTGCAATTGTAACAAGATTCAGAAAAGGCAAAACTCCATTGACACGTTCAAAACTAAGCTATTGTTTTGAGATACCCATAAGGGTTGTATCCAGAATATGTGAGCAGCTCTATAAGGCAGGGCTTGTCAACTATGTTATGATGCCGGAAGAGAAGATAGGGGTTGCTCCCGCCATAGAGACCGGTAATCTTACCGTTGGGGAACTGCTCCAACGTCTCGATAAGGTAGGGGACTCGAATTTCATACCACGTTTTTCGGAAAACTACAGCGAACTTCTAACCAAGATTGACAGCTGGCTTCTGAAGACTTATGAATGTCTTGACAATATCTACATAGCCGATATTACCCTCCCCATAAATCAGGAAATATTAAAGAAAATTGATGAGGAGACCCAACCCTTTTTCAAGACCGACGATGATGGAGAGGAGGTGCCGGTAGCGGGTGATGAATAAAATTGTTGCAAAAAGCATAATTAATGTGTACATTTTCAAAAAATGTCATAATAATCCACATTTTTTGTTTGCAATTTATTCAACATAATCTTATCTTTGTGGAATAATTGGCATACGATACAAAGCGAATCATCTTTCCCCTCTGCTTTGTTAACCTTACGACCTTCTAAGGTCGCGCCCCATAAACTCAAAATTTCTCACAAACAGACAATAATTTCTATGAGCTATCTGAAATTTGACAAGAGCCTCATGATCAATCTTGAGCAAAGTCTCCCTAAGGAGATGTTGCGCACAAACAAATCAGGGGCTTATCATTGCACCACAATAGTAGGGTGTAATACACGCAAACAACACGGACTGCTCGTGATACCGATTCCGGAGATGGATGATAAGGCACATGTGCTCCTGTCATCGCTCGACGAGACGGTAATACAGCACGGAGCCCCCTTTAATCTCGGCTTACACCAGTATGGCGAGGGAGTGTTCAGTCCTAACGGACATAAATATATACGTCAATTCGATTGCGAATCGGTGCCTACAATGACCTATCGCGTGGGAGGCGTCATCCTCACCAAGGAGAAGGTGTTTATCTCCCATGAAAACCGAATCTTGATAAAATATACCCTTGTAGAGGCTCATTCACCAACAAAGCTTCAGTTCCGTCCCTTCCTTGCTTTCCGCAACGCAAACGATCTGTGTGTTGAAAACTGGGCAATCAATACGGCTACAGAACCTGTGAAGAACGGCATTTCCACCTGCCTGTATGACGGCTATCCGAATCTTTATATGCAATTCTCCAAGAAGCCGGAATGGGTCAGCGACGGACATTGGTATAAAGGTATAGAATACTACAAGGATAAAGACCGCGGAATACCTTATAAAGAAGACCTCTGGGTGCCCGGATATTTCGAGCTCCCCATTAAGAAGGGGGAATCAATCATCTTCTCTGCCTCCACTTTCGAGGCGAATCCGAAAGATTTCAGCGAAACCTACGCACAGGAACTCACAACGCGCACATGCCGCACAAGTTTCTACAACTGCCTTAAAAATTCGGCAAAGCAATTCTATCTTAAGAAGCCGAACGGAATGTATATCATGGCAGGCTACCCGTGGTATAACGTGAGGGCACGCGACGAGCTTATGGCTCTCCCAGGCTGCACATTGGCAATTGACCATCGCGAGGATTATGAACTCATATTGGCTACCTTCCTTGACGCTTTGAGAAAATACCTTGATAAAGGAGAGAAGGATCGCACAATCGGCGAAATAGATCTTCCCGACGTGCCTCTGTGGACAATATGGACAATCCAGCAATTCAAACGCGCCACAACAACCAAAGAGTGTCGTGAGAAGTATGGAGAAACAGTTCGCTGGATTGTGGAAAGCATCCGCGAAGGAAAAGTCAATAATCTGAATCTGAATCCCAACGGCCTGGTATCTTCCGATGGAACCGAAAAACCGGTAACCTGGCTTTCCGCCTCTATCGACGGCAAACCCATCATCCCGCGCACTGGCTATATTCTGGAATTTAACGCCTTATGGTATAATGCCCTCCGCTTCTTGATAGCTCTCTATGACGGCGATGAGACACAAGCCTCTTATCTTGAAGAGCTGCGTGCACTGGCTGAGACAGTGAAGGAATCGTTTATATCAACTTTCCTTAACGATTACGGCTATCTTTACGATTATGTAAACGGCACATATACCGATCTTGAAGTGCGTCCTAACATGGCAATAGCCATCGGTCTGGAATATTCTCCCCTCGACCGCCGTCAGAGGAAGAAAGTGTTGGATTTTGTTACCCGCGAACTTCTGACTCCCAAAGGTCTGCGCTCTTTAAGTCCGAAAAGCTACGCTTATCATCCCCAATATCTCGGTGATCCCGTGCAGAGAGAATATGCCGTTCATCAGGGTCCGGCTCGGCCGTGGCTCTTCGGCTTCTATGCGGATGCTTATTTCAAAGTGTTCGGAGTAAGCGGAGTTGGATTTATCGAAAGGATGCTCATAGGTTATGAAGATGAGATGACAGAAGGATGTATCGGCTCTCTGTCGGAGATGTATGACGGCAATCCTCCATACACCGGACGAGGAGCTGTCAGCACAGCAAAGAACGTAGGAGAGATTCTGCGTACCCTGAAAAACGTGAAAGAATTAAATAAACTACAAACCTTAGAAACCGAAGAATCGAAATGAAGGCATTAATGTTCGGCTGGGAATTCCCGCCACATATCCTCGGCGGTCTCGGCACTGCAAGCTATGGTCTGACAAAAGGTATGCACGCCAACGGCAATCTTGATATTACTTTCGTCATCCCCAAGCCTTGGGGCGATGAGGAGAAAGGGTTTGCCAACATAATCGGAGCCTGCAACACTCCTGTTGCATGGCGCGACGTGTCATGGGATTATGTCAACCAGAGAATCGGCAAAGTAATGGATCCACAGACTTATTTCGATCTGCGCGACCATATTTACGCTGACTTCAACTATATGAAGCTTAACGACCTCGGATGTATAGAATTTTCGGGGAAGTATCCTGATAACCTCGTTGAGGAGATCAATAATTATTCTATCGTGGCAGGAGTGATAGCACGCACCGTCCCCTGCGACATCATACATGCACACGACTGGCTGACATATCCTGCAGGCATCCATGCGAAGAATGTTACCGGCAAGCCGCTTGTGATTCACGTACACGCCTCTGAATTCGACCGTTCTCGCGGAAAGCCGAATCCTACGGTGTTCGCCATAGAGAAAGACGGTATGATGAATGCGGATCACATTATCACTGTCTCAAATCTGACACGAAAAACAGTGATCGAGAACTACGGCATTGACCCGGCAAAGGTAACGACTGTGCATAATGCCGTAATACCTTTGGATGAGGAGACTCTGAATCTCAAAAGGAGCGACACAAAAGATAAAGTCATCACGTTCCTGGGTAGAATCACGATGCAGAAGGGTCCGGAATATTTCGTTGAGGCTGCCGCCAAGGTGCTCAAAAAAGATAAGAACGTTAGGTTCGTAATGGCTGGCGGAGGAGACATGGAGAAAGCCATGATAAAGCTTGCCGCCAAGCGCAACATTGCCGACAGATTCCATTTCACGGGCTTCCTCCGTGGAAAGGAAGTATATCAAATGTTCCGCGATTCTGACGTATATGTCATGCCTTCAGTGTCAGAGCCTTTCGGCATCTCCCCTCTTGAAGCGATGGAGATGGGCGTCCCCTCGATAATATCAAAGCAGAGCGGATGTGCGGAAATTCTTGACAATGTTATCAAGACAGACTACTGGGATGTGGACGCTATGGCAGACGCCATGCATTCCATCATCAGCAACAAAGCCCTTTACAACACTTTGCGCGACCGGGGTATTGAGGAAATTCACGGCATCACATGGGAGAAAGCCGGCAAGAAGGTGATCGACATTTATAATAAGGTGATCGAATCCCGCCAGTGAAATTTCCAATAAATTAAGTCAGGAGCCGGAAGCTCCAAATAATAAGCCAATAAAAAACAGAAATATAATATGAAATCAGTTTGTTTCTATTTTAAGATACATCAGCCTTTCCGCCTGAAACGCTACAGATTTTTCGATATAGGCAACGACCATTACTATTTCGATGATTTCGCAAATGATGAGATCATAACCCGTGTGGCTCATCAGAGCTATATCCCCATGACAGAGACTCTGCTTCAGATGGTGGAAAACAGCAACAGAGAGTTTAAATGCTCACTCTCCATATCCGGCACTGCTATCGAGCAGCTGCAGCTGTATGTGCCTGAATATATCGACCTGCTGAAGAAACTTGCCGATACCGGCTGTCTTGAAATTCTTGCGGGCACCTACTCCCACTCCCTTTCCAGTCTTGAGGATCCTGAGGAATTTATGAGAGAGGTGAAGCAGCATTCAGATCTTATCAAACGCCTATTCGGATTGACTCCGAAAGTGTTTGCCAACACTGAGCTGATTTATGACGATGAAATCGCAACCCTAATAGCCGCAATGGGCTTCAAGACCATTCTTACTGAGGGAGCAAAACATATTTTGGGATGGAAATCGCCCGATTATGTTTATTCCGCTATCTCTGCTCCTAACGTGAAACTGCTGCTGACAAATGATAAACTTGCAGACGACATCGCGCGTAACTTTAATAATCCCTCTTGGGATGAATATCCTTTGACTGCAGACAAATATGTCGACTGGATAGCCTCTCTTCCGGAGAATGAGCAGGTGGTCAATTTGTATCTGAGCATGGACACATTCGGAACATTCCTTCCAAAGGATACAGGCATATTTGAGTTCATGAAGGCACTCCCCCACTTCGGTAAGGAAAAGGGTGTGAAATTCACCATCCCGTCAGAGGTGGTAGCAAAACTGAAACCGGTTGACGCTCTCTCAGTGCCGTTCCCAATTTCCGATATTGATGAAGCACGCGACGTATCGGCATGGAAGGGCAACGAGCTTCAGAATGAGGCCCTGAGCAAACTATATGGCGTAGCAGAACGTGTGAATCTCTGTCAAGACCGCCGTCTGAAACAAGATTGGGAGTATCTCCAGAGCAGTGACCATTTCTATTACATGAGCACAAAGAATATGGCAGATGGCGCAAGTCATGCCGCCTTCAGTCCGTATGACTCTCCCTTTGCAGCATTCACCAACTATATGAATGTTCTCGCTGACTTCCTCGTAAGAGTGGAGGAGCAGTATCCCGAGAATATCGATAATGAGGAGCTTAACTCCCTGCTCCTTACCATTCGCAACCAGGCATCTGAAATTAACGAACTCAATAAAGAGGTAAAGAATCTCCGCAATAATATCCTTAATGCCGATGATTCTACAAACGCTCCTAAAGAGGAGATGCTTGAGATAGCAGAGAAAGCCGATGTAGAAGCACCGGCTCCCAAAAAGCGCGGGAGAAAGGCTGCGGATACTAAAACTAAAGCCAAAACTGCGACAAAGAAGAGCAAGAAATAAAGGATAATCATCCCAATTGAAAAAGCCGGCTTGAAAATTCAAGCCGGCTTTTTTTGCGGATCAATGCGCCTTATCCGAATTTTGATATCTTACGCAACTGAGGCACGTTTAGAAGGCGTATTCTTCTGCCGTCAACCAAAATAAGCTTTTCGGTCATAAATGATGTCAGCGTACGTATGGCGTTGGATGTGGTCATGTTGGAGAGATTTGCAAGATCCTCCCGGCTCATATAAATCTTAAGGGTAGACTCGTCATCTTCAAGTCCGTAATTATCAGCCAAAAGCAGCAATGCCTCCGCAAGGCGTCCACGGATATGTTTTTGAGTCAGATTGACAATCTTAGTGTCCGAACCGCCAAGATTCCTTGACAATTCATGAATGAAGAACATTGCAAGATCATTATTATGCCTGATGAGATCATCTACAATCCGCATAGGGATGCTCCCAAGAATTGAAGTTTCAAATGCAGCACAAGTAGAAACATAATTTTCTTTGGCGAAATATGCCCGATAGCCAAAATACTGAACCGGGCGATAAAGACGAAGGATTTGAACTCGGTCGCCTACACCACTCTTATACATTTTTACTTTCCCCTTGAGCAGACACCAAAGATTCTCCGGCTCCTCCTGCTCGGCATATATAATCTGTCCCTTCTTATAGTGAGAAATAGTAAAATGATCGGTTACGATTCTTTTCTCCTCCGCCGATAAGATATTCCATAGATCGGACAAGTCCTCACTTATAATTTGTTCAAGAGTGCTCTTTCTTAACATTTCTAATTGAGAGAATGGTTACGGGGTAAAAATTCACATTTTATGTTTCACAACACAAATTTATAACATTTTTTTGTAACATAAAAACCTACTTAACTTTTTTATCCTTTCAGGGCTATTTTTTATTCATTTTCACGTTTTTTGGGAAATTAACCTCCAGGAATCCTTAATTTGATCACTTGGTAAGGAAGGAGGAGCGCACTATCTTTCCATTAGGAGTGCGCGGTAACTTATCGACCCATTTCACACTTTTAGGAACTTCCCATTTTTCCACGATTTTACTTACTTCTGACAGAATCTCTTTTTCTGTACGTCCGGATGGACTCCCCTCTATTATTAAAATAACTCTCTCCCCCCATTTTTCATCTTCTTCGGAAGAGATTAAAAATTCTGATTCAAACAAATGAGAAATCCTTTTCTCCAAATCTTCAGGATGCAGTTTTTTCCCTCCGGTAATAATGACATTGTCATATCTCCCCTTGATCTTAAAATTGGTAGACGACCGGAGAACTGCCATGTCATTTGTAACAAAAATTTCTCCTGAAAGAAATCTGATGACAAGACACCCCCTGTTGTCAAGATCTACTTCAATACCGGGAAGAGTTTCAAACCATCCTTCCTCAGATTCAATTTTCCTCAATGCTATGTGAGAAGCAGTCTCAGTCATTCCATAGCTTTCAAAAGCCCGAAGCCCACTCTCTGCGATTCTCTTACGAAGCGAAGGGGTGATTGCAGACCCGCCAATAAGAAAATTTCTTATTATGGGCATCTTATCCGAGTTGTCGAGAATATGAATCATTTGAGAGGGAACCACTGACAACAATGTAATCTCATCACTTACGGAGAGATCCCCCAAGGGTCGGTTGGAAGGTTTTTCCCAGGTGAAATCACATCCGGCAAGCGAGGCACGAACAGCCATCATTTTCCCGCCTATGAAATCCGCACCCACGCAGGAATGCAGCCGACTGCCGGAGGAGATGGTAAAAAAATAATTTGTACGCCGTGCACTTTCCTTCACAAACTCCTTCTCCAATTGAATCTCTTTAGGTTGCCCCGTAGAGCCGGAGGTACGTACGATAATGTAAGGAGCGGCATTATGCCACTCCTCAATAAAGTCTTCAAATTTCATCTACAATCATTTTTCTTAACAATGCCACTTCAGATCCTTGAATTGGTCGTAGTTAAATTTCTCAGAAGGATTAAAGGAAAGTTGGTCTTTATCAAGGCTTACAGGAGTGATGAAATTGTCTGTAAACACCCCCCCTGTGCCAAGCCCTTGCGGTCCCTCGGCTTGCATAGAGGCTGTCCACTGAGCTATGGCATTAAGACCTACATTCGATTCAAGAGCGGAGGTGATCCACCATCCTATTCCTCTTTCGCGCGCAAGACTTATCCATTCGGTTCCTCCGGAAAATCCACCGCATAAAGCGGGTTTTAAAATAATGAATGCGGGCTTGATGAGATCAAGAGTGTGCATGCGTTCTTCAATAGTTCCCTTTCCAATAAGTTCCTCATCAAGAGCAATTGGAAGAGGGGATTCGGCACATAGGAAAGCCATCAGTTCCGGGTGTCCCGCAGGAATGGGCTGCTCGATTGAATGAATGTCAAGGCGGGCGAGACGCCGGAGACGCGGCAAGGCATTTTCCATGGAGAATCCCCCATTGGCATCCACTCTTATCATCAACTGTCGCGAAGAGTAATGACTTCTAACATATTCTATCATCTCGATCTCCTTTTTCCAGTCGATAGCCCCGATTTTCAGTTTAAGGCATTTAAACCCATTGCGAACCTTTTCATCAATTCGGGAAATCATCTCATCGAAATTTCCCATCCATACCAATCCGTTGATTTCGATCTGCGATTTTCCTATCGTGAAGTCGGAAGGGAAATAAATGCCGTTGCATCCATTGGAAAAGTCGAGAATAGCCTGCTCCAGCCCGAACTGAATTGAGGAATGGCGTGAAAGATCAGTCGGCTTCCCTATCGCGACATTGGCAAGCACCTCCGTGAGCTTCCAGACATAATTCCCATCCGCTTCAGGAGACAATCCGGGAAATACCGCTGCCTCGCCAATTCCAAAATGATCAGGATCGTTTTCATCAAAGACCTTGACAAGAAAAGTGGGCTTCTCGGTCATTATGCCTCTTGAAGTTCCCCCCGGCTGTTTGAAATGAAGCAGATAGGGAGCGAAAGCGAGTCTCATTTTCAGGGGAATTTAGGGAATTGATCAAAGTTGGGATCTCGCTTTTCCAAGAAGGCATTTTTACCCTCCTGAGCCTCATCCATAAGATAATACATAAGAGTGGCATCCCCGGCAAATTCCATGAGACCAGCTTGTCCGTCAAGTTCGGCATTCAGTCCACGCTTTATCATGCGTATAGCGAGAGGAGAACGTTTCATAATGGTGCGACACCACTCAACAACCTCCTCTTCAAGGCGGTCAAATGGAACAACCTTATTGATCATGCCCATCTCCAATGCTTCATGGGCTGTGTATTGACGGCAAAGAAACCATATCTCACGAGCCTTCTTCTGTCCGACACACCGCGCCAGATAGGAAGAGCCAAAGCCGGCATCAAAACTTCCAACTTTAGGTCCGGTCTGTCCGAATCTTGCATTTTCAGAGGCAATGGAAAGATCGCATACTACATTCAATACGTTTCCTCCGCCGATGGAATAGCCGTTTACCATTGCTATTACAGGTTTTGGAAGGGAACGTATGGCGTGATGCAGTTCAAGCACATTTAACCGGGGCACTCCGTCAGAGTCCACGTATCCTCCTCGACCCTTTGCGTGCTGGTCGCCACCGCTGCAAAATGCTTTATCGCCTGCACCGGTGAGAACTACGACCCTGATGTCAGAACGTTCACGGCAAATAGCCATTGCATCAAGCATCTCGCGATTGGTGAGCGGACGAAATGCGTTGTAAACTTTCGGACGGTTAATCGTGATCTTGGCAATCCCTTCAAATTCTTCAAAGAGAATGTCGGTATAGTCTTTAATTTTTTTCCAGTTAAACATACAGTGAAGATGTTAAGATATTAAGATGTTAAGATATTAAGATGTTAAGATGTTAAGATATTAAGATGTTAAGATATTAAGAGGAGTATTTTGTGCGGAAATAGTTTTTTAAGACTTCCGCGCTATATTCGGGAGGACAACTCAATTTCAGAATTGCCTTGCTTTTCATGTCAAAAAAGGAGGGAAGGAGCGCTTTAAGCCCTTCCTCATTATCAGTTTCAAAATATTTCCACCCGTAACCATCCGCCAACTGCCTGAGGGGAAGATGAGGAGGTGCACAAAAGAATCTTTCTCTTTCCTCCAGAGTGGATGTAGTTGATATGAAACGGAAAATTCCTCCTCCCCTATTGTCTATGACAATAATTTTCATCTCTTCAGGAGTTTCCTGAAGAGCTAAAGATGCAACATCGTAAGCCATTGACATATCGCCTGTGATTAAAAGAGTCTGTTTCCCGTAGGCAATTGCTCCTCCGATGGCGGTGGAGACAGAACCGTCTATGCCTGAGACACCACGATTGCAATAGCTTGCATGAGCGTTATAATGTCCGAGAATTTGGGCATATCTTACGGTGGTGCCATTGGAAAGGAACAGATTCATTCTGTCTGTAACGTGGGAGAGAATCAGGCGAAAAGCTTTAAGTTCCGACCATCCAACCTGCCCGACATATTCCCTCTTGATCTCTCCTGCCTTTTTCCTCAGCTCTTTCCATACCTCTGCGTAATTAGGAGAGGAAAGGCTGCGGAATGAGAATTTCGACATAGCCTTTGCCAATTGAGAGATAAATCGTGCAGGTTCAGTCTCAATTCTCCTCGTTAGAGCCATAAAGCAATCTACCGTATTGTGCTGGTATCCTATCGCCCAATGCTCAATCTTTCCCTTATTGGCTCTAAGATATTCCTTCAGCATTCTCGACACCAATGCTCCTCCAATGGAGATAACCACATCAGGAGCATACTCTGTCAATTCCGAACGATGGAATGCCGTCAACACCGCATCAATATCGGCTGCTTCCGGCTCAAGATGAAGATTGGAAATGGTCTCACAAAAGGGAGCTACGTTTGGAAGCGCACATAATTGACGTACCGCCCGGTTTAGAGCTGACGATGGAGGCATGAATCCAGCCACAAACATCACCCTTTTTCCTACTAATTCCTTTGCAAGCGAATTAATTATTTCACGGTTTATAAATCCCTCTGCTGATAGTATCTCGATCTTTCTCTCAGATTCTCCCTTTTTTTCAACTTTTGATCCCAGATTTCCGCCAAGGGCAATATTGATATGAACCGGTCCGGGCCGTCCTGACAGAGCTTCGATCATAGCGTCGTTGCAGATACGGTTGACATACCATCTCATCTCTTCCTCATTCTCTCCCGAAGCCGGAATCTCGTAACTTTTCTTTACATAATTTGCCAAAGCCTCATACTGGCGAAGTGTCTGGGAGTCATCCTGATCTATCCATTGACGTGGACGATCGGCGGAAACCACAATCAAAGGCACCGACTGATAAAATGCCTCTGCCACTGCCGGTCCGTAGTTTAAAAGTGCCGTGCCGGACGTACAGACTGTCATTACCGGACGCCGGCTTACTATTGACATTCCGAGCGCAGTGAAGGCGGCTATTCTCTCATCAATCACGACATGAGGATGAAGTTCCTCACGAGCCGCCACTCCTATGAGCAAGGGTGCGTTACGGGTGCCGGGAGAGCAGACCACATCTCTGACCCCGTGGCTGACAAGCACATCAAGGAGGGTTGAGCAGAATATCTTTTCAGTGTCCATCCTCAAAGAAATTTTTCGGGGTGATAGCCACGCAGAAAGGCATCCGCATCCATTCGCTTCTTTCCTGCCGGCTGAAGGGAGAGGATTTCAAGAAGGTAGTCAGAAGCGGCAACAAAAAGTCTGTTCTTACCGACCGATATTTCACCGGGGCTTTTATTTCCAACCGGAATATCTGTAAGAGCAGTCTGATAAATTTTCACATCTAAAGCAACATGGTTTTTATCCCCTGTCTCCAAAGTTGACCATGCAGCAGGATAAGGGGACAGACCTCTCACGAGATTATGGATATCACGCGCTGAAGCTGACCATGAAATTTTGCAGGTCTCCTTAAATATTTTGGGAGCCGGAGTGAAGTCTCCTGCCGGCTGAGGAACGGGGTTAACATTTCCTGCCTCAATCTCTTTAACAGTATGAGCCACCATATCTGCCCCAAGTTCCATAAGGCGGTCATGAACATCCCCGACATTATCCTCCGGCGAGATCTCTATGCTTCTCTGTTCTATAATATCGCCGGTGTCTATTTCATGTTTTAGGAAGAAAGTCGTTACGCCGGTCTGTTCCTCACCATTTATTACCGCCCAGTTTATTGGGGCAGCTCCGCGATATTTCGGCAAGAGAGAGGCATGAAGATTAAAGGTGCCTAAAGGGGGCATTGACCATACAATTTCCGGCAGCATCCTGAAAGCAATGACTATGAACAGATCTGCGCCAATACTCCTGAGCTGCTCTATAAATTCCGGATTCTTAAGTTTTTCAGGCTGCAGTACAGGCAATCCCCTTTC
This sequence comes from uncultured Porphyromonadaceae bacterium, assembly GCA_947176915.1. Lineage (GTDB taxonomy): Bacteria > Bacteroidota > Bacteroidia > Bacteroidales > Muribaculaceae > Lepagella. The sequence goes on along the minus strand of CAMWSM010000015.1, from coordinate 11,726 downwards.
AACCGCAAACTTTTTGACATCGCTTTGAATCATTTTATGACCGCGCCCCGCAATTTTATCAGGCATGGTGACTACTGCCGCCACATCCGCCCCGTCGTCAAGGAGCCGGCGCAGAGAGGCGACTGCAAACTCCGGTGTACCAAAAAATACTATCTTCATTTCTAAATTAATTTAACAGATAACAGCAACCATGAAGGCGTTTAGAGATTATTCATCACAGTAATGGCGAAGCACACGGCGGTAGGAGTTGAATATTTTTGATTTAGAGACGAAGCCCACGTATTTTCCATTGTCAACCACAGGAAGATTCCAGGCATTTGTCTTGTCAAAGATACGCATAACCTCCTCCATTGGCTGATTTATTTCAATGCGCGCAGGAGGCATCGACATGAAACGGGTAACGTGCATCTTCTTGTAGAGGTCAGGACGGAACATGATGTTGCGGATATCATCAAGCAACACCGTTCCGATCAGCATTCCTTCTCCATCCACCACGGGGAAAAGATTCCTGTTGGATGTGGCAATTATATCAACCACCTCTTTAAGATTCATCTCCGGACGCACACTCTTAAAATCTCTCTCCACAAGATTATCAATTTTCAGGAGAGTGAGCACTGCCTTATCCTTTTCATGAGTAAGCAGTTCCCCTTTCTGCGCAAGACGCATCGTGTAAATGCTGTACGGCTCGAATATCCGGATTGTCATATAAGATAAGGCAGAAACGATCAGGAGCGGAAGGAAAAGACCATATCCACCCGTCATTTCCGCCGTGAGGAAGATTGCCATGAGCGGCGCGTGCATAACCCCGCTCATCACTCCCGCCATGCCGAGAAGAGTGAAGTTCTTGCTTGATATTCCCACTCCTCCTTCAAAAAGATGGTTCAAGACAAAAGCGAAAAGAAATCCGCATAACGCTCCCACAAAGAGAGAGGGGGCGAATGTGCCGCCTACTCCACCGGCACCGTTTGTGGCACTCGTTGCAAAAACTTTTGTGAGAATTATCGCTCCGATAAAGCATGCTATGAACCATATATTGTCTCTGTCAACATAAAAGAACGTGCCATCGACAATCTTGGAGTAATCCCCTTCCAAAAGATTATTGATTGCCCCGTAACCCTCGCCATATAGCGGAGGAAATACAAATATAAGCCCTGCCAGCATGACTCCTCCTATCAGTATTTTCTGATAGCGATTCCCTATTCGAGAAAACATCTTCTCCATCATAAAGATGGCTCGGGTGAAGTAAAGCGAAATAAATCCGCAGAATATTCCAAGCAGAACAGCGTATGGTATTTTGGAAACTGAGAAAGGCTCGCTTTGCGAGAAGAAGAACTCGGCGTTATATCCCTCAAGAAGATATGCCACTGTCGCTCCTGTAATAGATGAGATCAGGAGAGGCATTACGGTAGTGCCGGTAAGATCGATCATCAGCACTTCGAGAGTGAAAAGCATCCCGGCTATAGGAGCACGGAAGATTCCCGCAATACCGGCTGCCGCTCCACATCCTACAAGAAGCATAAGCATTCTCGACGACAATCTGAATGCCTGACCGATATTGGAACCTATGGCAGCTCCTGTAAAAACTATAGGACCCTCGGCTCCTACAGATCCTCCGAATCCTATCGTTATGGAAGATGCCACGAGAGAGGAATACATGTTGCGCTTTTTCAATCGGGATTTATTTCTTGAAATCGCATAGAGCACTTTTGTAACACCATGAGAAATGTTATCCTTAACCACGAATTTCAGGAAAAGGGTTACAAGGAATATTCCTGCCATAGGATAGACAAGATATAGGTAGTTGGCAGTGGTGGCGCTCATGTGGGCAGTCAGAAAACCGGAGATAAGATGGATCAGAAATTTCAGCAGCTGTGCCGCAAAACCGCATATCACACCGACCAGAAGGGCAAGAATTATCAGGAAATTCCTCTCCTTGATATGTCTCTCCCTCCAGCTGACAATTTTCATCCACCATCTTGTGAATGCATTATTTGTTTCTTTATATGCCATATCGTAACATTCATTATTTGCCCTCTCCTCTCAGCAGAGTGCGAAGAGTATATATCAGTATCTTTACATCAATGAAAAGCGACATATTGGAAAGATAAATCAAGTCATATCTTGTCCGCTCAACCATCTCCTCAACAGAGGAGGCATAGCCGTATTTCACCATTCCCCAAGAAGTGATTCCGGGGCGCACCTGATATACAAGTGAATAATAAGGAGCCTTCTTCACGATCTGCTTTATGAAATATTCACGCTCAGGCCGTGGACCCACAATCGACATATCTCCTTTTATTACATTCCAGAACTGAGGTATTTCATCAATCCTGTATTTTCTAAGTATTCTCCCTATCGGGGTGATTCTCTTGTCATCCTTGACCGTAAGAGCGGGTATGTCGCGCTCCGCATTCTCACACATGGTCCGGAACTTATAAATCCTGAAAGGTTTCTGCCTTTTGCCTATTCTCTCCTGATAATAAAAAATCTTTCCGGGAGAACTTCTCTTGACCCCTATGGCAACACAAATAATTACCGGTGAAAGAATCAATAGAGCCAATATGGATAAAACAACATCACATACTCTCTTTATATTCTTAGAGGATTCGGTGATTGACGGCGATGTGAGGTCGATAAAAGGTTCGGCATAAACATCCTTGAGCCTTATCGAAGATGTGAGAAACGACAAAGTGTCGGGAGAAATCTTTACAGGGATATTGAGAATGAAGAGATCATATAGGATATTAAGCACCTTTGACTCATCTCTTTCTTGAAGAGCAATCACAATCTGATCCACCTTATTGTTCTTGCAGAATTGTGAAAGCGAGATATGGCGGGGAAGCGTGAGGGAATCATTCGTGTTATCTTCACCTTCAACCGGATAGTAGCCAATCACATTATACCCCTCCCGGAGGGAGTCATGCTCCAGACTATAAGCCGTTGCACGAGCCTGTGGGGAATCTCCGATTATCAAAGTGCGAAATTTCCATTCAGATTTCCTGAAATGCATCCGGGCAATCCCTGTGATAGCGATTCTTACCATATAAGTGAAGAAGGCAAGCGAACCAAACAAGACTATTATAAGCTCATAATTGATCTTTCTGAATCCTGTGAGGTCGTTGATGAGGAAAACGAGATATATCCATACCGTATTAATTAAAGCCGACGTTAGAGTGGTGGTAATCTCCTCCAGCCTTGATTTTCCGAATGGTCGATTGTAATATCCGGAAAGCCAATACACCCCCAACATCAGGATAGGGACAATAATCTCCTCTACAATCAATTTCGGAGAGAAGATAAAGTCTTGAAAACTTACCAGTATCTGATTTTTCCCTTTCAGAATTGAATAGCGCAAGACGTTGAAAACAAAAAATGCAAAGGCTGAGGCAAACAGATCGCCTGCCACATACTTCATGCGTTGTTTTATTTCCGAGTCCGGTCGCTGATTCATCTTATCACTTTCACAAGCCCCCCCTCTCCGATTTTAATGATATTGCTGGGAGATGGTGCAGTTGTCTCCTCTCTGCGGAAATGAGCTACATAATCCACTCCTGCGATGATCTCCGGAGGAATCTCAGAATAAATGCTCGGAGCTTTCTTGCCGCTGATGTTAGCGGAAGTGGACACTAAAGGACGGCGCAGCCTGCGACACAATTCAGCGGAATAGTCCTCTTTTGTGATTCTGACACCGAGAGATCCATCGCCGGCAAGAAGATTTGGAGCGACTCCCCTCCCCTTATCATAGATAATCGTGAGAGGATTGACGGCTGCCTCTATTAACTGCCACGCTATTTCCGGCACATCTTCCACCACTCTCTCCAAAGCAGCCTCCCCCTCGACGAGCACGAGCATTGATTTGCTTTCCTCTCTCTCTTTAAGTTTATAAATTTTTGCGACTGCCTCCGGGTTGGTGGCATCACAGCCAATGCCCCAGACAGTATCGGTGGGATATAGGATTATTCCACCCTCTTTAAGAACTTTTACTGCTTCCTTAATATCTTCCTGAAAAGTCATAAACGGATTTCAACTTCTATTATAGTGAAGAATATCACCATTTCTCTAAAATTCATCAGACAGGTTTGCCACTTGCCGACTCGCCATACTTCTTCTTAATTTCCTCAATTTCATTCATCCATAGGCGGGAAGAGGCATCCGATGGCATCCTCCAGTCACCACGGGGTGAAAGGCAGACACTTCCCACCTTCGGACCGTCAGGCATGCATGATCTTTTGAACTGCTGGCTGAAGAAGCGACGATAGAAATTTTCCAGCCATTTCAGAATTGTGGCGCTGTCATATCTTCCCTTATATGCTATATTTGCCAGATAATTGATTTTTGCCGGCGAGAAGGAATTACGCAAAAGATGATACATGAAGAAATCATGCAATTCGTAAGGACCAACAAGATCTTCCGTTTTTTGTGAAATCTCATCAGTGCCCGACGGGACAAGCTCCGGGCTTATGGGTGTGTCGACAATATCTCGCAGCACAGCTGCCGCCCTCTCCCCGACCTCCGTTGCAAACCAGCTGACGAGATGTCTTACAAGAGTTTTGGGAATAGATGCGTTGACTCCATACATCGATATATGGTCGCCGTTATATGTACACCATCCTAAGGCAAGTTCCGACATATCTCCTGTCCCTATGACGATTGCATTCTCTTTATTGGAATAATCCATCAATATTTGAGTGCGCTCGCGTGCCTGAGAATTTTCGTATGTGGTGTCAAACTCTTCAGGATTCTGGCCGATGTCGGAGAAATGTTGGGCAACCGCTTTTCCGATAGGAATTTCAAGAGCCGTTACCCCGAGTTCCTCCATCAGTGCAACGGCATTGCTTCGGGTGCGTGAAGTGGTTGCCATACCCGGCATAGTGATTCCGATAATGCCTTTCCTGTCAAGTCCGAGCTTATCGAACGCCCTGACTGTTACGAGAAGTGCCAACGTGGAGTCAAGTCCCCCGGAGATGCCTATTACTGCTTTCTTGCAGTTAATGACATTGAGACGCTGCATGAGCCCTCTTGCCTGGATATTAATAATCTCCTCACAATGTTCCCTGAGCTTATCTTCATCATGAGGCACGAATGGATGAGGATCTACAAAAATGTTGATGATTTCCTTCTTCTTCACCAGCTTCTCCTTTTCCATCCCGCGCTCATCATATCTCACGATTTCATCTCGTTCCGACTTTATAAGCCTGTAGGAGCCGTCTTTGAAAGCATCATCAAAAAAAGTATTGTACTTGGCTCGGTCATTTCTAAGTTTTTCAATATCTACATCCTTAATCTGAAGCATGGGCTCCGTAAAGAAACGTCGTTTGGAGTCAAGGACAACTCCATCTTCCGATATGATTGCATTACCGGCAAATACAAGATCTGTGGACGACTCCCCCCACCCCGCCGACGAATAGATGTAGGCGCAGCGGCACCGTGCGGATTGCTGAGAAATCAATTTTAAGAGATAGTCATGTTTCCCAATCAGCTCATCTGATGCAGAAAGATTGAAAATAATCTCCGCACCCGCCATAGCCAGCCGGCTGCTGGGAGGGACGGGAGTCCATAAATCCTCACATATCTCCATTCCAATCTTCGCCTCAGCCACTTGAAGGATTATATCCGTGCCGAAAGGAACCATGCCTCCTGCAAAAGGAATCTCCATGTTTTTTATCCCCTCGCCGGATTCAAACCATCTCTTCTCATAAAATTCATTATAATTTGGAATATGAGATTTCGGAACAATAGCAAGCACCTCTCCTTCATACAACGCTATCGCACAATTATATCTTCTTCCGAATGCCATAACGGGAGCGCCCACGACAACAAGAATCAGATCGCGTGCAGTGGCTTTGGCAATATTCATTACTTCCTTCTCTGCCGCTCTCATCAGCAGGGGCTGCTCGAAGAGATCGCCACAAGTATATCCGGTGATACAAAGTTCGGGGAATACAATCGCATCCACCTCCTTATCCTTTGCGACAGCACACAAATTTCGGATAGACTCACAATTATAACGGACATCGCCAATCTTGATGTCGGGAACGGCGGAAGCGACGCGATAAAATCCAAATTCAGTCATATCGTGGGGTATTGATTATAATTTTTTACAAATTTACTCAATCTATTCGTATTTTTTCAAAGTTTTTGCGTTATATTTTTAGTGTTAACAGAAATAACATAAAAAATACCCTTTGAGAAATGAAAAAAATTTTCTTTAGGATTCTGGTCATAATTTGCGGGATGTCTTTTCTTTTCCCTCTGGCTGCCTCTGCTTCCGATCATGAAAAGACTTTAGGGGTAGGCGGTGGATTCGCCACTCATAATCATGCAGGATTCGGCAAATTATTTTTCCAGTATTCCTTTGTGCCGTTAGTCCGTATATCACCTGAAATCGGTTATGTGTTTCGCCATGACAACACCACCGGATTCGAGGCAAGCATAGACTGCCATTTCCCCTTCAGGGTGGCTAAAGGATTTAAGTTCTACCCTTTGGCAGGAATCACATTCAATACATGGAGCACACAGGGGGAAAACCATCAGTTGCGGGGAGGATTTGACATAGGTGGAGGATTCGACCTCTATCTTACCCAATCTCTCAAACTTTCTCTGCAAGGAAAATATTCAGCAATGAAGGAGACCGGCGGAGGATTCTTTGACTTGGGAATAGGTTATATTTTCTAAATTTAAGAATCATACAAAATAATAAGAGCGTGCACTTTAAGTACACGCTCTTATTATTTTGTATGATTCTTCTCTTATCTGAAGACAAAAACCATTATTGAGGCTATCACATCTGATGAATTAACCACCGCATCATAGCAGTATTGATAGATGTAAGGAACAACACCGAAGAATATTATGCCCGCTCCGCAAAGAAAGAATGACACTTTCTGACAACGCCCTGACTCAAATTTCTCAATCTTCGGCTCATCCGGACTTATCCACATTGCCTTAACTACGAGCAGATAGTAGTAGAGCGAAATGATTGTGTTGATCAGCGCGATCAGAACAAGCATGTAAAGCGCCCATGAACCTGTACCTGTAACCGAAGTGAAGATAAGAATCTTAGAGAAGAAACCTGCAAATGGAGGAATGCCGGCAAGTGAGAACATGGCAAGGGTCATAAGGAATGAAAGATAGGGATTTGTCTTATGAAGACCGTTGTAGTCATCCATACTCAATTTTCCTGTCTTATCCTCAATGCTTGAGATAACTGCAAATGCGCCAAGGTTGCTCACTATGTAGACAAAGATATAGAATATCATTGATGCAAGACCGAGAGTGTCAGCCGCCATTGCACCAAGCATGATATATCCCGCCTGTGAGATTGAGGAGAACGCCATGAAGCGTTTCATATTTTTCTGCCGTATCGCAAAGAGGTTACCCACAGTAATCGTAAGGATAATGACAGCATACATCATCCACTCCCAGGCATCACTGTAGACTGTGCCGAAACACTGGACAAAGATGATAAAGAAAGCGAATGCCGCCGCACCCTTTGAAATTACAGAAAGATAGCTCGTAACGGCTGTCGGTGCGCCTTCATAAACATCCGCTGTCCAAAGGTGGAAAGGTACGAGTGAAAGCTTGAAACCTATGCCGGCAATAACAAAAGCAAGAGCTGCTATGAGAAGACCGCTCATTTCTCCTTGATTGATATTGAGGGCAATGTCAGAGAAATAAAGAGAACCTCCGCTGAAAGCATACACGAAAGAAAGTCCTGTCAGCAGGATGGCTGATGAGAAGACAGCTGTCATAATATATTTGATTGCCGCTTCATGACTTTCATAATGACGCTTATTGAATGCTACGAGCGCAGCCAACGGAAGAGATGCAGACTCCAGACCTATTATGAAAAGGAGGAAATGCCGCGCTGAGACCATGAGATACATTCCGAAAAGAGTAACAAGAATGAGTTCGTAAAACTCCCCTTTTCTTATTGCCACCTCATCACTTTGCACCCATTTGGCACTCTGAAGCAACACTATGAAGACACCAACGTTAAGAATTGCCTTGATTGCATTGGTTGCCGTATTGTTAATATACATTCCTCCGAAAATTTCCTCTCCTGAAGCAGGAACAATCCATATAGCAATTGTGCCGAGAAGGAAAAGGATAGTAGCGAAAGGTGTCAGAATCTTTTTACCCTTTTCACCGGAAAATGTGTCGAATAAAAAGACCACCATAAAGATACCGAGCACTATCAGTTCAGGTATCATAGATCCAAATTGTGAATAATCCATTTTGTTCTGATTGTTTTATTCAATACATTTTAATTAAAGGGCAACGCTTTGAACAGCCGCCATAATCGGAGCGAAACTATGCTGGATGGTTTCGTTAATCCAGTTGGGGAAACAACCGATGCCGGCTATACAAAGTATCAACGTTACGGTTGACAATCGCTCAAACCAGGTGGCGTCGGTCAGGGCAAGGTGATGCTCATCCTGCACGGGACCAAGGAGCAGCTTACCCACAACACGAAGAATGTATACTGCCGTGATTACGATGGAGCATGTGGCTGCAATGACAAAAATTCTGTGGAATAGATCTGCATCCTGGAAGGAGCCGAAGAAGATTGTCATTTCGGCAACGAAACCCGACAGACCCGGAAGGCCGAGAGAGGCAAAACCTGCAATCATATAGCAAACTCCAAGATAAGGCATGATTTTCATCAAACCGCCCATCTGGCGGATATCACGGGTGTGGGTTCTGCCGTATATCATACCTATAAGAGCAAAGAAGAGCGCTGTCATCAATCCGTGAGAAAGCATCTGGAGAATTGCACCGGTCATCGCTGTAGTGTTGAGCATGAGGATTGCAAAAAGCACCATTCCACAGTGAGAAACGGATGAATAGGCATTGATATATTTGAGGTCGGTCTGAACACAAGCCGAGAATGCACCATAAACGATACTTACACCTGTAAGGATGATGAAAATCCATGCAAGTTCATTAGCCGCCTGGGGAAGCAGGAAGATGGCGATACGGAAACATCCGTAGCCGCCAAGCTTCATCAGTACGCCGGCGTGAAGCATTGAAACCGCGGTGGGCGCACAGGCATGACCGTCCGGACTCCATGTATGGAAAGGGAACATAGCGCCAAGAACACCGAAACCGACAAAAGTGAAACAGAAAAGCATATTCTGCCATTCCGGAGCAATCGAGGCATTATGAGAAATCTCAAGAATATTCCAAGTAAGCTGACCCCCTTCCGGAGCGCTGTGCCAGTAGATGCCGAGAAGTCCGAGCATCAGGAAAGCTGAACCTCCCATAAGCATAAGAGTAAGCTTCATTGCCGAGTATTCCTTTCTTCCCGTACCCCATACACCGATCAGTAGATACATAGGAATCAATGCAACCTCATAGAACATAAACATTGTGAATATGTCTATCGAAATAAAGAAGCCAAATACACCCGTGCTGAGTAGGGCAAACCATAGGAAGAAATTTTTCGGAAGCGGAGAGATCTTCCAGGAAGCGAATGTGCCGGCAAATACAATCACTGATGAAAGAAGAAGCATCAGCACAGAGATGCCATCAACGCCGACAGCAAGGTGGATGTTTAATGGCTCATACCACATCCAGCTGCCTGTAAAGAGCATCTCATCGTCAACGCCCATCCCGCGGAGACGGAGAAAATCGCAACAAAGCCAAATAGAGAGGCCTAAAAGGACTGTAGAGCAGACCACCATCACTGCCCGGATTGCATTCATACTGCTATTGCGGCATAAACCCAATCCTGCCATCATGATGACGGGAATGACTACGAACCAGATTAATATATTCTCGAACATAATAAAATCTATTTCATGATTAGCAATATGAATTTTAAATCAGGCAGAGCCAGGTTATAGCGGCTAAGACAACTGCCCCGGCTATATACCAGGCAACGTATGACTGAATTTCGCCCGACTGCATTCCACGGATAGCGTAAGAGGTCTTCTGCGTAATCTTTGCGAAGGCATCCATTGTGGCGTCGATAACATGACGGTCGAACCAAGCGATGCTCTTACAGATGATGCCGAAGATGATCTTATGAGTGATGAACATATAAATCTCATCCCAATAGAATCTGCGGTGGGCTGCTTCCCAAAGATTGGGCCAGAAGTTTTTAACCTTGCTGGGGAGAGGATTCTCTTTGGCATACATTATTCCGGCAAGCGCAATTGCGCATACGGCGATGCAAATGCTTGTGATAGCCACAGGAAGCTCGATATGGATGTGATAAGGCTTACCGTTCCATGTAACAAATTCTCCGAATGGAATCCAACCTGCGCAAAGTGAGATAATTGCGAGGATAATCAATGGAAGCGACATCTGCCAGGGAGCATCATGAGGCTTATGCTCCTTATAATGAGGATTCTCCTTCCACCAAAATACGAGGAAATACATACGGAACATATAGAATGCCGTGAGTCCTGCCACCATAGTCATCCATGCGCCCCAGAACCAGTGGCGAGCAAACATCGCAGCCAGCATCTCATCCTTTGAGAAGAATCCTGAGAAAGGCCAGATACCTGCGATTGCAAGACATCCGAACAGGAAGGTGATGTGGGTGATCGGCATATACTTTCTCAATCCACCCATCGCAGTGTAGTTGTTTGAATGCACGGCATGAATAAGAGCACCTGCTCCAAGGAAGAGTAGAGCCTTGAACATAGCGTGAGTGAAAAGATGGAACATACCTGCCATATAGCCGAGACCGGAATAATGCACTCCCTCAATCGGCTTATCGTATGCCACACCTAATGACACCATCATGAAAGCAATCTGAGAGATGGTGGAAAAAGCAAGAATACGTTTGATATCTATCTGAGCGCAAGCAACTACTGCAGCGTAGAAGGCGGTTATCGCGCCGACGCAGCAGATGAATGTCATAGCAGCGTCTACCGTGCAATACACGGGGAACATTCGTGCTACAAGATAGACACCGGCAACAACCATTGTAGCAGCATGGATAAGGGCCGAAACCGGAGTGGGACCCTCCATTGCGTCAGGAAGCCAGATATGAAGAGGCATCATTGCCGACTTACCCATACCGCCTGTGAAGATGAGCACCATAGCCCAAGTGAGGACTGAGGCTCCCATGAAGGTTGCGCCACCTGTGGAAAGAAGCACTCCATCAGGATTGGAGGTCATGGCAATGAAGTTGAATGTATCGGTATAATAAGAAAGAATAAGAATACCGATAAGGAATCCAAGGTCGGCAAAACGTGTTACGATGAATGCCTTCTTTGAAGCTGAGACTGCCGAGGGCAACTTATAGTAGAAGCCGATTAGAAGATAAGAGGAAACGCCTACAAGCTCCCAGAAGATATACATCTGGAAAATGTTGGTAGCCACTACGAGTCCGAGCATGGAGAAAGTAAAGAGTGAAAGGAATGCGTAGTAACGCTGGAAACCCTGCTCTCCCTCCATATATCCCCAACTGTAGAGATGCACCATGAAGGAGATCGTAGTGATTACAATAAGCATCAAGGCAGAAATCGGGTCAAGAAGGAAACCGATATTCACCACGAGCTTCTGAGTGAAAGCCAACCAGGTAACGTCAAATACCTGATACTGCTGGCGTACGCCGTCAAGAATAAAAAGTGGATCGCCGCTGAAATAGTAAGTGAAAGCAACGATATAAGCGAGCACGGCAGTAGAGCCGAGACCGAGAATGCCGAGCACGCCAGCCATCTTCTTCGACATCTTCACACCGCCTATTCCCAAGATAAGGAACATGGTGA
>CAMWSM010000014.1 GCA_947176915.1 uncultured Porphyromonadaceae bacterium | reverse complement strand
AACACATGGCGCCTCGGAGCCGTTAACAAACTCTCAAAAAGTAACCGAAGTATTGATAAAGGGGATGAGGTCATTAAGATGTTAGGATGGTAAGATGTTAAGGTGTTAAGGAGGTAAGAAATAAAAGTAAATGATCAATGAGTGAGGCTGCCTATCATATAATTGTGCTGACCGTGGCTGTTGTGGCATTGCTTAAGGGCTACCACACAGGTTTCACAGGACAAGTGTCGGGCATTCTTGGGTTTGCTTTCGGAGCTGTATGCTGCCATGTCTTTGCCGACGATGTCGAAGGTTTCGTCAGATGGTTGGTGCCCGGTGTGGCGAATGTGCCGGGGAATACGTTCATTTACAGTGTAATGACTGTAGCGGTTATTTATACGGGAGTCTTCGTCATCTTTCGCTTGCTTACCGGAGTGTTGAAAAGTGCTATGCAGGTGTTTGGCATGGGACTTATCGACCGTCTTTTCGGCTCCGCATTCTGCATGATCAAATATCTCCTTGCTCTTTCCATAATCTACAATATAATAGTGTGCATCAATCCTCATTCGCCATTGATGAAATATGCCAATGCTGATGATGGAAATGTTGTGGAATGCGTGATGCTCTTGGCTCCTGAGCTACTCGGGTGCTACAGTTTTTCTGATCTTGCACACATCCTGCAATTGCGTGAGGCACGCAAAATAAGCCTCAACATTACCCCCTCTCCCGACGTTATAAAAACAGTAGGCGGTATGCCGGAAAGTAAAATAATGATAGAAAATGCTTAAAGTCGAAAATCTCCACGCCCGTATCAACGGCAAGGAAATATTGAAAGGAATAAATCTTGAGGTGCGCCCCGGTGAGGTGCACGCTATTATGGGTCCTAACGGTTCCGGTAAGTCAACACTCTCAATGGTGCTTGCCGGCAATCCTGCGTATGAAGTTACGGAGGGTTCAGCCTCATTTTATGGCAAAGACCTCCTGGCGATGGCGCCCGAGATAAGAAGCCACGAAGGGTTATTTCTCGGTTTTCAGTATCCTGTCGAGATTCCGGGAGTGTCGATGGTGAATTTCATGCGGGCTGCCGTCAATGCGAAGCGTGAATATTTCGGAGAGGGTCCGATGAGTGCTACGGATTTCCTTAAGCTTATGAGAGAGAAACGCGCCGTCGTTGAACTTGATACGAAACTCGCCTCACGCTCCGTGAATGAAGGTTTTTCGGGAGGAGAGAAGAAGCGCAATGAGATTTTCCAGATGGCAGTCCTCGAGCCTAAGCTTTCCATCCTTGACGAGACTGATTCCGGTCTTGACATTGATGCCCTTCGTGTAGTAGCGGAGGGTGTGAACAAACTGAAGACTGAAAATAACGCCACTATCGTCATAACCCACTATCAGCGTCTGCTTGATTACATTAAGCCGCAGTTCATACATATCCTCTATAAAGGGAAGATTGTTATGACCGGAGGACCGGAACTTGCTCTCGAACTTGAAGAGCGCGGTTATGATTGGATTAAGCAGAAAGTGGATGCAGGTGAAAGTCTGTAATGAAATTTTACTGAAAAATGAATGCTCTGACACAATATATAGATCTTTTTAAGGGACACCGGCAGCTTGTGGACGGCAATAGTGCGGAGACCATGAACCGCCTGCGTCCGGAAGCCCTGAAGGTGCTTGAGAAGATGTCGCTCCCCCCCTCAGGGAGTGAGAATTATGAGACTACCGACATGAATGCCCTTCTCGCCCCGGACTATGGAGTGAATATCGCAAGGGTTAATATAGATGTCAATCCGGCAGCTACATTCCATTGCGGAGTTCCCAATATATCCACAGCGCTTTTCTTCAATGTAAATGACATATATGCCGAAAGCAAGGATGCCCGCGCGGGATTGCCGGAAGGGATCTATGTGGGGAGCCTTCGCAGGTTTTGCGTGGACCATCCGGAGATTTCACGTAAATATTACGGAAAGATTGCCGACATTGAAAATCCTGTCGTGGCTCTCAACACTCTCCTCGCCCAGGATGGCATAGTCGTGTGGGTGAAAAAGGGGATAAAGGTGGAGAAGCCTATTCAGATTGTCAATATCATGCAGAACGGCAGTCCGCTGATGGCAGTAAGGCGTTTGCTTGTCATTTTGGAGGATGATGCTGAGGTTACAATCTTAGGTTGCGACCACACTCAGAATCCGGATGTTGATTTCCTTGTCGTGCAGACTGTGGAATTGCATGCAGGCAAGCGCAGCCGTCTGGATCTTTATGATCTTGAAGAGTCGACTGAGCGCACCTCCCGTCTCTCTGCCCTTTATCTTTGTCAGGAGGAGGAGAGCAATGTGCTTCTTGACGGAATAACTCTTTATAACGGCACTACGCGTAACGAATATTATAGCCGCTTCACCGGTGAAAAAGCATCGTTACGCCTTCTCGGAATGGGTATCGAGGATCGTAAGCGACATCTTGACACATACACCAAGGTGGAACATCTTGTAAAGGATTGCCATACTGATGAACTCTTTAAATTTGTGCTTGATGATGAGGCGGTCGGAGCTTTTGCCGGACTGATTTATGTCAGCAAGGGTGCCGATAAGACAGAGGCATATCAGAGCAACCGTAATATCGTGGGTTCGGATAATGCCCGGATGTTCTCAAAGCCCCAGCTTGAGATTTATGATGACGATGTCAAATGTTCCCACGGCACCGCAACCGGACAGCTGGACGAAACACAGGTGTTTTATATGAGAACACGCGGAATACCGGAGGCAACGGCGAAACTCCTGCTTAAACAGGCTTTTATGGCTGATGTCATAGATGGAGTGAGAATGCCGGGGCTGAAGGAGCGTCTGCAGCTTCTTGTGGAGCGTCGTTTTGCCGGAGGTTCGCTTAATTGTTCCTCCTGCCGTTCGGCGTGCTCATCCTCAGAGGAGGGGGAACCAAAATGCTGACACCTCAGGAGATTGAAGAGATAAGGCGCGAGTTTCCTATCCTTGCCAGAGAAGTATCGGGAAAAGGAATGGTCTATCTTGACAATACTGCTACATCCCAAACTCCTCTCTCGGTGGTGGATGAAATCCATCGTATTTACACTACTTCGAAAGCGAATGTGCATCGCGGAGTCCATACCCTCTCTCAGGAGATGACAGATCTTCAGGAACAGAGCCGTGAGAAGATACGTAAATATATCAACGCTGACTCGCGTGAAGAGGTGATTTTCACACGTGGCACCACCGAGGCGATCAATCTCGTCGCCTCCTCTTTCGGAAGTCGCTTCAAGCGGGGCGACGAGATTATTCTCACAGTAATGGAGCATCATGCCAACATAGTTCCCTGGCAGTTGCTCAGAGACCGCACCGGGATTGTGTTGAGAGTAGTAAATATCAACGACTTAGGTGAGTTAGATCTGAATGAATATGCCTCCCTCTTTAATGAGCGCACAGTGATGGCATCTTTTTGTCATGTCAGCAATGTGTTGGGGACAATAAATCCGGTCAAGGAGATGATCGCAACGGCTCATTCCCACGGAGTGCCCGTGCTTATTGACGGAGCGCAGGCTTCCCCTCATCTCAGAATTGACGTGAAGGATCTTGATTGCGACTTTTATGTTTTCTCGGCTCATAAAATGTACGGACCCACAGGAATAGGAGTCCTTTATGGGAAGAAGAGATGGCTTGAGGAGATGCCACCTTATCAGGGTGGAGGAGAGATGATAGCGAAAGTTACTTTTGAGCATACCACCTACGCTGAACTCCCGTTCAAGTTTGAGGCGGGGACACCGGATTTTGTCGGCATAGCAGCTTTTTCAAAAGCCATTGATTTTATAGAAAACATCGGCATAGAGAATATTGCGGACCATGAGCATCTCCTGATGGAATACACTCAGGAAAGGATGATGAAGATTCCGGAGATGAGAATTTTCGGCACCGCTCCCCATAAAAGCGCTGTCATATCTTTTCTTGTAGGTCGTTCTCATCCCTACGATTTAGGCTTGCTCCTCGACAAGCAAGGGGTAGAGGTAAGAACCGGACATCATTGCGCCATGCCGTTGATGGATCGCCTTGATATTCCCGGCACTGTCCGCGCCTCTTACGCTGTCTACAACACCTTTGAGGAAGCAGACACTTTCCTCAAAGCCCTCACCCGAGCCGCTGCCATCCTTGAATAATCCCTGGGAGCGGGGTCAGTCCCATGACCCCCTTTGCGACAAAGAGAGAATCAAACCCACAGGGAGTGGGGAAATTACCTTTTTACGGGGATTTTTGTCGCCCCCGGGGTCAAGGGACTGACCCCGCTCCCAGTGAATCAATCCCTCCTGGGTATAACGACAAAAAAGGAAGCATCCACAAAGATGCTTCCTTTTTTGTCGTTTTATTATTGTTATCAATTTTCAGATTAGTTGTTTTCTTTTTCAACAGTCAGAACGTATTTACGACCATCAACGGTTTCATCAATTTCTACAAATTTGAAACCTTCAGCAGGCTCGTAAGTCTGGTTAGTTACATGATTATAAGGTATACCTGAGAAGTAACCGCCATTTATCACAACAAAACCGATTGGCTGGTTTGTATCATTATCACCACATACTACGGCAGACGTACCACCTTTACCAGCCAATGTGCTGTGCATGTTTGCTCCAGAGAAGTAACCACCATTAATCACAGCAGTTGACCCACCAGTCATATATACTGCATAGAAAGCATCCTTCTTACCGGGGGTATTATGAGTATAATATGTGCCACTTTCAATCGTAATGGTAGCACCTCTCCCTCCGGAAACTCCGCCCTGAATACCTACGACGGTACAGTCTTTGAAAGTAGCCTCTCCTCCATGAAGTCTGAAAGCGTAAGACCAGTTGTTAGTCCCATAACCGCTTGAAGAAGTAGACTCCATATAGGAATTAATAAAGGTCATTTTTGAACCTACTGCCTCACCCATACCACAGACTACAAATTCACCTGTTTTAATATAACTGTCAGTTATATTGATTACAGCATTGTCCCAATAATCAATTGCAGCTGAATTAAGACCAGTCGCAGCAGATCCATGATAATGATGAGTTGTGTTGCCGTTGACTGTTACTCCATTCAGATTAAGCTCACTATCTTTACGGACATGGAACATACTTACCGGCTGACCTGCACCCAGCTCATCCTGTCCGTTAGTGATAGTGCCTCCATTGATAGTCAATGAACCACCATCTTTAATGTCAAAGGGATTCTGAGGAGCAAGTGTAATAGTTGCTTCATCTTCTTCTGTAACAACTGAGGTCAAATCTAATATTTTATTAGAGGAAATGATCATATTCTCCGGATCAACATCACTCAGGTCAATAGGAGTCTCTAATTTTATCTCAGTGATCATTGGATTTGTGAGAGCCTTCACGAAATCTTCCGTTGACTTAACAACCTGGACATTGTCAAAATCCGGATTATTGAAGTTGGGTTCAATTGTTATGAGGAGGTCAGTGGGTGATGTGAATACTGCGCCGTAGATGTTGGTGCGATAGTTGCGCTGAACGGGCACCGACGCTACGGGAAGGTCTGCGATATTAGCGCCATTATTGTTGAAGGCAAAGTTAAGGTCTACTACCGCTTTCTCTGAACCTACGAGGACGTAGTTCATCGATACATATTCAAACCCTGATACAGGGAAAGCCTCTGAAGCATCGGGACGACCCTCAGCTGAAGTAACGACAGTCTTAACCTCTCCGCTAACCTTTCCGTCAAGAAGATTGAGGGTAGTCGGGAGCGGTGTGCTGATTGTCATTGAGCTGCTGAAATTTTTGTATGCTGTCTCCACTGCCTTCTCTCCCCAATCGGAAGTGCCGAGGTTGATCTGGGCGAACGGACGTTTCAGGGTTGCTGAAAGTGTGGTCGGACCAGTGATTTTCTGTCCTTCAAGCTGGCCGAAGAATGCGTCGCGGGTCTCGTCGTTACCCTTGAGACCGTCATAGTCTACAGTAACAGTTTGGTTATCTGCATCAAACTTATAGAAACTGTTTTCAGATTTACCTAAGTTATCAGCCCAGAAAATGAAATCGTATGTCTGACCGTTTACCAAGTTCAGATTAACGGTAGCCTGAAGTCCGTTGAAGGTCGCTTCACCGCTGGTTACAACATCTTTTTCGCCGGTGTGATAAACGGCATACTGAAGGTTGGTGGCAGTTAGACCGTCGCCAAACGAACGGGTTGCAAAATTGTCGGGAAGCTGAAGTTGGATAACTACGTTTCCGTCGCCGGTGGTGGTGCCAAACTGGTCCATGTCGTTAGAGCAGGAAGTTGTCATCACAGCTGCGAGGGCAGCGCCGAGATAAATCGCCTTTCTCATAATGTTATTATATAAAAAGTTAATATTATTCTTAAATTAAAAAATTATTATTTTTTTTGACTTTAGCTTAATGCCTTGAGTTTTGTCGCATGGCGGGGCAGGGACTGCCCCTGCTCCCAAGGCCTTATCTGATCTCAATGTTGAATTCGCCTTCGAAGTCTTTGTCAATGCCCACGCCTCCCGATGCTTTGGAGGTCAAGAAATTCCCTCTTACAATCGTGCCTTGGCTGAGCTTAGTCGGTATTGTAATGTTGCCGACAGTCGATACAAGTTTTCCCTCCGGATCATAGATCTCTATTCCAAGGGAAAGAGTCGATTCCTCACCGTTGATGAATGGAGTGTCGTAAGCGACAAGCACTTCACCTTCCGGAGTAACCTCAAGCGGACTTGTATATGTTATGCCGAGTGTAGAGTCAGTAGGACGGTTGCGGAACATCGAGTACTCATTGATCATATACCCGGTGTGAATCACTTTTGCAGTATATTTCGAGAAATCAATATCGCCAGCCGTTTCTCCACTTCTGCGCCTCGTCTCCATTTCGATAAACTCATCCACATCCGTGGCGATAAAAGCATGTGCCGTGAGAGGTCGGGTAAGTTCGACTGAATAATTGAGGTCTATTTGCGCTTCAGTCGTTGATGGAACAGAGACACGTACACATCCCTGATGAGCATCCTTCTGATAGGTGCTTCCTACGTAAGGACCTTTCAGTTTGATTGCGCCGAACGATTCGGTATCGAAATAGGGTGCTTCGCCGGTAGATGGGTCGAAAAATTGCGACCATATCCAGATATCATACTCGCCGGGAGGGAGTTCGACAACAGTCGACATAGGTAGTCGGTCAGAATATTCTACATACTCTCGGAATCTCGTCAAAGGATTGTCGGTGGTTCCGGCAGGATGCACCTCGAATAGATATTCCACCCACATCCATTGATCATCATCCATTGTGCGTGAGG
Organism: uncultured Porphyromonadaceae bacterium; assembly: GCA_947176915.1. Classification (GTDB taxonomy): domain Bacteria; phylum Bacteroidota; class Bacteroidia; order Bacteroidales; family Muribaculaceae; genus Lepagella. The sequence goes on along the minus strand of CAMWSM010000014.1, from coordinate 41,587 downwards.
AGCGACTTGGCGACACATAGTCGTAAAGCGACCAATCCAATTGATGTGTTACTCTGAGATTCACACGGCGTGTCTCGGGAGAAGCCGGGAACTCATGCACGCAAGCCGTCTGCAAAAGGGTGAAGAGAAGGAGCAGGAGAATCGACGGAAGCTTGAAAATCATCTTTCTCATCTCTCACCTCCTTTCGTTTCAGAGCGTTTGCCGATGCCGAAGCGGTAAGTAAGGGAGAGGGATGCCTGATCGAGTCCGATATATGTCCGTTTCCGAGTGTCGTAAAGAAGACCACCGGGCCGGTTGTAGAATACATCGTAGTGCATCCTGTAAGCACCCGCGCCAATGCTTGCCTCCATAGTGAGGTTAGGGTCGGAGTTGAGCCTGAATCGCCATCCGAGGGCTAAGCCTCCACCCAAAGCTGGTGTGCGTCCGTCACGGTCCTGATAACGGAAAGTGCGGTTGAACGCCAAGTTGTAGTAAGCCATACTGAAATGTGCTCCTGCGAAGAAACCGTGGTTTCGGGGGGAATGCCACCATCTCACCTCCGGCTGTATCCCTAAAGTTCGGAATTTGAGAGTACTGGTGAAATAATTGAATCCGGAATAATAGAAAGGAAGATTGAAGCTCCAGTGAGGGGCAAGGTCAACCTCAACGCCTATGTTTGTCAGAAGTGCGAGCCACGCAGGAAGATTTGTCTTGATGTAAAATCCTCGTTGCCATCCATCTTCCGCAGGTATGTTCACCACGGTTTCCGTCTCTTTCCCCTCTTCTATCGTTGGAGATTGAGCTTCCGTAATTTCTTTTGTCTCTATTGCCTCCGGAGCGACTGTTGAATCTGTCGCTGAAACCGGGAGGGGAGTGAGGATTGCCATAATATCCGTGGAACGCAGGGAGGGGAAAACCTCCTGGCTGAGCCATTTCCAGACATGACCTTTCTCCAGCTGTCGCAAGGTTGCTGTCGGGTTAGCCGGATTCTTTTTTATGGCTGCCACCACGAGCGGGGCAAAACCGTCGTTCAGCTTTCCTGCGAAATCGGAAACCTCTGACCATTCGGCAACCTTGCTAATCACGGTTATCTTTTCAGCCGGTATAGAGGTTTTTTCTATCAGGAATCTGGCAACATTTTCCGCTCTTTCCTGAGCGAGTCGTCGGTTAAGGGCTTTTGGTCCTTCGGGAGATGCCCCACCCACAATAATGAGTGAGTCAATTTCTCCTGCTGCATACCCTTTTTCGGCATCTTCTGCGAGACGTCGAAGATCAGCGGCAGCATTATCAAGAGAAGCGACATTCATCGGGAAGAGTTGTACGGCGCTGATGGGCTGCCGGCTGTTATCAGCCTGATGGGCTGAAGTCGGAGTTGCCGCAGCAACCGCGAAAGCGCAACCGGCGAAGAGAACGGCCAAGAGTGATCGTGCTATTCTGTGTTTGATGAATGACATATTATTTGATTATTTATTTTTGGTAAGTTCGCCCCGTTTCAAGGGGACGAACCTGGTTATTAACCCGTTTATGGTTAGATTATTTACTTTGCATCTTCCTGAGTGAGAATGCCGGATTGGTTTTCTGTCTTATTGCCATCCTTATCCACAAAAGTATAATTTGAGAAGGAGTTATTTTCGCCTACTATTGCGATAGAATTTCCTTTTTTACCCCATCTGCCCACAATTGCTCCGAAGTTTTCCGGTTTATCCGAAGTCAAATCATTTCTTTCAGCATTCACAGTAATGGTTACATCAGTTGCTGTATTATTTTCCATTGAACGAGTATATTGCATCATTCCAAATAAACCTCCTAAGTCGCGGAATCCTGAAATGCTTACATTCTTTGCCGAGTTATTTTTTGTAGTGTAAATACCACTTCCAGATTCTGCACAATAACCCGCAATAGCACCTGCCTTATCGCCGTTATCATTAGTTGGGTCAAGCATCATATCAATTATTACATTTTCTGCATAGCAATCATCCAAATTACCATAAATGTATCCTACAACACCACCGGTGCGACGATAAGATTGTATGTTTACATTTTTAACCGAGATATTTGCAATTGGAGAGCGGAAAACATGCCCTGCAAGTCCACCAACATCGGTTGCTCCGTCTGCTTTGCGAACATCAATATTTATTCCATCTATTTTTACATTTTTAAGACCATCTGCTGATTCGTTCACATTTCCAAAGAAACCTGCATAGGAGGCAGTATTAGACTGGAGTATCGAGAGATTAGAGATTGTGTATCCTTGACCGTCAAAACTTCCTTCGAAGGGTTTATTGTCGGTACCGATAGGGGTCCAGTTGATATTATTAAGATTGATATCAGCAGCAAGTTTGACGGTTACGCCTTGGAATTTATTACCGTTATTTACCTCTTGTGCCAATTTTGCAAACTGAGCAGGTGTTGAAAGTTCCATGACTCCATCAATAGTTTCCGGAAGTGAGTTAGCAACTGAACCATCCCAAATAGGAATATTATAGTCAGGATCGCTCCAATCGGCATCTTTGTCAACTGTAATGTCGGTTGTGCTTGTCAGGAGGTTGCCGTAGATATTGGTGCGATAGTTTGCCTGCAGAGGGACATTGCTGACTTTTACAGTTTGTGGTACTGCCGTGCCACCGGTGATTGTGAGAGTAACCTCCGCTACACTTTTCTCGGTTTTCGGCACAAGAACGTAGGCACAATGAACATAATCGTACCCATCTACCGGGAAAGTCCCATCATCCTTTGCAATAATTTTTGCGGGAGTTGTTGTGGTAAACTCTTCTTTACTATCAAGATCCACAATGCCGTCCAAAAGATTGAGAGTGGTGTAGGCCGTGGTAGTAAGCGTTGTGCGAAGGTTAGCACCATTTTCACCGTAAGCTGCTTTCACTGCATCCTCTCCGAGGTCAGCTGTGCCGAAATTGATCTGAGCGACAGGACGATTCAGAGTTACAGAAAGCGAAGAGCCAATCTGATCTTTGTTGACCTGAAGAACGTTAAAGAAGCAATCCTGATCAACATTTTGGTCTGCTGTAAGGTGAGTCTTGGAATAATCGACAGTGATTTTCTTATTCTCCGCATCGAAAGAGTAAACATTGTTGCCCTCCTCGTTCTGATTTGATGCGAAGAATGCTATCCTGTAATCACGACCGTTTGCGAGCGTGATATTTAGTGTAGTAGAAAGTGAGTTGGCGGAAAACTCGGTGTTACCCTCGCCTGCTAATTTAGGTTCGGTGTCAGAAATATCGTAAACTGCATAAGCAAGATTTTTTGCTGAATAACCGTCGCCAAATGCACGGGTCGCGGGTTTGTCGTTGAGGCTAACGGTGAAAGTTACGTTGCCATTCTCATTGTTTTCCTGTACGGGTGCGAAGTCATCCTGAGAGCAGGAAGCAAGGCAGAGCACAGAGGCTGCTGCGGTGAAGAGAAAACTTTTCTTCATCATAGAATAAAATGTATAAAGGGTTTGTTTCATCCCGGTCGATAATTGACCATTCAGAAATCGAACTAATATTATTTTTTGATAATTTGGCAAGTGCCTTCAAGAGGAACCGATACCGTCAGAGTTGGGGTTGTTGAAGGATTGTAATATATGAGTAAAAAGATGTTTTTAATAAAAACTATTTGGCAAATTGCTTTCGGTAAGCTCTCATGTAGAGGGCCTCAATCATTTTTACGTTGCAAAATTACAACATAACTACCTGATTTTGCAAGTGTTTAAATTAGATTAACAGATTTTTAAATATTTATTCTATATGTTAAAAACGATTGCAAGCTATAAAATGCTAATAGATAGTATATTATGTTTAATTAATTAAAATATAATTTATTAATAAAATTGAAATTTTAATATGCAAAAATGCACTCTAATCCTCTAAAATATAGGAGACTTAATCGGTTACGCACAATCTACACCTTTTGGATAATCCATTCAGTTAGATTTCTCTGTTTAGTGGAGAAGTTAGTTGCAATCAAGAATACAGTTTGACTACCTGCCGCAAAGGGAGCAGCATAATCCCTCTCTATAATTTGTTGTAAAGCCTCCTCAGCGGAACCGTTTATCTTGAATTCGAAAATATATACGAATCTGTCAGTTAATATCTGCATATCGCATCTTCCGGCAGCCGAGTGTACCTCAGTGATAACTTTAAGTCCGAGCATTTTTGCCACGATTGCCATCATGTTCTGAAAATGTATCTCCTTGTTACGCTCAGGTTCGGAGGAAGTATCAGCAAACAAGGCCTTTAAGCGACGCATGAACTCCTCCGGGTTTCCATCAATTATATCCTGATAGAATAATCTCAGGTCAAAAGCATTTCCTCCTCCTACCGCACGGAAGAAATGGTTTTTGAGGGATGTCCAGAATGATTCATAGACCTCACGGTTAGGGAAACCGAGCTTATATTCCCTTGTCTCGGAGTCATATCCTTTGATAGTAAGGTATCCGGACTGGAAGAGTAGGGGTACGAGGTCATACTGCATGTCCGTTATGTTTCCCAGTTGCTCCTCGGTCCTGTGCTGACCCTCCAGCCTGTCAAGATTGTAAGAGTTAGATTCTATCAGCCTTACAAGGTAGGAGGGCGATCCGCTCTCATACCAGAAACTCTTGAACTCGTTCTGGTCGAAGGCATTCAGGATGCTGAAAGGGTTGTAGATATATTCCCCTTTAGCGGCGAAATGGTATCCGTCGTACATCTCCTTGAACGAGTTCCACGCATCATGGGTGGAAATACCGCTCACTTCGGAGAATTCATCTATGGATTTTAAGAAGTCCCTGTGAAATTCAGATTCGGAGATTCCACATAATGCGTTATACTTTGGAAGAAGAGATATATCCTTTAAATTGTTAAGTCCACTGAAAATCGATACTTTCCCGAACTTTGACACCCCCGTGAGCATTGCGAAGCGGATATATTCGTCGCAAGCCTTAATGCAGGAGTAGAAACTCCTGAGCTCATTCTTCAGCTCATCATGCAGGGATGGATTATGGAGACAGTCGAGCAGGGGTTTGTCATACTCGTCAATTAACACCACTACCTTTTTTCCGTATTTGTCAAACGCCTGCTCTATGAAATCAATGAATATATCGGAAATATCATCATACTCGGAAGATAAGCCATATACACGTCCAATACGGTTGAGGGAGCGTTTTATGAGATTAATCAACCGTTGAGGATGGTCATAATTAGCAGGACTCAAATCAAAACGAAACACCGGATAAACTTCCCAATCAGTTTCCAATTTGGATATGGCAAGTCCGGAGAAAAGTTCTTTCTTTCCTCTGAAATATGCCTCCAAAGTAGACATAAGCAGACTTTTGCCGAATCGGCGTGGTCGGCTGAGAAAAACATATTTTGACTCGTGAATTAAGTCATAGATAAGTTGAGTCTTATCCACATAGAAGTATTTTTCCTCAATAATTTCTGTAAAAGTCTGAATGCCAACGGGATATTTAAGTGTTTCCTCCATATATGGTCTCGTAGATTTGATAAACTACTGCAAATATAATCAAAATCCAATAAAAAGCTCTCTTCCCGAATAGATAATTCAGAAAGAGAGCTTTATGTAAGGTGAGATAAAGTTTTATTTACGGTATGGATTGCGTGATTTGAGTTTTGGGTGACACGTTGACGAAGTCAGGAAAAAGCGATTGTAGGTTATAAAATCCCAATAGAAAGCATATTACAGTTAACTGCTTAAAATATAATTTATTAATAAAATTGAAATTTTAATATGCGAAAATCTACTCTAAGCCATTAATATATAGGATAATTCAAATTAGTTGTAAAAAATTTTTCGTCTTAGGGGTTAGTTTTTTCGCTAATGGTGGGTCATATATATGTATGACGACAAAAGATGATATAGAAGAACTTTTCAGGATGCATTACGCAGCAATGTACCGCCTTTCGATGCGGATAATACGCGATGATAATGTATCGCGAGACATTGTCCATGATATTTTTGAAGCATTGCTCCTTTCCGGACGGTCGGATGTGTCGGAGAGCTACCTCTTGGCAGCCGTAAGAAACAGATGCCTCAAATATATCCGCAGTCTCTCGGCTCACGACCGTATGAAGGAAGCATATTCCATCGATGAGAATGAGATAGAGTATGAGGAATGGCCAGATGATGAAACGATCGCTCTGATTCAGGCTACCGTTTCCAATGACCTTACAGATGTTTGCAGACGTGTTGTCAATCTGAGGTTTTCGGAAGACTATAGCTACCGGGAGATAGCTGAAAAAATCGGCATCAGCAAAGTTGCAGTCTATAAACACCTTCGTCATGCAATAGATGTGTTACGCGAAAAACTTTCTCAAAATGGATAAAATAGATAGGCTTCTTGATGTGATGGAGCATCCGGAACGTTACTCACTGACAGATATTGAGAGTATGCTTCAGGATCCGGATGTGAAGGAGGCATTTGATTTGATTGACAAGACCAAGTCGAGTCTCCATACTATAGCCACTCCCGATATTGAGGAGGAGTGGAAGAGATTCAATAAAAAACACAGTAGGGAGTTAACTTCCAAGCACAGATGGCATCCGATATTCTTCCGAAACACGGCTGCAAGCATTGCCTTATATGTCGCTTCCTTTACTGCCGTGGCTGCTTTTGTGGGCGTGAGAATCCGGCATATATACGCTGATCGGACAGAGACTTCCGGTGAGATAGCCATTGTGTCAGAGCCGGACACAGTTGCGTCGCAAACTGCTACGGTTAAAATGATTGATGCCAAGGAAGATATGGCTCCGGAAACAGTGATCTTTGATAATGATCCCCTGGAAACCATCATAATGAGAATAGGAGAATATCATGGATGCAATGTTATTTTCAATAATGAGGCTTCAAAATCACTGCGTCTTTACTTCCGTTGGAATCAGGCTCTTTCAATAGAAGAAACAGTTGAAAGACTCAATAACTTTGAGCAGATACACATTACCTTTAAGGATAAAACCATTAAAGTAGATTGACTTAATGATACGTATAATTACTCTAATTGTGGCTGTTTCCTCTATTATAATGGTTCACGCCGAGACATTCTCATATCAGTTTCACTCCACTTCTCTCCCAAAGGCAATTCAGAAAATGGCGGAGGAGCATCCGGAGCTTGACATTAATTTCATCTATAATGATCTTGAAAACTATAAGACAAGTGTTACAGTCAATGCTGATAATGCTTATGATGCACTACACCAGATGATTGGCTTGAATCCTGTGGCATTGATAAAATCCAACAACACATATTATCTCGAGGCTCTCCAGCATGGAAAGTATGTCTACACCGGAAAGGTAATCGGCAATGACAGCAGACCGGTCGTAGCCGCTACCGTCATGCTGCTTGCTCCAAAGGATTCGACAGTGATTACCTACGGCATAACAGATGATGCAGGCGGTTTCTCTATCCCATGCGATAGGCAAGGTGTTATTGCCAAACTGTCATGTGTTGGCTACCAGACAACATATAGAAAAATTGACTCATTTAATGTGGGAACTGTCCTAATGAACGAACAACCCATACGCTTGAAGACAATGAATGTAGAGGGTGATGATGCCTCCCTGCTGAGAGATAGAAGCATATACCGTCCGACTGAACGCCAAAAGAATGCATCTCAGACAGCGATTGACTTACTTGTACGCATGGCCATACCTCAGCTCGATACGCGTTTGGGATCATCAAGCGTTACCACCGTCTCCCAACAACCGGTGGCAATGTTCATAGACTATGTGCCTGCCACTGAAGCAGACTTAAAAATGATGAAAGTTACGGATGTAAAGACAGTCGAGTTTTTGGAATACCCGTCTGATCCCCGATTCCTGGGCAAACGTCATGTCATCAATTTCCGGATGATCAGCTATGAGTATGGTGGGTATGTAAAGACTCTTGGTGTAGAAAATTTTATTGTAAATTCCGGCTTCATGCAGGCTAATGCCAGGTTTGTCAAGAATAAAATGACGTATGACCTGATGGGGTATGCCTATTATATGGATAACAATCATTTTGGCTTGGATCAGACAGAGACATTTCATCTGCCTCAGGAAAGTGGAGAAATAATAAGTTTCCAAAGAGAGTCAGTTACTGAAAGATCCAAATATCGGAAGCAGAATTATGAAACAAGTTTCAGGGCTCTTTATTCCGGAGACAGGATTACTGCCAACAGTTTGGTTACGATAGGCGTTGAACGCATGCCTCATAATGACTCTGAAGGAGAGGTCAGCTATTCAATTCCCCTTATTCCCAAAGGGAGCTATTCCTCGGAAGCAACTCAAAAAGCCAAATATCTGAACTACACCGGATATTATTTTTTCAGTCTGCCCAAAAACAGTTCTATCTCAGCATCATTAGGCTATTCCTATTCGCATACGGATCAAAGCTCAAACTATGCGGAGTCAGATTTTTCCTCCATATATAATGCAGCGGATGACAACACCCACGAGGGAGATGCGAAATTGGCATATAATCACGAATTTTCCGATGCTCACTCTATTGTGGCACATCTGAGAGGCACTTATGAGCATAACCGGACTGATTACAGCGGGTCGGTAAGTGCTTTGGATCGCTCCACTGCTAAATTCGGTCAGATTGGAGCGGCTTATAACTTTTCGACGGCGAAACTATCTGCTTCGTTAGGGATAGGCTGGAACTGGTTTTCAAGCCGTTTGAACGATAATATATCAAATTATGATTTTCCATATATTGATGCGTCTTTGAGATATGTCCCCAATAAGAGAAATTCCTTCGATACAGGGTTTCACTATGCCGTGTGGCCACCCTCTTCCAATTATAAGAGCGAAAATACCATTCAGGTCTCTCCTTTTCTCCGGCATACCGGAAATCCCCTCTTAAAGTCACACCGTAGTTATGATATGTGGATAGGTTATACATTCATCCCCACGAATAAGTTCAGGATGAACTTGTTTGGAAGTGCATGGCTTACCGGAAACAGGGCTGCCTTCGTTTATGAGGCGACTCCGGATGGAATATTGCGAACCCTCCGGCAGCCTATAGGGTTTTTCCGCCATTACAATTGTGGCATAAGTGCCTCTACAAATTTATTGAACAGGCAATTATACTTATCAGGACGACTGGCTTTCCTACACGTTAAAAATGGGCAGCCCTATAATGTAGATCATTCCTGTATCAGTTACTATGCACAGGTTCTATATTATCTCGGCAGTTTTAATTTCGCTTTATCTTACAAATCAGCTGACGCGACGGATAATTATAACTCCATGTCCGGGGTATGGACAAGAAATAAGGATGTCTTTACTGTTCAGGCAGGTTGGAGCAACGGGAAATGGAATATCAGAGTATCAGCACAGAATCTTCAGCGTTGGAACTGGCGTGCCTCGAATGATGTCATGAGTAGTCCTAATTACTCGGTGAATAAGTGGATAAGCGATGCTTCTCGTCATGCTTTTGTACGGGTTTCTGCGACCTATACTTTCGGATATGGCAAGAAAGTGAACCATAGCGATGATATTTCAAAGCAATCAGGAGCATCATCAGGCATCTTGAAATAAAGATCAGTCATATATTTTTTCGATTATCCAATTGTCAATGCCGCGTGTTGATATGGAGAAGTTCGCGCCGATAATGAAGCATTTCCTCCTCCTACCGCACGGAAGAAATGGTTTTATTTCTTTTTTGCGTAGGGATTACGGGGCTTTTCGGCAGCGATTTCTTCAGCGAATTTGTTAGGGAATGTCCAGTGCTGACGCGGATGACTCATTGCCCAGATTACGAGACCGATGCCAAGAAGTATGAACGGAATGCTGAGCATCTGCCCAAGGTTCATCCCATATTTTGCAATCATCTCATATTCTGAAGCAACCTGCACATTCTTCACATATTCTATAAGGAAACGCGGAAGGAAAATTCCGATGAAGAAAATACCCGTGATAAGGTAAGGTCGTTCCTCCGCATTCTTTTTCCAATACATCCACATCAACAGTCCGAACAGAGCGAAATAGCAGAGAGCTTCATATATCTGGGTAGGATGTTTAGGTACGGTTTCTCCATCACGAACAAAAATAAATCCCCAGGGAAGGTCGGTCTCTCCTCCATAGATTTCGCTGTTCATAAGGTTGCCCAAGCGGATGAGTCCACCCACAAGGGCGATTGCGATAACGAGTTTGTCAAAAGTCCAGGATGCCGGTTTCTTCGTAACGAACCATGAAAAAAGGAAGACTGCTATAATGTTTGCGATTGTTCCTCCATGAGATGCTAAACCGCCGTTCCAAATCTTGAGAATTTCAGCCGGGTGCTTGGAATAGAAATCCCATTCATAGAAGAAGACATGCCCTAAGCGTGAACCGACAATTGTAGCAACCACGATATAGGCAAGAAGGATTCCAAGCCATTTTTCGGGCGCTCCTTCATGTTTAAACATGCGCCCTACAATATTATAACCGATTATGAAGCCTACAGCGAAAGCCAGACCGTACCATCTGACTGCAAAAGGACCAAAACTGAAAAGAACAGGATCAGCGTTCCATGTGATGAAATCAAGCATATATGGATATGTTTCTCTTGTTGATGTTATAGGAATAACCCGAAGTAGGAAGAGGGGTCTTAATTTTTAACGTAACATATCTTTTTTTATTATTCCACTATGAAGGAGGAATAAGAAAATTAGAAAGTTAGAGAGTTAGGATATAGGCTATAACATGATAAGCCTATATCCTAACTCTCTAACTCCTTAATTATCTTACCTTCTTACTTTTCTACGATGGCTGCTGTGTCCTGAGCAATCATCATTTCCTCATCAGTAGGAATGACCACTACATGCACTTTGGAGTCTTTGCCGGAAATCTCTATCTCCTCTCCGCGAGTCTTATTGGCTTCGGCATTGAACGTTACCCCCATGAAGGCAAGTTGCTTGCAGATGCGTTCACGAGTGCCGATCTGATTTTCACCAACGCCCCCTGTGAATACAATAATATCAACACCACCCAAAACTGCTGTATAGGCTCCGATATATTTGAGAATACGATATTCATACATATCAAGAGCAAGAGTGGCACGTTCATTTCCAGCCTCAACTGCAGCCTCAATATCCCTCATATCACTGGAAAGCTCCGTTACGCCCGCAACCCCTGATTCCTTATTGATAAGTTTGCTGACACCGGCTGCGTCAAGACCTTCGCGCTCCATGAGATAGACAAGCGCACCCGGGTCGACATCTCCTACACGAGTGCCCATCATCAAACCTTCAGTAGGAGTAAGACCCATAGACGTATCCACGCTCTTGCCGTCGGCTATGGCGGTTATGCTTGCCCCGTTTCCTATGTGGCAAGTGATGATGCGCTGCTTATCGTAGGGAAGACCGAGAAATTCACATGCACGGCGTGAAACGTAGCGGTGGCTTGTGCCATGGAACCCGTAGCGGCGCACGCCATATTTCTCGTATGCGGAATAGGGGAGGGCATACATGTATGCTTTGGCGGGCATCGACTGATGAAAAGCGGTGTCGAAGACGGCAACCTGCGGTTTTTCGGGCATCAATGCTGTAACGGCTTCTATGCCGGTTACATTTGCCGGGTTATGGAGGGGAGCTACAGGATAGCATTCCTTAACCTTTTCAATTACCTCGGGAGTGATGAGCACAGATTTATTAAACTCTTCCATGCCATGTACCACACGATGACCCACTGCGTCAATCTCATCATAACTCTTGATGACACCCTCCTTAGGGTCGGTGAGGATGTCAAGAACATTCTTTACAGCCTCTTTTGCAGTAGGCATCTCTGTCGTGATAATCTCTTTTGAACCATCACGACGCTTGAATTTCAGGAAGGAGTCGGGCAGACCTATTTTTTCAACACCACCCTCGGCAAGGACCTCCTTATTTTCTGAATCAATCAGTTTATATTTTACGCTGCTGCTTCCGCAGTTGAGCACAAGTATTTTCATTGATAAATATTTTTGTTGAATGGGACTCAATTAGTTCAGGCGTTCTTCTTATCTCCTATCGCCTGATTGCAAGTTACGACAATCGTGTTGAAAATATCTTCAACCGTCGCACCGCGGGAAAGGTCATTGACAGGAGCGGCAAGACCCTGAAGAATCGGACCTACCGCACCGGCTCCCGCGAGGCGCTGAACGAGTTTGTAGGCAATATTGCCCACCTCAAGGGAGGGGAAAATGAGCGTGTTGGCATGTCCTGCCACCTGACTGTCGGGTGCTTTTAATTTGGCTACTGATTCCACAATTGCTGCGTCAGCCTGAAGTTCCCCGTCGATCTTTAATGTCGGGTCAAGATTGCGGGCAATTTCTGTAGCCTCCCTTACTTTGTCGACCATCGGATGGCTTGCGGAGCCACGTGTAGAGAAACTCAACATAGCCACAACAGGATCAAGACCTGCTATATTGCGGGTTGTCTCAGCTGTGGAGATGGCAATTTGAGCGAGTTCCTCTTTCGAGGGATCAGGCACAACGGCACAGTCGGCAAAGACAAGCATGTGGTTGTCTCCAAAAGGAATATCTTCCGGAAGAAGCATTATGAAAGCGCCGCTCACGACAGAAATGCCCGGTTTGGTCTTCAAAACCTGGAAGGCAGCTCTGAGCACACTTGAGGTCGGGCTTAATGCACCTGCCACCATGGCATCAGCATCTCCCGCTTTGATAAGAAGACATCCTAAATACAGAGGATTCTTGACAGTATAGCGGGCATCCTGCAATGTTACACCTTTTGTTTTACGGAGTTCGCAGAACAGTTCGGCATATTTTTCAGTAAATTCAAAGTCGTCGGGATTGTAGATTTCCGCTTCCCCGATATGGCTTAAGCCCAATTCCTCCGCCTTGGCAAGGATTGCCTCTTTATTGCCGAGAAATATCACTTTAGCTATCTTTTGAGATATAATCTTTTCAGCTGCCTGGAGCGTACGCGGTTCGGTCGACTCCGGTAGCACAAGGCGCTGGGGATTCTCTTGCGCCTGTTTTGTAAGCCTTTCAAATAAAGTCATGGCTGTAATGGGTTATTTTATAATTTATGATTCATGTATCAGTGCCACCATGCGAGGCAAATCGTATGTAATTACGAAATGTCAACTTGGTGGTAAGGTTGTTGCAAAGTTATAAAAACATTTTGAAAGCAGGAGGTTTTTAGCATTTTTTTTGTAATTTTACACCCCGAAAACCCTTTTCACATAAAGAAATGAGAATAATCAAACGCCTGTATGGCTTTATCCTGAAAAGTTTCATACCGTTATTCGCAATGACATTTTTCATTGTGCTCTTCATAGTGCTGATGCAGTTCCTGTGGAAGTATATTGATGATTTGGTAGGAAAAGGTCTGGGAATTTCGGTAATAGGGGAGCTGTTCTTTTATGCTGCGGTCAGTATGGTGCCGATGGCTCTCCCTCTTGCAATCCTCCTTGCAAGTTTGATGACTTTCGGCAATTTTGGAGAAAAATTCGAGCTTACGGCTATGAAGGCATCCGGAGTTTCACTCCTTAAGGCGATGAGCCCGTTGATTGTCCTTATTTCAGGAATTGCTGTCGGGGCTTTTTTCTTCCAGAATGATGTGTTGCCCCATGCGCAAGTAAAGATGTGGACTCTTTTGTTTTCCATGCGGCAGAAATCTCCGGAGCTTGAGATTCCGGAAGGGGTGTTCTACGATCAGATACCCGGATATAATCTTTTTGTGGAAAGAAAGAATCGCGATACGGGGATGCTTTATAAAGTGATGATCTACGATGTAAGCAAAGGAGGGGATAATTCCACGATTCTTGTGGCAGATTCCGGGCGCCTTGCGTTTACGCCGGATATGCGTTATCTTTATCTGCATCTTTTTCAGGGAGAGCAATTTGAAAATCTCAGGGAGCAGAGAAGCATGGACAAGAATGTGCCTTTCCGTCGTGAGACTTTCCTGGATAAGGAGGTGCTCATACCTTTCGATGCCAATTTCAACAGGCTTGATGAGGGGGGGATGAGAAAACAGTATGTAGGAAAAAATATAGATGAGCTGAGACACACCATAGATTCAATAGGGTTGCGTCTGGATTCTACCGGAAATATTTATGCAAGCGATTTAAGGCGTAATGCTTTCCCTAATCTGCGTGAGAATGAGTCGCCGCGTGTTTCCTCCAAATCAGCTCATTCCTCAAAGAGGGAGGAGGCTAAAGTTTCGCTGAAAGATTCGGTATATGCTCCATTAAGCATGGATTCCTTGCTTCGTGCCCTAAATCCGACACAGAGATCACAGGTGTTTGATGCGGCTGAGTCATATTCGATAAGAGCCTACAACGAGCAGCAGTTTAAGGCTTTATCTGTTTCTGACGACAAGCGGACCATGCGTCGCCATCAAATAGAATTGCTGAAGAAATTCACACTCTCCGTGGCATGTCTGATCTTTTTCTTTATCGGCGCACCTTTAGGGGCAATTATCAGAAAGGGGGGATTGGGCACTCCGCTCGTAATTTCTGTCCTCCTCTTCCTTGTCTATTATATCATAGACAATACGGGATATAAAATGGCGCGCGACGGTCATTGGATCGTGTGGTGCGGAATATGGCTTTCAACATTTATCCTTGCGCCGTTGGGAGTTTATGTTACCTATAAGGCTATGAACGATTCAGCAGTATTTGATCCGGACCGTTACAAATCGTTTATACGTAAAATCCTTGGCATAAAGGTAGACCGGAGTGTAGCGTATAAGGAGATTATCATCAATGACATCTCTACAGAGGAAGCTGTCAGCAGATTGTACGCACTTTCAGAGGAATGCAAGGCTTTTTGTGATAAATACTCTCATCGTCTCAGTTATAAGCAATATTGGCTGTCGGGTTATCCTGCTTCACGCATAAATGAGATAAGCGCGCACTTAGAGGAAGATGTGGATTATATGACAAATTGTAGGGATTCTCTTGCTGTCAATAAGCTTATGGATTATCCTATAGTCAGAAATCTGTGGCTCTATCATCCCTCTTCCAATCCTCTGGTGGCTAAGATTATTTTATGGCTTTTCCCGATAGGAGTGCCTGTATATTTTGTTGGCTTGCGTGTTCAGAAGGGTCTTAAGGATGAACTGAGAAAGATTTCTGCCGTATCAAGAAGCATAATCAATATTCTTGACCCCTCATTTCTTGAAAATAAGTAATTTTTCGAGATAGCCGGTAGCAAAGAAAGCATAAGTTTGAAGAAACTTATTTATAAAAACAAAAAAGAGCAACTCTCCCGAGCAACTCCTTTTGTTAACAGAATATGATTCTGTTAGTGCTTAAACTTAATGAACAAAAATCTATCTTCTTTCTTTTCATTATCTATAACTAAAAATAGTTGTGAAAAGTTTGTAGATAAGATTATATTTAACATCTATTAACTTTTGCTTGACTGAAAGATCAAGTTGACCTATTGCCAGCTTAATTCCTGACGAAGCGAGTCAATGCGTTGTTGCAGGGTATCACGCTGACGGTTAATCTCCTCCTGTTCGGATTCGAGTTTGCTGAGAAGTTGACTCTTCTTTATCCTGTCGAAATTATGAATGTCAGAGGTGATTTCTCCTAATACACTCAACAATTGATCTCTCATTTCATGGGGGAGTTCATCGAAGGTTGGAATAGTATTTTTGATTTCACGCAATGACTCAAGAATAGAGGTTGGAGTTAAAGGTTGCTTTTCCATTTTTTCCTCCTCAGGGGCATCCACGGAAGATTTACGCTGGCGTCTGCGCCATGCTATAATAGAGGAATATTGTTTTTCCACATCTTTTTCTTCAAATTTTCTCCGGACATCTTCCGGTTTTCCTGCAAGGAATGCCTCTTTATAAAGAGCGATTGTCTCTGTTTTCTTCATTATGTCTTAATATTGGTTGGTTTCCGGTGTTTTTTGACTTTAGTAATGTAAAGTTAGGAATTATAATTGACACAACAAAGCATTCCCATTAAAGAGTTATGTTGGCCTCCCGTCATTCTCATGAATTTTTTAAGGATGTGGACAGGCTCGTTGCTTTCGTTTCAAAAAAAGTATTTTTATTTTGAGAAAAGTAAAAAATATTTTATATTTGCACTGAAACACGTTTTCCGGGTCATCTCCGATATAATCGGAAGGCTCCTGACGTACATTGTGCATCGGTTCAGGGATGGTGGCAGCTCCCTGAATCAAAAATTTCATATATATCTATTATGAGAAACGAAAAAGAACTTGAAGGCGTTACGCTATTAGGCTGCCAGGGGGTAGCCTATCCTACGGATTATGCTCCTCAGATGCTTGAGACGTTTGAGAACAAGCATCCCGAAAATGAGTATGTAGTGAATTTTGATTGTCCTGAATTCACTACCTTATGTCCTAAAACCGGACAGCCTGATTTCGGACATATCTACATCTCCTATATTCCCCGCCGGTTAATGGTTGAGAGCAAGAGCCTTAAACTTTATTTATTCAGTTTCAGAAATCACGGGGATTTTCATGAAGATTGTGTCAATATCATAATGAAAGATCTGTGGCATCTGATGAATCCCCGATATATCGAGGTCAGGGGATTATTTATGCCTCGCGGTGGCATTTCTATAAATCCTTTTGCAAATATGGGGGACGCCGAGCATAGGGAACTTGTTGCTCGCCGTCGGGAATGGGCTCTTGACTTAAAGAAATAAACTATTATGGCTAAAGATTCAGTAATTATCCTCTCCGGAGGAATGGATAGTGTAACCTTGCTTCATTACAAGAAAGATAATATAGCGTTAGCTGTCAGTTTCGACTACGGATCGAATCATAATGCAAGGGAGATAGAATGCGCATGCTATCAGTGTAATCTTCTTGGCATAGAGCATCTGGTTATCCCTCTTGAATTTATGGGAAAGTTTTTTAAAAGCTCCCTGCTTGAGGGGGCAGACAGCATTCCTGAAGGAAACTATGATGATGAGAATATGAAGTCGACTGTGGTGCCTTTCCGTAATGGCGTTATGCTGTCAGTTGCCTGCGGACTTGCTGAGAGCCGTGGACTAAAACATGTCATAATGGCGAATCATGGGGGCGATCATTCCATATATCCGGATTGCCGTCCGGAATTTGTCCGCGCTATGAGTGATGCCATGAAATTCGGCACATACGACGGAATAACACTTGAAGGAGCATTCACTAATATTACAAAAGGAGATATCGCCGCGATTGGGAAACGACTCGGTGTAGATTATTCCCACACTTATTCATGCTACAAGGGTAGAGAGAAACATTGTGGAAAATGCGGCACATGCGTTGAACGCCGTGAGGCTATGGCGTTAGCCGGCATCGACGACCCTACAATCTATGAGGAGGAATGAATTAAGGAGTTATGTATTACGTAAGAAAAAAATTTGAAATTAGCGCTGCGCATCGGCTCGAATTGTCCTATCCGAGTAAATGCACGAATCTTCACGGGCATAACTGGATAATAACTGTGGAGTGCAGGTCAAAGGTTCTCAATGAAGAGGGAATGGTGGTTGATTTCACCCACATCAAGGAAGCGGTTATGGAGCGTCTTGATCATGCAGTCATCAATGATGTGGTTCCCGGCAATCCTACGGCTGAGAATATAGCTAAATGGATTGTCGACACAGTTCCAAACTGCTGGAGGTGTGAGGTTCAGGAAAGCGAGGGTAATATCGCCATATATGAAAAAGATTAACGAAATTTTCTATTCACTTCAAGGAGAGGGTTATCACACCGGCGTTCCCTCCGTCTTCATTAGATTCTCAGGATGCAATCTGAAATGTTCGTTTTGCGATACGGACCATTCAGACGGGGTGATGATGAATGAGAGGGAGATAGCGGCTGAGGTTAATAAATATCCTGCGGAATGGATAATTTTGACAGGAGGAGAACCCTCTTTATGGATTGATTATCCTTTCATAACCTTCCTTAAGGCTGCTACCGGAAAGAAAATCGCCATAGAGACAAATGGCTCTAATCCTCTTCCGAATGGAATAGACTGGGTTACGGTTTCACCGAAATTCGGAGTAGAGGGTGGCGGGGATTATGAATTACGTGTCTCTCATATCAATGAGCTGAAGGTAGTCGACATAGGTCAGAGCCTGGATGGATATTTTAATCTTCCGGGTGTTGATTCCTCTACAAGATTCTATCTGCAGCCATGTTATGTGGAAGACCCCTCTATATGCAGTAAAAATAGAGGAAGGACGATAGAAAGAGTTCTTGGTAATCCTCGCTGGACATTATCGGTTCAAACCCATCGTTTTCTGGACATCCCCTGAAAGAAATCTCTTTTCTCACCTGTAACTAAAAATATGGTGGAATTTGGTTTTTAAGGAAATTTTTTATAACTTTGCGATTGAAATGGTTGCTCTGTCATCCAAGAGTGGAGACATTCAGGAGCATTAAAAGGGAATGAGGTGTGATTCCTCAACAGTACCCGCTGCTGTAATTCCCGCTTTTCTGAGGATATTCATCTTCAAAAAGCAGAAGGTTTTCGCAACCTGCCACTGGTCGTTTAAGGACCGGGAAGGCGCGATAGAACCGGGATAAGTCAGAAGACCTGCCTTTCAGACATATAAAGCACCCACGGGATTATGGGTATGACTTATTGACAACCGTAATTGGTTGGCATATTTTGTCTGTATCGGTTTACTGATTACATAAAAACCTTTAACCCGTTGATTTACCCATTGCCGGTATCTCTGCGGGTTATTTTTTTATTGTAATCTGTTAAATCAATGGTAAACCGATTAATTCTTTCCATTGTCGCTTTCAGCTTCATTCCGGGTGTGAGTAAAGCTGAAGAGAAAGTGGACTCCACACATACCCTTAAGGAAGTTATTGTCACTGCCCACCTCCCCAATCGAGATATAATTCCTGTACAGACTCTGAGCGGAGAGGAGCTGAACAGGCTTAACAGCAATAGTGTGGCTGATGCCTTACGTTATTTCTCAGGTGTGCAGGTGAAGGATTACGGCGGTGTCGGGGGCATTAAGACCGTGAATATACGCTCCATGGGGACAAACCATACCGGCGTGGTTTACGATGGAGTGGAGCTTGGAAACGCGCAGAACGGACAAATAGATCTCGGACAGTTTTCCCTTGATAATATTGAGGCTCTCTCCCTTTATAATGGTCAGAAAAGTGAAATTCTTCAGCCGGCAAAAGATTTCGGTTCAGCCGGCACAATATATATGCGTACGCGCACACCTTTTTTTGATGATGGAGAAACCTATCATGCACGAGCAACTTTGAGAGCCGGATCGTTTGATTTATTGAATCCCTCCGCATTGGTTGAACTTAAACTTAGCGAAAGAATCTCAGCATCATTAAGTGCGGAATGGGTAAACTCAAGTGGAAAATACAAATTCCGTTACCGACGCGTGAATCCGGCAGGAGAACTGGCATACGACACCACAGCCGTGCGTCAAAACGGAGATATCAATGCAACAAGAATTGAACTTAACACTCACGGTGGTTTGCAGTCGGGGTCATGGACATTCAAGGCTTATAATTATAATTCCGAGCGTGGAGTGCCCGGTGCAATTGTGAATAACGTATGGCGCCGTGGAGAAAGGATATGGGACACCAATTCATTTATACAAGGACGCTATACGGGGTATTTTGGAAAATTCACAACTTTAAATAATATAAAATACGCATTCTATCGGACTCATTATGTCAATAATGATGATAAACAGGTAAAAATAGATAATCTTTACAGGCAAAAGGAAATATATTTTTCTACGGCAAATGAATTGCAGATAAATGAAAGCTGGTCTATTTCCGGTAGTTACGACTTTTTATGGAACACACTTGATGCGGATATGTATGGGTTTGTAAAACCTGACCGGATTTCACAATACCTGTCTGTCGCAACGGCTCTTAACCTTGACAGATTCAAAATACAAGGGAGCGCGTTAGGCATCAATATTCACGACAGAATAAAGGGGCAGCAGGCACCCTCAGACAAGAATGTGTTTTCACCGGCGGTATTCATGAACGGCTATCCTCTACGCAATAAAGATTTTTCCATACGTATTTTCTACAAGCAATCTTTCAGGATGCCTACGTTTAATGACCTGTATTATGCTGATATGGGCAATTCAAAACTTTCACCGGAACGCGTCACTCAATATAATGTCGGACTCCTTTATGACCATCATTCTTCAGCTTTTATATCGGCAGCCCGCATAAGTGCAGATGCTTATTACAACCGTGTCAAGGATAAGATTGTCGCTTATCCCAAGGGTCAGCAGTTCCGCTGGACCATGCTTAATCTCGGACTTGTAGACATACGAGGCATTGACTTGACCGGACTTCTGACGATCAATCCATATAAAGATATAATTCTGACCTTACGCGGACAATATACCTTTCAGAGAGCTATCGACATAACCAATCCTGCCGACAATTATTACCGCGATCAGATTCCCTATATACCGCGACATTCGGGATCGGCTGTGGTAAATGCACAATGGCGAGGATGGGGACTTAATTATTCCTGGATATACGTCGGCGAAAGATATAACCAGCAGGAGAATATAAGATATAATTATACACAGCCGTGGTATACCTCCGACTTGTCATTAAGTAAGGATTTCCAATTAGGCAAAGTCTCCTTACGAGGGTTGATAGAGGTCAATAATCTTCTCAGTCAGGATTATGACGTCATACTCAACTACCCTATGCCAAAACGCAACTATAGATTTACCATAACAGTAGAAATATGAACACCGGACGTTTTTCCCTATATTTTTCTCTGCTTCTGACGTTGATTGCCGTAGGTTGCAGAGAGGATGAGCTTGTGGTGCCCACAGAGTACGAAATAATCGGAGATGAAACACGCGAGGGGGGTATTCGTGGTTTTTACCTCGTCAATGAAGGAAATATGGGTTCCAATAAATGCACCCTTGATTTCTATGATTATCACACCGGGTTATATTCCAGAAATTTTTATGCAGAGAAAAACCCTAATGTCATAAAAGAGCTCGGGGATGTCGGGAATGACATAGGGATATACGGCAGTAAACTATATGTTGTGGTGAACTGCTCTCATAAGGTTGAAGTATTGGATTCCCGTTCAGGCCTCCGGCTCGGACAGATTGACATTCCCAACTGCCGTTATGTAAGGTTTCATCGTAGCAAAGCCTACGTCAGCTCATACGTCGGCCCCGTACTGATAGATCCCAACGCTCCAAAAGGGGCGGTATATGAGGTAGACACACTTTCTCTTGCTGTTACGCGGAAAGTTTCCGTAGGCTATCAACCCGAAGAGATGGAAATTGTGGACGACTATATGTATGTCGCTAACTCGGGAGGATACAGAGCCCCGGATTACGACAATACTGTATCTGTTATCCAGATGGTTGATTTCAAGCAAGTTCAACAGATTCCGGTCGGTATAAATCTCCATCGCCTGAAGAAAGATAAATACAATAAATTATGGGTTACATCACGTGGAGATTATCAGTCTCGTCCCTCACGATTATATGTGTTGCAAAAGAAACCGGGATTCAATCAAATGGTAGTGACAGACACCATTCCTGTGGCATGCTCTAATATGGCGTTTTATGGTGATAAAATGTTCTATTACGCCACGGAATGGAACAATTATACTGCTTCCAATTCAATAACTTACGGAGTCATTGACATACGCACAAAAGAGATCATATCTGACAACTTCATTACGGACGGCAGCGAGAAAGATATCACCATTCCTTATGGGATCGCAGTTCACCCTGCGACCGGAGATATTTTTGTAACCGACGCAAAGAACTATGTTTCCTCCGGGACCCTCTACTGCTTCACTCCTGACGGACATAAGAAATGGAGTGTCCGTACAGGGGATATACCCGCACACATAACATTCTTGAAAAATGAATAAGAAAACATTGATTTATATAGGTTTGCTGCCACTCGTCAGTTGCTCTTCGGAAATACCTATGGTAAATCTGGGGATTGATGACATATACTACATACCCCGCATGTCGAAATTGCCCTTGCAATCCGCATTGACTGGGGAAAGATATCTATGGAGAATCAATGGGGAACCGGTCTCGACTGAGCGCAGTTATATTTTTCTTGCTCAGGAGGAGGGAACGTATAATCTGACTTTTGAAATAATCGATGAGCAGACCCCATATCATTTTGATTTCACGGTAAACGTGCTTCATGAGGAGGTGGAGTATAGTCCTTATATTTCGAGGGTTTATGAATATTGTCCCGCTCCCGGCCAGTTTGTTAATGAAATGCCGAGATATGAAGAGGGGGATACGTATGCTGATATTCTTAAAAAAGCGGAAGAATCAATATCCGGCACCAATGATATAATGATAACTCTCGGTGGTTACGGTGGTTTTGTTACATTCGGATTTGACCATACGGTGATAAATGTTCCCGGTGAGTATGATTTCCGAATATGGGGCAATTCATTTTATGAACTGACAGATCCGACAAGAAAGGGGGGCTCAGCCGAACCGGGGATTGTTATGGTGAGCTATGATGAGAATTGCAACGGAATTCCTGATGATGAATGGTATGAACTTGCCGGAAGTGCTTTCTATGACAAATCAACTAAACATAATTATACGGTCAGTTATAAGCATCCTGAGGAAGCACACAGTCCCGTAGGCGATGAGAGCGGCTTCCTGACCGATGTGGAGTATATCCCTTGGCATGATTCAGAAGGTATTGACAGTTTTCTGCCTAAAAATATTTTCCACGACCAAAGTTATTGGCCTCAATGGAATGATGCTGACGAATTAATCTTCAAGGGAACGTGTCTGCCATCCAATGCCGTCGACACCAGTGGGAACGGGAGATATTATATATTATATTGCTATGACTGGGGATATGTTGATAATCATCCGAATGACTATCCTGATCTAAATAGTTTCAAAATAGACTGGGCTGTCGATAACAGCGGGAATCCTGTCAATCTTCCCGGTGTTGACTTTATCCGGGTGTATACCGGAGTAAACCAATATTGCGGTTGGCTCGGAGAGACTTCTACGGAACTTTGCCGAGGCGCAGACTTGCACATTGACGTTCTGTCAATCCCAATTCCGGAAATACCATAGAAATTACCATAATAATAAATAACAATGATTTTCAGAAAAAACAAAACGACAATTGCATCTTTCCTTCTGGCAGCCTCGCTGACGGCGAATGCTTTCGTGGTAGATTGGGATAAAATCCGTTTCTGGTCGGGGGAAGGTCCAAACAAAGCCGCTCTTATAGTTCAATTTGATGATGGGGGTGAGGAAAAAGCGTATGTATGGGGTTATCGGTGGGATGATGGGGCAGAACCGCCTTCCGGCGAGGATATGTTCCGGGCGATCGCATCAAATTGCAATGACTTATATCTTTTTACCCAGTTTACCGGCTGGATGGGGAATACAGTGTGTGGTATAGGTTACTCACAGGATAATGCCATAGCCGGGTATATTGAATATGACTTTGAATCAGCTTTAGAAGATCCTTGTATAAGTTTCAACTGGTTTTCTGCAAATGAAATGCTCGGACAGACCTCAACACCGGGCTGGGACACTCCGGATTTATGCGAACAAGCTATCGAGGAATCGAAAACCACTCATATTCTGGAACATCCTATCGATGCGAAAGCTTATGGATATGCATGTTACGACTATGACCATTGGCATAAATATGGAGAAGACATCTCCCTGCGTTGGCATGCCGGATGGTATAAGGGATATTGGAGTTATTGGGTTGGAGGTGCTGACTCTGAAAGCTTGAGTTATTCCGGACTTGGATATTCGTCACGCAAACTCTCAAATGGGTCGGTCGATGCCTGGAAATATACTTACCTCGATGGTCCTGTAGGGGGAGAAATAGATGGGTCGACCGGGGCAAGCAAACCTTGGCATGAACTCGACTACAGTCATTTTGACAATTCCGGCGTCGATGCTGCTTATCGTGATGAAACTTCAAACTCTCCTGTTTTCTATCGCCTCGATGGATCGGTGGTCAATAATATAGAAACCGCTCCTCCCGGTTTGTATTTGAAAGTAGTTGGCAATAAGTCAAAAAAAATAATAATTCACTAATCTTTAACATTTCTCGCTATGAATAAGAAACTGATTTTCTTTGTTGCCGGACTGGCAACCGTAGCCGGAGCGTCAGCTTTTATTCCTCGCACTGTGCAGGGTATTCCATATACCCCAAAGGGCGTTGCAAATGAAATTGCTACAGCCTCCGACAACCCTTTCGACCCCGGGCATGACCTTGCGGTTCCCGAAGGGGATTTCACTTTCGATATGATTGAAAGTTGGACCGGCGAAGGTTCTAACCGTGCTGCTCTTGTTATCCAGTGGAATGATCCCAAAGAGGATTGTGCTCTGGTCTTCGGTTATCGTTGGGATGGTTTAGCTACCGGGGCTGATATGATTCGCGCCGTGGTAGCCGATCATCCGCAACTCTATAGCCTCATTCAATACACCAACGTTTCCAGCCCCACAGATCCCCTCGGTGGTTATACAATCAACGGCTTCGGCTGGGATCGGGATGGAGACGAAGATATCGCTCTTAAAGATGATAAGGACAATCAAATATACACTTCAGAAAACGGTTTGTTTATTCATCCTCGTGGCTACGATCCTGACAAAGGTGGTTCTTCCGACTACGACTATGACGATTGGAAAGCCGTGGATGAGGACGATTTCTGGGGTGCCGGATGGTATGTCTCCTATTGGTCATATTGGGTGAAAGGAAGTCAGGATTCTTCTTTCGGATACTCAGGCTGGGGTGCCTCAGGGCGTGTATTGGAAGACGGTTGTTGGGATGGTTGGAATTTCTCGCTCGATATGATTCCAAGAGATTGGAAAAAATTCAAGGCCGCTCCAGACCCTCTTCCCGAGGGGGTTGAAACCGAATTTAAAGTTGGTGGACTTTACTACAACCTTACGAACTACAACTTACGCAAGGTTGCACTCGTAGCTCCATTCGAAATTGAAGGAGAAGCTCTGACTGACTATTCCGGAGACATCACTGTGCCTGCAACTATAACAGTTGATGATGATACATATAGTGTCACTAAAATCAAGTCAAGTGCTTTTGCAAATGCGCAAATTGGTAAATTGACACTCCCCTCCTCAATCTCTAAAATAGGCGACTACGCTTTCAGTGGTAGTTCTTTGCAAGAACTTATTCTTGCGGAAAATGCAGCTGTGCCCTCTCTTGGCAAAGGTGTGTTCTCCGGATGTGCAAATTTTTCTCAATTCATTCTCCCTGAGGGTTTGAAAGCTATTCCTGATGAATTATACAAAGGCACTTCCCTCTCAGAAATAATTATTCCTGACGATATTGAGGAAATTGGTGTGTCTGTCTTCGAAGATTGCACTAAAATAACTTCGCTTGACATTCCAAAAAGCATCCAGTCCATAGGTGCTAAAGCATTTAGTGGATGCTCCGCTATTGAGAATGTGATGGTAAACTCTATATACCCTCCCGAATGTAGTGAAGATGCTTTTGGGGAGATCACAGCTGACGGAGCCGAATTGAAGGTGCCGATTGGATATTCCTCTGCTTATGCGGCTGCCCCCGGTTGGAGCGTGTTCAAAACAACTTCAGAATTCGGTATCCCCGTCAACCCGGGCGACAAATTTATTGCCAATGGAATCGCTTATATTGTCTCCGGTATCGGCGATGATGGCAATACTGTTAAGGTAACTTACCAAAAGACTGACAACGACAAGACCGACAATTCTTCAATCAAAGCAGCCAACAAAACGGGTTATAGCGGTGATGTAGTGATTCCCAACTCTGTTTCATATCAAGGAATCAGTTTCGATGTAACTGCTCTTGATGAAAAGTGTTTCTATTATGCGTCTAATCTGGAAAGCGTAGTGCTCCCGGAAGGAATTACGACCATTCCCGCCGATGCTTTCAATTCATGCAGCAACCTCAACCACATTGATATTCCGTCTTCAGTGAAAGAAATCGCCACGTATGCTTTCACCTACTGTTCTAAATTGGATCAGGTGGATTTACCGGTCGGTCTGACCACTCTCGGTGTCCGCTCTTTCCAGAGCACAGGAATTTCATCTATCAATCTTCCCGATGGTGTCACTGAAATTCCGCAATATTGCTTCTATGGCACACCTTTAACCTCCGTCATTCTCGGAGATGGTATAACTTCTCTTGGTTCTAATTGCTTTCAGAGTTGCAGCAAGCTTCAGACGGTGAAATTACCTGCTCATATCAAGACTTTACCCTCAAGCATCTTCTACAGTTGCTCCTCGCTTTCTGAAATTGTTATTCCTGATGAGGTATCAAAAATTGAATCGAGTGCGTTCTATGGCTGCTCGGCTCTTGAAGGAATAAATATCCCTGACTCGGTTAGCAGTCTCGGCTCGGGTATATTTCAAAATTGCTCGGCTCTCAAAGAGGTCAAGATTCCGGCAAAAATCTCGACACTGCCCACTTCCCTTTTCCAAGGATGTTCTGCGCTTGAAAAGGTGACCATCAGCCCCGAAGTGACTGCTCTCCCCAGCAATATCTTCTCAGGGTGTAGAAGTCTTAACTCAATCTCATTCTATGGAGATTCCACTGTTTCCTCTCCCGGGGTGATTCGTCTAAACGACAATCTGAAGAGTATCGCACAGTATGCCTTCCAGAATTGTACGGCCGTAAAGGAGGTTATTCTCCCGGAGGGTTTGACAACTCTTGGCGGACGTGATATTTTCAAAGAAACCGGTATCACCGAACTAATTATTCCGGCTTCCGTGACGTCTATGAATCAAAACTATATTTGTGAAAATAATGAAAATGTAACTTTTTATATTTGTGGTACGTCTCCGGTTACTGTGAATAGGTTTACTTTTGCTAAAGCAAGTGGAAATTATGCATTCCCGATTATTGTTCCCTCCGGATATGCCGATACATTTAAATCTGCGTCCAACTGGAACTATTATACAATCAGTGAACCTGTGGTGGAAAGCCTTGCCCTATCCGATATGAAGCTGAGCGACGGAACTCTGTCAGGTTGTATCGGGGTGAATTACGACATTGAGTTGCCTGAGCGTTTTGCACGTGTGAACAATGGTATTGCTCTTGAAGGTTATACCCTGACAGTAACCCTGAGTGGGGAGGGTATGGAGCCTGTAAGTGTTGACATCACGCCGGCTTCCGACGGTATTTTCTCAGTTGAAATTGACGGATTTAAAGGACGTAACGGTGTTTCGGCAATCGCTCACGCATCGAAGGGTGAGAGCAACTATGGCTCACAGCCAGCTGATGTAGAGGTTGCTGTAAATGTGCCTTTCTCCTTTGCGCAGGCTGAGTATAATGCCCACTTTGACGAACAATTCACTCCCGAACTGAATTTCGACAACGAAGATTATACCCTTTCGGATATTAATTTCAGTTCGTTGAACAGTGATGTGGCATACGTTAACAAACGAACCGGTGCGGTGAGCGTAAAGCGTGTGGAAGGGGATGCAGTTATCAGAGCATTTGTGGTAAAGGATCCTGATATTTATGCTGAAATGACTGTGCATGCTGCGCTTGCAACTCCTGTTGAAGGGTTTATATTAGGAGACGGCACTAAGAATATCACGATGTCATATATGGATATCTATGCGTTGTGTCCTGCAGTGGAGCCGGCGAATGCCGACATACAGAGCTATGATATTGAAATCTCAGATCCTACGGTAGCAACTACTTATAGCGTGACGGCTTTCAATCCGACCCGTAAATATTTTGAACTTGTCACACACAAGCCGGGAGAGGTTGACGTAACTTTCAAGGCGCAGGATGGAAGTGAGGTGGAGACTACTTATCATTTTATCATTCAAGAATCCGACCGTAGTGAGGCAAAGGATTCCTGGCAGGACGGCACGTTCTGGCTTAATGAAGATTGGTTTGGACATACAAACGGTTCTATCAACTATATTGAAAAAGACGGCACTGTCCGCTACCGGGCTTATGAATCACAGAATCCTTACGAATCATTTGGCTGCACTTCTCAGTATGCGATGATTTTCGGAGGGAAACTCTACGTCATGTCAAAGCAGGAGACTGATGGAGGCGACACAAGGAGAGGCGGAGGTCGCTTAGTGGTTGCAGACGCGAAGACTCTGAAGAAACTTGCCGGTTTTGATGATATTCTTGATGGTGGAGACGGACGTGCCTGTGTAGGTGTAAACTCGCAAAAAGTTTATATCGGCACAACAGCAGGCATAGCCATATTTGATCCGCAGACACTCTCTATAACAGGGAGCGTGAAAGGCATAGAAACGGGGAGCAAATATGCCAATCAACTTGGCGACATGGTGTGTGCCGGTAAATATGTGTTTGCCATCAAACAGGCATACGGCACATACGTTATCGATACGGAAACCGATCAGGTTGTCAAGGTTCTCGGCAGGAATGAAGATGGTTCTGTCTTTGCAAATCCCCAAGGCGTGACCATGACTGCCGACGGTATGGTATGGATAGCTGCGACTTCCACTGCCAACGGTAAGGCTACGACCCTCTACTGCTATGATCCTTCGGGTCTGGAACTCGTGAAATCAGTTGATATGCCTTCGCATCTTTCCATCACTTGCGGATGGGGTGCTTGGCGTTCTACAAATTTCTTCGCTGAGAAAGATAAAGTAGCAATCTGGTTCGGATCAGGGGTGGAGGCAAGTATTGTTTCCGGAAATTCCGGCTACTACCGTTGGGACACCAAGAGCGATGTCTCCGAGCTTGAGCCGGTTTTCGTTTTCCCGAATGATTTGGCAGGTATGGATGAGAAAACAAAACAGGCACCTTATGCCACGGTGAGATATGATGACCGGAGCAATCAGCTGCTTATCGCTACCACTCATGGTTCTTCTTCAAACTACCGATATACATGGTTGCATTTCGTTGATTGTTCGAAGGGGGAAATCGCAAGAACCATTCGACTTAAGGATTATTATTGGTTCCCCGCTTTGCCGGTTTTCCCGGATAAATATGCTCCTGAATTTGACGAGCTGGAAAGTATCGAGCTTGACATGGTAAATGATAAGGAGGGTAAAATAATCGAAATTCCTGTTACGGATCGCGATAACATGGATATAGGTATAAAATTGTCAATTGTTGAAAACGATCCGGAAGACGTGGAAGGAATTGCTCTATATGCCTCCTCAGAGAGGAATCCGGTTGTAGAGACATCCTTGCAGGATAATAAGCTTACGGTGATTCCATTGAGACAGGGTTCGGATGAAATTTCTCTCCGGGCAGAATCAAACGGAGTTGCAACCTACCTGTCCCTCCCTGTAAACGTAAAGGATCTCTCTTCCGATGCGTCCTTGGTGGTAGAGGATAATTCAGTCATGAGTGTGTCGGGCCGTCGTTTCTATTCTGTTGGTTTCAAAGGTCATATCATGCTTGTTTATAATGCTAATGGTGTTTTGGTAGCTGAGTTTGAGGTTATGGATGATAAATTCAGTATTGATCTTCCATTGGAGAAGGGAGTATATTTCATAACTGATCGTAATTCTAATCGTAAACTTAAATTTATGTTAAAATAATAATCAACTGACTTAAAAGTCCGTGTCCCAAATAATTTAAATTTATGGGACACGGACTTTAATTCTTTTCAATCATGAATAAAATATTGCTTTTTCCTTTTTTGGCTCTGAGTCTTTCTGCTTTGGCAGAGGTTGATTACACGAAAGGAGTGTTTATTGTCAACGAAGATTGGTATGGCCATCAGAACTCTACGGTGAACTATCTTATTCCTGATGATCCGGAGGGCAATTATTGGGAATATCGGGTGATACAGAAGGAAAATCCCGGAATACAACTTGGATGCACCAATCAATATGGTGCGATCTGGCAAGATAAATTTTATTTCATAGCCAAGCAAGCTAAGGATCCGGGAGCTTCAGTAACAGGAGGGAGGATTACGGTGGCTGATGCAAAAACAATGAAGGTGGTCTATCAGAATGAATTGATTGATCCGTCAGGTGCCCAATGCGACGGACGTGGATTTCTCGGTGTGGATAATCATAAGGGCTATATCTCTTCAAGTAACGGGGTATGGGTATTCGATCTGGACACATTTACTGTAAGGGGTAAGATAAAAGGCACTGACAATCCGAATGCGGGCGATGATAAACCTAACACAGATCCTACCGGTTCGCTTTATTTCGGGCAAAGCGGGTCTATGGTTATGTCATCCGGAAAGGTTTTTCTCGCGCATCAGCAATCAGGAATCATCGTGATCGATCCTGTCGAGGATTCAGTTGTCGCCACAATCAATATGGATATAGTTGGCAGTGGAGCAGGTGTGGGCAGTGTTGTTGCAGCAAAGGATGGATCGGTTTGGGCAAGTGTGGCAAAAGATACAAAAGGAACGGGAGCGACCCTTCCATATCTTATGCGTATTGATCCTGTATCACTTTCTACGGAGGCGATAGCTCTTGAACCGGGAGTTTATGCTCCTTCCAACTCATGGTATGCCTGGACTCCTGACACATTCTGTTCCTCATCTTTGACAAACACTCTCTATTGGAGTGGAGGCAGCAATAGTTGGTTTACCGGTAAATATGTATATAAATTTGATATTGAAACAAGGAAATCGGTAAAAATCATTGATCTTGATACAGATGGAGAGAATTGGAAGATTTACGGATGTTCATTGCGTGTACACCCGGTTACAGATGAATTGTATGTTTCACTTTATCGGGAATTCAGTATCCCGACCTATCTCACCCGGCGATATGACAGCAATGGCAATAAATTGAAAGATTATCCCATGATTTCCAATTACTGGTTCCCCTCGCTGCCTGTTTTCCCGGAATTAAAATCTATCGATTCCGGAATTGATGAAATTGAAGACTGCAATAATACAAACCATGGAACTATTTATAACATGCAAGGCTGTCTTCTCAAGAAGGATATTGAATATGGCAAATGGGAGGGTTTAGCTCCAGGTGTGTATATCTGGAAGAATGGCAACAAGACCCGGAAGATTTTCATCCCCTGATTAATGCAAAATAATGAACGCGAATTATCATTCAATAAATCAGGGGGAGTCAAGCGACTCCCCCTGATTTATTGAATGATAATTTTTATTAATCCTTGGATGAGGATTTAGATAATTTTCTTTTTGGTTTTACAGGAGCCTCGACTTCAGGCTGAGCTACTCCAACCAAAGCACCGTCAACCATAATACGGCCGCAATACTCGCATACGATCACCTTCTTGTGCATTTTTATCTCAAGGCGACGCTGGGGTGGAATACGGTTGAAGCAACCTCCGCAAGCCTCTCTTTGCACAGTAACAATTCCAAGACCGTTGCGTGCGTTCTTACGGATTCTTTTGAATGCGGCAAGCGTGTAATCGTCAATCTTGCCTTCAAGTTCCTTCACCTTTCCTCGGATATTCTCCTCTTCAAGACGGGTCTCATTGACGATGTCATCAAGTTCCTTCTTTTTCTCCTCAAGAATGTGAGTGGTGTCGGCAAGACCCTCTTCAGCTCTGACGATCTCAGCTGCTTTCTGTTCCTGCTTCTCATTGGCTTCGCGGATATTTTTTTCTGCAAGCTCAATTTCAAGACCCTCGAATTCCTTTTCCTTTTCAAGGAAAGCAAACTCGCGGTTGTTTCTCACGTTGTCGATCTGCTCTTCATAACGCGCGATCTTCTCTTTGCGTTCCTCAATCTCACCTTTCTTCTTAACCACGAAAGCCTTGAGATTCTCAATCTCCTCTTTATGTTTCTGGATTCGGGTCTGATATCGGATAAGTTCATCTTCAAGGTCCTTCACTTCATTAGGGAGTTCGCCTCGCTGAATCTTTATCGCATCAATTTTTGAAAGATAAGTCTGCAGCTTGAAAAGATTCTGAAGACGTTCCTCAACACTGCGTTCTTTATCGTTTTTTTTATCAGTAGCCATGGGCATATTTGGTGTTATTTGTTTCTTATAGATATTTGATTGGATTTGACTCCCGCTCCGAATAGTATGTTACGCAATCAGGAATGCTCTCACGTATGATTCTTGAAAAAATCTCTTTAGTGATGATCTCACTCTCGAAATGACCGATATCGGTTAAGATGATGTCAAGTCCGAACGTCGTGAAATCATGATATTTAAGATCGCCCGTAATCAGGATGTCGGCATTTTCTCTAATGGCATCCTTTATGAGAGAAGCTCCTGACCCTCCGCAGACTGCCACTTTCCTGACAACCAATTGAGGGCTTTGTGCGGAGTATTTCAAAGATTTAACCTTGAAAACTTCTTTAATCTTTCTGAGAAATTCTATTTTCGGGGTGGGTGTAACATCTCCGATTATTCCCATGCCGGTCAAGGATTCCGGATCTTTGGGCTCAAGCACCTTAAGGTTTGAGAGGTGCAGACGGTGTGCAATCTCATAACTCACCCCTTCTCTCGCAGAGTCAAGGTTGGTGTGGGCGGAGTAGATTGCTACATTCTCACGGATTGCTTTCATCACTATGCGTTCCGTGGAGGTGCGTCCCGTTATCTCTTTCAGACCTTTGAACAGTAATGGATGATGAGAAACAATAAGATTGCAGCGGCGTTCCAGGGCTTCATTGAGAATATCTTCCGTAACGTCAAGACATAGGAGGACAGCAGAGACCTCCATTCCGGGATCGCCAACCTGCAGACCGGCATTATCATAATTCTCCTGAAGGGAGCGTGGAGCAAATGCCTCTATTGCTTCTGCAATTTCCTTTACCGTATTTCTCATTTCTGGGGTTTAAGTTCGAGTTGCAACTCATCGAGCTGTGCCTGTTCAATAGGCGACGGGCTCTCGTTCATTACATCCCTGCCGGAGTTATTCTTCGGGAAGGCTATGACATCGCGGATTGTGTCAAGTCCTGCGAGAATAGACACAAATCTGTCAAAACCGAGAGCAAGACCGCCATGAGGGGGAGCGCCATACTTAAAGGCGTTCATCAGGAATCCGAACTGTTCCTGAGCCTTTTCGGGAGTAAACCCGAGAAGTTCGAACATTTCATTCTGAAGTTCAGGTTCGTGAATACGTATGGAACCGCCTCCAAGCTCAGTGCCGTTAACAATTATATCGTATGCTGTAGCCCTGACGTTGCCTGTGTCGGTACGCAGATAGGGAATATCCTCCGGATTTGGAGATGTGAAGGGATGATGCATTGCGTAATAACGCTGCGTCTCCTCGTCCCATTCAAAGAGAGGAAAGTCAACAACCCAGAGAGGCGCAAATACATTTTTATCACGTAAGCCCAGACGGTTGCCCATTTCAAGACGAAGTTCGCAAAGCTGTTTGCGAGTTTTCATCTTCTCTCCGCTCATTACGAGCAGGAGATCGCCGGGCTGAGCATCCATTCTTTCAGCCCATTTTGACAGTTCTTCCGGGGAGAAGAATTTGCCTACGGAGCTTTTGAAATTTCCGTCAGGCTCAACTTTTACCCACATCAGACCTTTTGCCCCGACTTGGGGACGTTTTACGAATTCAGTAAGCTCGTCAATCTGTTTTCTTGTATAACCTGCACATCCCTTTGCATTGATTCCCACAGTCAGTTCAGCGTCATCCACGACAGAGAATCCTTTCCCTTTAACAAGATCTGTCAATTCCACAAAAGGCATTCCGAAGCGAATGTCGGGCTTATCGCTGCCATATAGACGCATGGCATCATTCCATGTCATTCTCGGGAAGGGGTCGGTAAATTCAATGTTCTTGACATATTTGAAGATATGTTTTACTAACCCCTCAAACATTTCTATGACATCCTCTTGTTCAACGAAACTCATCTCACAGTCAATCTGTGTGAATTCCGGCTGGCGGTCAGCGCGGAGGTCTTCATCGCGGAAGCATTTTGCAATCTGGAAGTATCTGTCAAAACCGCTCACCATCAAAAGCTGCTTGAAAAGCTGCGGACTTTGGGGAAGGGCATAAAATTCTCCCGGATTCATTCTTGAAGGCACAACAAAGTCACGTGCCCCTTCAGGAGTGGATTTAACGAGGATAGGAGTTTCTATCTCAAGAAATCCTTGAGAATCCAAGTATCGGCGAATCTCGAAAGCCATTTTGTGGCGTAGTTCAAGGTTCTTCCTCACAGAGGGGCGGCGGAGATCAAGATAGCGGTATTTCATTCGGAGATCATCGCCACCGTCGGTATTGTCCTCAATTGTAAAAGGAGGAATCTCGCTCTTATTCAATACCTTCAGCGAATCACCGATTATCTCTATTTCACCGGTAGGTATGTTTTTATTCTTGCTTGTGCGCTCTGCAACAACTCCTGACACCTGGACAACATATTCGCGTCCTAACTGGTTGGCAGCATTGAAAAGAGCGTTTTCTGCCTCATTCTCTCCGGGGTTGAACACCACCTGAGTGATGCCATAACGGTCGCGGACATCCACAAAGGTCATTCCACCTAATTTCCTGCTTCGCTGCACCCATCCGGCTATTTTTACTTTCTGACCGGCGTCTGAAAGACGTAATTCGCCGCAAGTCTTATCTCTATACATATCGGATTTTTAATGTTTTGCCGACGGGACGCGGACTTTTGAGCCCCATATTTCCCATCGGTTGGTTTTAACGTGCAAATTTACATAGAATTTCGCGTATTTCCCACTATTTTCATTACTTTTTTATGCAACTTTCGGTTCTCTTTTATCAGTTTTATGTCATTTTATTTGATACAAATCCCTTATCAAAACGTTATATAAGCAAAGGGAGCCGATTGGCTCCCGCTTAATCTTTTTTATCCAAGAATTGAAAAACAGATAATTATGAGTGATGTTTTAAGTTATGAAGAGAAAAAGGAACTCCCTGACAGTGTTTTCGGGCTTCCTGAAAGAAGAGAGTATCCTATGCCTGATGCTGCCCATGTAAGAGCGGCTGAGGCCTATTTCCGATATTGTCCGGAAGATTTGAAGCCGAAACTGGCGCGGGCAATCCTTCGTTTTGCAAATGAATATGGCGTAGATGTGGAGAGTCCGACAATACTCTCATACGCTCAGCAATAGTCTTCTCTCCTTATTGCTTGTTCTCAGGCAATGGCAAATCTTTCAACTGGTCGATGGCAAAATCAAGAATAGCGTCTTTGCCCTCGGCCAGTTCCTCTGCAGGGGCATGGACCTCACATCCCTCACTCGGATCTATTCCGAATTCAATACACTCCATGGCAGCGTTATAGATGGGGGAGGCAGAAAATCTTACTCCCCAGCCGACCGGTATTTCTGATGTGAAGGGGAGTCCGCCACCCCCTCCGGTGCGTGCTCCCACAACCTTTACATTCGGAAGGCTTTTCATTACCGATGCAAAACTGTTGGCAGCCGAATAGCAGGAACGGTTGGTCAGCAAGATTATAGGACCGTCCCATTTTACCCTTCCCTCTTTTGCCGGTTTATATGTGATGGGGTAGGGCTCGGAGAAATCATTGTGTCCCGGACCTGTCTTATGGGTGATGTAGCCTCCGCAAATCTCCTTGTCAATAAATCTGCCGACAAATGTGTCGATATTAGTGAGTAAGCCACCTCCATTATCCCGTATGTCAATTATCAGTCCGCGACTGTTTCTGAGAATGGCTAATATGTAGTCGAGAGAGGTTTCCCCGACGGGTGTCGCGAAGTTTGGATAATAGAGATAAGCGATTTCTCCAGGCAGCTGTTTATAGATTATGCCGCTTGTTGAGAGCCAGTAGAAATCCAGATAATATTCCTCAAGAGTGCGCATGGAAAAGTCCTGAGGATAATCTGTCCACCACTGTCGGTAATAACTTGTCGTGAAGCGTGAGGAAAGATTCACGTGGCCATCCTTAAGTTCGTCAAGCATATCGGCACAAATGAAGAAAAGATCGCTCTGAGTGGTTTCTGAAGTGATTTTAGCGCGATATTGTGCTCCGATCTTCTTCCAGTCGAGTCCTTTCTCTTCAAGAAAACAGTAACGTGTATCAACTATTTCCCAAAGGGCATCGAAATTTCCGTATAGGTTATTAGGATATTCAGGCGAGTCATGACAAGCTGCCAGAAGAGTCATGACTGAGATAAGAAGAATTGCTGATTTAATATATCTTACTATTTTCATAGCCGGAGGAATTTTTTAATTTCAGAAAAGAGAATATACACTCGCTGAATTTTTAATCTTCGCTTTAGGTTTCAGTCCGAGTCCTCCCGGAATGATTCCTATCGAGAAGGAGTGGGTGAAAATTTTAGTGTTCAGATTGTTTGCCCATTGTGTATTGGCGTAAAAATGATAGCCTAATGTCATGGCAGTCCTTCCGAAGTCAATCGATACGCTGAGTCGGTTGTCAATTCCGAAGTTATTTCCCCACCATCCGGCGTGGGCGAGACCTTTATGATTGCCTAAGTATATCTCGAAATATGTTTCCCCATACTGCGGAGCGAAAAACATGGAAAGGGAAGGCAATGTTACCACATCCCTGAAAAGCAGGTAGATTTTTCCGAGTTTAAGAGGACGAGCCACAGATGCCCTCAAAGATATGGCAGCCTGAGCCATTGCCTGCACAGGGTTATTGCTGTTTCGCATAAGGTAGTAGGCTCCGCCGTTAAATCCGATATTGCCCCCTAATGTGGCAGTAAAAGAGGATGGAAGATTTTTCCTCCACGACATTCCCCATTTGAAATCGCCGGTCATGCCCACCATTCTTGCGGTGTGCGCAGGATTCAGGAGAGAACAGAATGATAATCCTCCGTCAAAATGCATTATGGCGCTTTCCGGATTGAAGGGAAGAGCCTTGCTCCATTCGCCGGTAGCCCCATAGTGAGTGCCTGTATAGTGAAGGGGAGAAAGATATGTGGCGAGCACGTCAGTCCTTCCTATTTCCAGTGAATATATGCCCGTTACCGGTCGTTGACTCCCCTTATAGGAAAGGGAATCAGTGTTTTCCGCCTGTGAGTTCAGAGGCAGAAGAATGGAGAGGAGAATGAGGATGAATGATATTTTCTTAAAACTGATTCTTGGCATATTCATGAAGATAGGAATTATGGTGATTTATAGAGAGTCGTTGAGGAATGAATTATTCTTCCGGAATTTCATTGACATCTTCCAGTTCAAACAGATTTCCCTGTTCAACCACCTGTTGAGGTGTTTCTTCATCAGGATGATCTTCTTCCACTATCTCCGGGATCTCCTCTTTTGGTTCCGGGAAACGGATTGGCTCAAGTTCAGTGATGCTCCCTATCTCAAAATTGGATATTCGTTTACCTTTCGCCTTATAACCTTTTACAGAAATAAATTCCTCCGCATCAATTTCCAAAGAGGGGCGGACTGAGTCATGTCCGCCGAATTTCACTTCGAGACGGGGGAAAACCGTATCAGTCAAGACAAGAACACGGGATGTGGAGTCGGCGCCTGCAAAACGTTGTGGTTTTGATGTAGGTTCAAATTGAAATCTCTTCAGATAATGAAAACCAAGAGAGGAGTCATACAGTGCAAGAGTCCACACCTTATCCGGGTCAAATTTCTCAATTCTCGCGATGTTATCGTCGTAATGATTCGTGTCAGCGTAGGTAGATGTGAAATACTCACCATCCTTGGTGATGATCAGCACAAGGTCTTCACCCTGGAAAATGCCCAGACTTTCCCCTCTGCCATCATAATTAAGCCTCAGAACATCACGATCGAACCATACTTCTCTTCCGCCTAATGTGCTGCTTCCTCTTTCCACGAGCCGTATGTCGTCAATCTGATATTTTGTTACGAGATTTCCCAGACTTTCTTTGCCTTTTATCGATAGGTCGGCGAAATTAATCATAACCTCTTTGGCACGCGGACGTCTGCCCGATTCATTAGGCTCGTCTTTCAATATGCACTTTATCACTTCCGCCTCTCCGTTGGGATTGCAGCTGAGCCATTCCACTTTAGAGCCCGGCAACCCTTTAGTGAGGTTATATTCTTTTTCACGTGTGAGTCCGGTGATGCAGAAGCGTTTCATATAGGAATAACCGAGGATTTTTCCATCTTCGTCTGTTGTGCCCGGCTTGCCGTGGCGATACACCACATTGTAGATGGTGCGTTTATCTCCCTTTTTAAACAATCCTATATGGATGATCTTTTTTCCGACGTATAGCTTATCTTGTACTTTAACAAGTTTATAGGTGCCGTCACGATATATGATCAGGATATCGTCAATATCCGAACAGGTGAATAAAAATTCATTATCCTTTAGGGAGGTGCCGAGAAATCCTCCGCTCTTGTCATAGTAAAGACGTTTATTGGCTTCCGCCACCTTAGCCGCCTCGATTGAGTCGAATCCTCTCAAGATGGTGCGACGAGGAAATGACTCACCATATTTATCCTTAAGGTGAGAATACCATGCGGAAGTGTACTCCACAATATGGTCAAGATCGAACTGAAGGCGTTCAATATCTTTTTCAAGGTCGGCTATTCTCTGGTTTGCCTTATCGGTATTGAATTTCAGAATACGACCCATTTTGATTTCCCACAAGCGGATTAGATCCTCTTTTGTTACTTCGCGGAAAAAAGAGGGTTTGAATGGCTCGAGCCTATGGTCGACATGTGCGATGGCAGCATCCATGTCGGCAGCCTGTTCCACTTCCTTATCCTTATATATTCTTTCCTCTATGAAAATCTTCTCCAAAGAGCAATAAAGTCGTGTCTCCTTGGTTTCTCCGAGTTTAATCTCCAATTCCCTGCGTAGAAGTTCACGGGTGTGGTCAACAGAATAACGCAACAGGTCAGACACGCTGAGGAAGTGGGGTTTGTTGTCCATAATCACACAGCAGTTAGGAGAAATGCTCACTTCGCAATCAGTGAAGGCATACAGAGCGTCAATTGCCTTGTCGGATGATGTGCCGGGAAGTAAGTGAACAAGTATTTCTGCCGTTGCGGAAGTATTGTCATCCACTTTGCGAATCTTGATTTTACCTTTTTCTTGAGCGGACAGGATGGATGTGATCAGTGTGGATGTGGTTTTGCCGAATGGGAGTTCGGTAATCGCTAATGTCTTGTTGTCGATCTTTTCAATCTTTGCTCTTACTTTCACGCTTCCCCCGCGTGCTCCGTCATTATATCTGGAGGCATCAAGAAGACCCCCTGTCTGAAAATCGGGGAGCAGCTTGAATTCCTCGCCTTTAAGGTATGATATGGCAGCATCGCAAATCTCATTGAAATTATGAGGAAGTATTTTTGATGAGAGACCCACGGCAATTCCCTCCACGCCTTGAGCGAGGAGCAACGGAAATTTTACCGGGAGAGTAACGGGTTCTCTTTTTCTACCGTCGTATGAAAGTGTCCAATCGGTGATTTTAGGTGAAAAGACAGTTTCAAGAGCAAATTCCGAAAGGCGGGCTTCAATATATCGGGGAGCGGCTGCCGAGTCTCCTGTCAGAATATTTCCCCAGTTACCCTGAGTGTCGATGAGCAATTCCTTTTGACCGAGTTGGACGAGCGCATCACCGATTGACGCATCACCGTGAGGGTGATACTGCATGGTATTTCCCACGATATTAGCCACCTTGTTAAATCTGCCGTCGTCAAGGGTCTGCATTGAATGGAGTATACGTCGTTGCACGGGCTTTAGTCCATCTTCAATGTGAGGGACGGCACGTTCAAGAATCACGTAACTGGCATATTCAAGATACCAGTTACGGAACATTCCCGAAAGGATAGTTTTCTTTACAGTCGGGTCGTTCGTCAGCTTATTTGCTTGTCCTGAAGCAGGGGCATTATCGTTAGAAATATTATTGATGTCGGGGTCCGCGGAGAGTGAGTCTACGGTATTCTCTATATCTTCGGCCA
Source organism: uncultured Porphyromonadaceae bacterium (assembly GCA_947176915.1). Classification (GTDB taxonomy): domain Bacteria; phylum Bacteroidota; class Bacteroidia; order Bacteroidales; family Muribaculaceae; genus Lepagella. Next base: position 1,978 of record CAMWSM010000014.1, on the reverse strand, counting down.
TTGTTCGCAAAAAGTGGAATTTGGCGTAAAATTAAGAAAAAAAGTTTAAAAAAACAAATTTCACGTTTCGACATAATCTGAAAAGACCATCTTTATTTTCGATGATTTTTAAGAAATATGATGGTGATTCATTAACTTTGCGGAAAGACTCACGCCGACGGGTTTCGAAAGAGGAATCGTGGTGTGAGTTTAATTAATGTAAAAGGCGTACTCGCTTTATTCTTGTCGATCAAAAATCGCCAATTTTATCATGGTTAAGAATAAGGAAGAAGGGGCTTAGTGCCTAAGTATGTATTGATGAAAGAATTGGAATATTGAATGATGTCTGTGGGATAGATCTTGAAATGGAAGTTGTTGATAATTTTAATGATTGATTTTATTGATTATTTGGCTAATACAAGTAAATCAACTAATTTTGTATTGAAAAAAAACGTACCACAGAACATAAATTTTCAATACGATGATAATTCCACGAAATACTTATCTTAATAAATTGATTGCCAGACGTCATAATGGCTTGATAAAGATTGTGACCGGATTAAGACGATGTGGAAAATCGTTTTTGTTATCAACCATTTATGCCAACTGGTTAAAGGAACAGGGTGTGGCTGAAAGTCATATTATCAATATAAATCTTGAAGACAGACGCAACAAAAGGCTTCGTGATCCTGATGAGCTTTTGGCATACATAGACTCAATGCTTACAGATGAAAAGGTACACTATATAATGATTGATGAAATCCAGCTTGTGCCTGAATTTGAAGATGTGCTCAATAGTTATCTCAATATGGCAAACGCAGATATATACGTTACAGGAAGTAATGCCAGATTTTTGTCCAGTCAAGTTCGTACAGAATTTGCCGGCAGAGGTGACGAAATAAGATTATATCCATTGTCTTTCAGCGAATATTACTCTGTTAAAGGTGGTGACATTGCGAATGCACTCACAGACTATATGATATATGGTGGTATGCCACAGGTCGTCCTTAAAGAATCTGAGAAAGACAAGAGGGAGTTTCTTAAAGCACTGTTTACACGAACATATATAAGGGATATAGTAGAGCGGAACAAAATCAGGAACAAAGAAGTGCTTGATGATTTCCTGAATATACTGGCATCGTCAATAGGAGGATTGACTAATCCGACTAAACTTGCAAATACATTTGAGAGTGTAAGGCATGAGAAAGTGAACCGTAACACACTTGCCTCGTATCTTGAGTATATATGTGAGTCATTCCTAATGGAAAAGGCAACCAGATATGACATCAAAGGTAAAAAATATATAGAGAGTATGAACAAGTATTATTTTGCTGATTGTGGGTTGCGTAACGCACGCCTGAACTTCCGGCAGATTGAATATTCACATCTGTTGGAGAATGTTGTGTATAACGAGTTGTTAGCTCGTGATTTTAGCGTGGATGTAGGAGTTGTTACAAAAAATGAGAAAAAATCTGATGGTCGTGAGCGTCGTTACTACGAGGTAGACTTCGTGTGCAATAATGGAAGCCAACGCTATTACATTCAGTCAGCATACAGAATGATAGATGAAGCCAAAATGCAACAAGAATCAACCTCGTTGCTGAATGTGAAGGACGCTTTCAAGAAAATAATAATACTTGGAGAATATACCCCGGTTCTGCATACCGAAAATGGAATTACCATAATAAGTATTTATGACTTTCTTATGAAGGAAAATTCATTAGAGTTGTGATGCCTCATAAAATTGAGATGTTGAATTGAAATTCAAGATTGTCCTTACAGAATAGTCCTTTTTCATGTTTATGCCGAGACAAATTTAAAAAAATATTATAGGCATAGATTTTACGGTTTAATTTAGAATATTTTTCCGGGGTATATTGGGGTAAAATGGGGGAAAGTTATTAACTTTGCGGAAAGACTCACGCCGACGGGTTTCGAGAGAGGAAACGTGGTGGGAGTTTAATTAATGTAAAAGGCGTTTACTCGCGCTTTATTCTTG